>JAEKLZ010000514.1 GCA_019508225.1 Inquilinus limosus | reverse complement strand
ACCCCGCCGGCACGGTCCGGCGCTGCTGGAAGGACGACGAATGACCCTGACCATCGCCCCGGAGACGCCGGATCAGGCCGAGGTGCAGGCGCTGCTCGAACAGGCCGATCGCCGCTCGGCCGGGCTGTACCCGGCGGAAAGCCGGCACGGGCTGAGCGTCGCCGCGCTGCTGGCCCAGCGGGTGCGCTTCCTGGTCGCCCGGCAGGACGGTCGCGCGGTGGGCTGCGGCGGCTTTGCCCCTCAGGACGACGGCACGGCGGAGCTGAAGCGGATCTTCGTCGTCGCCGAGGCGCGCGGCCTGGGCATCGGCCGGGCCCTGCTGCAGGCGCTGGAGGCGGACGCGGCCCAAACCGGCATCCGGCTGCTGCGGCTGGAGACCGGGGTGAAGTCGGCTGAGGCGCTCGGCCTCTACCGCCGCTTCGGCTACCGCGAGACCGGCCCCTTCGGCGCCTACGGCCCCGACCCGCTGAGCGTGTTCATGGAGAAGGCGCTGCCGGGCGGGTGAGGCCCGCAAGCGCTCCGTGGTCAGAACGGGCGAAGCGCCCCTATATTGGAATCATGACAAAGCCTGCGCCGATCCAGCCGCCGGAGGACGACCCGGAGACCGCCGCCAAGCGCGCTGCGATCCGTGAAGGCATCGCCGCGGCGGATGCCGGACGGTTGATTCCGCATGAGGAGATGCGGCGCTGGCTGCTGTCCTGGGGGACGGAAGACGAACTGCCCCCGCCGCAGTGCAAGTAGCCTGGACCGAGCCGGCCCGGCAGGATCTTGAGCGCATCCGCGCCTATGTCGCGGAGTTCAACCCATGGGCGGCGAACCGGCTCGCGGTGCGGTTGCTGGCTGCGGCCGACGGTCTCGAGCATTTCCCGCGTCGAGGTCGCCTCGGCATAGAGGCTGGCGGGAACTCGTCACGGTTCCACCTTACGTCATCGTCTATCGAATCGCGCTGAGGATCGAAATCGTCCGCGTCTGGCACAGCGCGCAGAGCCGGCTCTGACCTTGGGTGCATGACCCACCGTCATCATCCTGTCGCGATCCGGCTGCTACGCCCGCCCGGCATCACCGACGGAGAGAGACTTGGATCGGACCGATCTGGCATCACGCCTCACGTCGCCCGCGGAAGGCGCGCCGAACCCCACGCTGGGCCTGAAATTCGCGCGCGACGGGTCGCCCCTGCCCTTCCGCGGCAACACCGTCATCTGCCACATCCCGGCGACGGCACCGGAGCTGCCGGCCCTGGCCGAGCTGGCGCAGCGGCTGCGCGGCCTGCCCTGGGGCGGCCGCTTCGCTTTCTTGCCCGCCTCCAGCTACCACATGACCGTGTTCGAGGGCGTGACCGACGCCGAACGTGCGCCGGAGCGCTGGCCGGCGGGGATCGCCGCCGATGCGCCGCTGGAGGACATCGCCTGCCGCTTCGTCGACCGGCTGCGTGGCCTGGCCGTGCCGCAGCGCTTCGCCATGCGGCCGGTCGGGCTGGTGCCGATGGGCACCGGCGGCACGGTGGTCGGGCTGGAACCGGCGGACGAGGACACCGCCCGGCAGATCCGCAGCCTGCGCGAGGCCTTCGCCCTGACCCTCATCGTCCTCGGACACCTCAAGGCCGCCGCCAGCATCGCCAGCTTCACCCGCAGGTCGTGCCAGTCCGCCTGCGCCGACTCCCGCTTCGCCGCGGCCTTGCGCCGCTCGTCGTCCTCCAGCAGCGGGGTCAGCCGCAGTGAGCGGGTGACGACGGCGATCCGCCGGCAATAATCGACGCCGGGCTGCGGCGCCTCGACCGCCTCGGTGCGGGTCGCCTCCATCACGTCCATATGGATCTCCGCCGCCCGGGTGAGCATGCGCGGATGCCGCGCCGCCCGCTCCTCCTGGGGAGTGGCCGGGGCCTCCCGGCGCCGCCATTTTCCGGCATGCGCTCGGAGACTCCGATCACGCCTTCCCGCGCCGTCACGGCGAGAAGGCGAAGCCGACGTGGCCATCCAGAGGCCGTGCGAGCGGCCCTGGATGGCCACGCCCCTTCGGGGCTCGCCATGACGATGATAAGGGCGGCAACGGCAGCAACGGCAGCCGAAGCCTCAGAACTTGCTCTCGGCCACCTTGCGGACGAGGAAGTCGCGGAACACCGCGATGCGCTTGGAGTGGCGCAGCTCCTCGGCATAGACGAAATAGGCCTCGGTGGTCGGCCCGGTCACCTCGGGCAGCACCCGCACCACGTTCAGGGTCGGGTCGACCATGAAGTCGGGCAGGGCGGCGAGGCCCAGGCCGCTGCGCACGGCGCGGTAGATGGCGTACTGGTTGTTGACCTTGAGCGCGATCTTGCGGCCGCCCGGCGGCGGGCTGCCGACATGGGCCAGCCAGTTGATGTCGGCGATCGGCCCGCGCGCATCGTCGCCATAGACGATGATCGAGTGCTTGTTCAGGTCGTCCAGCGTCTGCGGGATACCGTTGCGCTTGAGGTAGTCGACCGACCCGAAGATGTGGATCTTCACCGTCATCAGATGGCGCTGGATCAGGTCGGGCTGGCGCGGCGGCGTCATGCGGATCGCCACATCGGCCTCGCGCATGCCCAGATCCAGCTCCTCGTCGTCGATCAGGACGGTCAGGTCGATGTCCGGGAAGGCGGTCAGGAACTCGCGCACCCGCGGCGTCAGCCAGGTCGAGCCGAAGGCGACGGTGGTGGTGATCTTCAGCGGGCCGCGGGCGTGGTCCTTGCTCTCGCTCAGCTGCGCCTCGGTCATCGACAGCTTGGCGAAGACCTCGCGCGCGGTGCGGAACAAGAGCTCGCCCTGCTCGGTCAGGATCAGGCCGCGGGCATGGCGGTGGAACAGCGGGACCTTGAGGCTCTCCTCCAGGGCGCTGATCTGGCGGCTGACCGCCGACTGGCTGAGGTTCAGCTTCTCGCCCGCATGGGTAAAGCTGCCCGCGTCAGCGACGGCGTGGAAAACGCGCAGCTTGTCCCAGTCCATTCTCCGGCACCCGTTCGTTTCTTGCGCGGGCGATGAGGGCGGGATGGTCGATATACCAGCGCTCGGCGTCGCGCCTGCGAATCACACTATATACACTATGACGGGCACCATCGACCCAACGCAAGCAAAGCTTGGGGCAGCCGGGAACAAATATTTCACCTGGCTTCGACCGATAGGGGGGATGGCCCCCCTATGGTCATCGTCCTTATGAAATCGAAGCGCCGCCCAGCCCGAACGGGCGGGTCAGCCTGCCGCGGCGACCTGGGCCGGCGCGGCCGGGCGGGACTCGCGGTCGGCGATCCGCGCCAGATGGCCGGTGCCGGCATGCTCGGACAGGAAGCGCTCGGCCTCCAGCGCCGCCATGCAGCCCATGCCGGCCGCGGTCACGGCCTGGCGGTAGACCCGGTCCTTGACGTCGCCGGCGGCGAACACACCCGGGATGTCGGTCGCGGTCGAATCCGGCGCGGTCTGGATGTAGCCGTCGGCATCCATCCGGACATGGCCCTTGAACACCGCGGTCGCCGGGTCGTGGCCGATGGCGACGAAGACGCCGTCGACCGGCAGCACCGTCTCGGCCCCGGTCCTGGTGTCACGCAGCCGAGCGCCGGTCACGGTCTCCGGCGTGCCGGCGCCGACGATCTCCTCGACCGTGTGGTTCCACACCACCTCGACCTTGGGATGGGCGAACAGCCGGTCCTGCAGGATGCGCTCGGCGCGCAGCTGGTCGCGGCGGTGCACCAGCGTCACCTTGGTGGCGTGGTTGGTCAGGTACAGCGCCTCCTCGACCGCGGAGTTGCCGCCGCCGATCACGGCGACCTCCTTGCCGCGGAAGAAGAAGCCGTCGCAGGTGGCGCAGGCGGAGACGCCGCGGCCCTGGAAATGCTGCTCGCTCGGCAGGCCCATCCAGCGCGCCTGGGCGCCGGTGGCGATGATCACCGAATCGGCCTCGTAGACCGTGCCGGAATCGGCGGTGCAGACGAAGGGCCGGCGCGAGAAGTCGACCTGGGTGATCAGGTCGAACTCCAGCCGGGTGCCGCAGTGGCGGGCCTGGGCCTCCATCTGCTCCATCAGCCAGGGGCCCTGGACCACGTCGGCGAAGCCGGGATAGTTCTCGACATCGGTGGTGATGGTCAGCTGCCCGCCGGGCTGCAGACCCTGCACCAGGATCGGCTGCAGATTGGCGCGCGCGGCGTAGATCGCGGCGGTATAGCCGGCCGGGCCGGAACCGATGATCAGGACCTTGGTGCGATGGGTGGCCGGCATGGGGCGACAATCCGCTCGAGGGGAAGTGTCATCGATAGATAGCCACCGGCGGCGGCCGGGGCAAGGCGACGCGGGTCGGGGTTGCTGCCGTCGCTTGCGTCCCATGCACCGTCGAAAGTTTCGCGTTGCCTCTCCCGCCTGGCGGGAGAGGCCGGGCTCGCGCAGCGAGACCGGGTGAGGGCCGGCCCGGGCTTCGACAAAGAGCCCTCACCCGGAGCCGCTTCGCGTCTCCGACCTCTCCCGTAAACGGGAGAGGCAATCGTCATGACTGAGTCGTCTCGAACAGCGCCCGCACCCGCTCCGCCGCCCGGGCGGTGTCGTCGAGCGGCGGATAGCTCCACTGCTCCAGCAGGCCGGTGAAGGGCCGGGTGATGCCGGCGGCGGCCAGCGCGTCATGGAAGCGGCGGTGCTTCGGCGCCAGCTCGGCCCATTCGACGACATGCACCGGCTTGCCGGTGGTCGCCGCCTCCGAGGTCATGTTGATGCTGTCATGGGTGACGATCACGGCGTCGGCCAGGGCCAGGAAGCCGAAATAGGGGTTCGGCCCCGTGCCGTCCCAGATCCAGGCGGGCAGGCCGTCCAGCGCCCGGCGCAGCGCCGCGACCTCGCCCGCCGGCGTGCGCCGGCTGGTGGTGACCATCAGCCCGACCCCGCCGCGCGCCAGATCGGCCAGCTGGCCGGCGAGTCGGGCCACCGCGCCCTCCGGCACCGCAACCGACTTGCTGCTGCCGCCGATCAGCACCGCGGTCCGTGGTCGCGGCAGCCGGCCCAGCACCGGCTCCCACTCGGCCGCGGCCGCGGCGAGCCGGGCGGGGGTGACGAGGTTGAGCGCGCCGGCGGTGGCGAAGACGTTCGGTGCTTTCAGCCCGTCGTGGCGGGGCGTCACGATCAGATCGAACCGTCGCGGGTTGACGCCGGGACGAAATATTTGCACAAGGCGCGTCCGATGACCGCTCGCCCGCTTCACCGCGAGGGCGGGATAGACGCTCTGCCGGCCGGCTGCGATCAGCAGGTCGGGCCAGGGCGGCCCGTCCAGGCCGAAGCCGGCGGCGGGCCGAACGGGATCGAGAAGCCGATGCCAGCCAGGGCGAGCGCCGAGTCGGACCACCTCCGGGACGATGCCGAGCGCTTCCGCCAGGCCCAGGCATTGGTTCTCGTTCGCCGGGCGGCCGTCCGACACCACCCACACCCGCAGGGAGCCGATCTCGCCCGTCCCCGCGCGCGCCGCCGCGCTCATCCTGCCAAACCCTCCCTGCGACAATGGATTGCGCTTGCGCCCGGTGAAAGTCCGGCAATATCCTTGCGCGTAATCACGGAAGCCCTTTCATGAGAGAACCCATGCGCCGTGTGAAACTCGACCGCATCGACCGCCGTATCCTCCGCGACCTCCAGGACGACGGCCGCATGACGAATGTCGAGCTCGCGCGTCGTGCCGGCATTTCCGCCCCGCCCTGCCTGCGCCGCGTCCGGGCGCTGGAGGAGGCGCATTACATCCGCGGTTACCACGCCGACATCAACCCCGAGGCACTGGGCTTCGGCGTCACCGTCTTCGCCCAGGTCGGGCTGACCAGCCAGGCCGAGGCCGACCTGCGCAAATTCGAGGAGCTGGTCGGCAGCTGGCCGCTGGTCCGCGAATGCCACATGCTGGCCGGCGAGACCGACTTCCTGCTGAAGATCGTGGCCGAGGACTGGGACAGCTACCAGCGCTTCCTGACCACCCAGCTGACCTCGGCGCCGAACGTCAACCACGTCAAATCGGCCCTGGCGATCCGCACCGCCAAGCTGCTGCCGGGCGTGCCGATCGACGTCGACGGCAAGGACCATCATCGCGAGGAGTGATCCGCGCGGATCGCGCCAGGCTCCTCTCGTTCCCCTAATCGGATTTACATCCCCTTCTAAGTCCCCCCTCCCCTTGCGGGAGGGGGATAGGGGGAGGGGTCTGCGCGCGTCCGCGCGCGAAATTTGGCTTGAGCCGGCGCCATGTCGCGGCCTCCATCCCCTCTCCCCGCATCGGCGGTGACCCGGGTGCCGGGCGGCGGGTGGTCGAGCAGGACCCGGCGCAGCGCTTCGAACTGCTCGGCCCGCGGATCGCTCTGGCGCCAGGCCAGGCCGACCATGCGGCCCGGCGGCGTGCCGGCGAAGCCGGCATAGCTGACCAGGCCGCCGACGCTGGCCTCGCCCAGCGTCGCCAGCCGCGGGAACAGGCTGTAGCCGGCGCCGGCCGCGATCATCTGGCGCAAGGTCTCCAGGCTGGTGCTGTGCCGCTTGCCGCCGAGGCCCAGCGTGCCGCAGACATCCAGCGCCTGGTCGCGCAGGCAATGCCCGTCCTCCAGCAGCAACAGGCCGTCGCGCGGCAGCTCGGCGATCCGGGCGGCGCCGTCCGCGGCCAGCGGCCGGTCGGCCGGCTGGGCCAGCACGAAGGGCTCGAAGAACAGCGGCGCGGTGGCGATCTGCGGGTCGGCCACCGGCAGCGACAGGAACACCAGGTCCAGCGCGCCGTGCCGCAGCGCCTCGACCAGCTGGTAGGTGCGGCCGCCGCGCCTCCAGCAGCACGCGGCGGGCCTGGGCCAGGATGACCTCGCCCTTGGCCGTCACCAGCACCGCCTTCGGCCCGCGCTCGAACAGCGCCAGGCCCAGCGTCTCCTCCAGCTTGCGGATCTGCATGCTCAGCGCGGGCTGGCTGACGCCGCAGCGCTCCGCCGCCTGGCCGAAATGGCGCAGCTCGGCCACGGCGACGAGATATTCGAGATCGCGAAGGGACAGGCCGGAGAGGGTCATGGCGGCACGATAGGGTTGGGACGCGGCCTTCCCCTTTTCTGTCATGCCCGGGCTTGACCCGGGCATCCAAGGCGGCCAGAGCCGCTCTTGGTGGCCCCTGGATCGCCGGGTCAAGCCCGGCGATGACAATCGGGAACTGAGGAAACTTTACGATAAGCAAGATCTATCTTCCAGATAGTATTCATCGATTGGATCTTATCGTCCCGGTGGGTCAGGCTCCGGTCAGCCACAGGAGCCCGCCATGTCGTCCGCCCCCATCCTCGTCGCCCGCCGACGCCGGATCGCCCTGGTGCTGCTGCAGATCGGCGGCCCGGACCGGCTCGAGGCGGTCGGCCCGTTCCTGCGCAACTTCTTCTCCGACCCCGAGATCATCCGCTTGCCGCGCCTGCCGCGGGCGGTCGTGGCGCGGCTGATCGCCCGCCGCCGCACGCCGGTCGCGACCGAGATCTACCGCCAGCTCGGCGGCGCCTCACCGATCCTGGCCCAGACCCGGGCGCAGGGCCGGGCGGTGGCGGCACGGCTCGCCGAT
>JAEKLZ010000513.1 GCA_019508225.1 Inquilinus limosus | reverse complement strand
TGAACTGCGAGATGCTGTACATCGACTCGCCGACCGCGATCGGCACGCTGGTCGACGCCACCAGCCGCTGATGGGCGCGGACGTCGTCGGCGTGGATCGGCTCCTCGAACCAGGCGATGCCGACCTCCTGGAAGCTGCGCACCCGGCGCACCGCCTCGTCCAGGGTGAAGCCCTGGTTGGCGTCGGTCATGATCTCCCATTCCGGGCCGACCGCCTCGCGCACCGCCGACAGGCGGCGCATGTCCTCGGCCACATGCCGCCGGCCGACCTTGACCTTGGTGCCGCCGAAGCCGGCCGCCTTGGCCTGCAGCGCTTCGTCGACCAGCGCCGGCTGGTCCAGATGCAGCCAGCCGCCCTCGGTGTAGTACAGATCGATGCTGTCCTTGGCGCCGCCGGCCAGCCGGTGCAGCGGGATGCCGGTGCGGCGGCTGCGCAGGTCCCACAGCGCCGTGTCGATCGCGGCCAGGGCGATCGAGGTCAGGGCCCCGACCGTGGTGGCATGGACGCGGTAGAACAGGTCGCGCCAGATCCGCTCGATGTCGTCCGCCTCGCGGCCGATCAGCAGCGGCGCCAGGTGGTCGTCCAGCAGCTTGGCGACCGAGGAGCCACCGGTGCCGATGGTGTAGCTGTAGCCGGTACCGACGGCGCCGTCCGAATCGGTGATGCGGACCATCGGCGTCTCCTGCAGCTCGAAGGCCTGCACCGCGTCGGTGCGCTTCACCTTCGGCTTCAGGTCGGCCTGCAGGATCTCGACGGAAACGATCTTGGCCACGGGGGATGTCCTCTGCGGTGAGAAGGGATGGCCGGGTCAGGCCGGTTCGTCGGCCGTCCAGCCGTCATAGCGCTGCCAGGAGGTGCGCAGATGCCGCTCCAGGGCGGCCGCCGCCCCGTCCTCGTCGCCCGCCTCGATGGCGGCCAGGATGGCCTGGTGCTCGACGATCGTGGGGGCGATGTCCTGCGGCACCTTGGCGAACAGCCGGGCGTGATGCAGATGCGGATGCAGGTCGCGCACGCTGCGGGCCAGGATCTCGTTGCCGGATCCCTCCAGCATGGCCTCGTGGAAGGCCTGGTCGGCCTGGTTGGCGGTCAGGTAGTCGCGCGCCTTGCGGCCCAGCCGGCCGCTTTCCATCGCCGCCAGGCTCTCGCGCATCCGCCCGATGGCGGCGGCCGGCCGGCGCCGGGCCATCTGCCGCGCGGCCCAGCCCTCGGCCAGGACGCGATAGGCCAGCAGCTGCTCGAACCAGTCGCGCGGCGGCACCGGTGCCACTGAGAAGCCGGCGAAGGAGGAGGCGGCGACCAGCCCGTCGGCGGCGAGCCGCATCAAGGCCTCGCGGATCGGCGACGAGCTGACCTCCAGCTCGCGCGACAGGGCATCGATGTTCAGCCGCGCGCCCGGCTCATAGACCCGGTCGAGGATGCGCTCCTGCAGCACCCGCACGACCTGATCGGCCAGGACGACGCGGGAGATGGCGGCTTTCTGCGGCACCGTGTTCCTCCCGGACCCGGCCTGATAGCGACCGGACCGGGGTGGAGTCAATCATGCATCGTGGATCGTGCACGATTTCTGACGAGAGGTGGCTTCTGAGAATTACATGTCAGAAAACAACCTCATGTTGCATTAAGATCAGGAAACTGACAGTCTTGCTTCAAACAGGGAGCGGCTCGTGACCGGATCGGTGCGCCAGAGACTGACCGAAAGCCTGCAGGACGGGACCGCGGCAGGGCGCGCCATCGCCACCTACATGCTGGCCAATCTGAGCGAGCTGCCGTTCGAGACCTCGGCCACCATCGCCCGCAAGGTCGGCGTCAGCGAGTTGACCGTCGGCCGTTTCTGCCGCTCGGTCGGCTATCAGCACTTCAAGGATCTGAAGGCCGATCTGAAATCCGATATCGGCGACAGCCCCTGGCTGATCGGCGACCGGCTGCGCGATTTCCAGGCCCTCAGCCGCAGCGGCGGCGGCGACCTGGCGCGCAGCCTCGAGCTGGAGATCGCCGCCCTCGTCCGGGTCTACGAGCTGGCCCAGACGCCGCAGTGGAAGACGGTGGTCCAGCGCCTGGCAACCGTGCCGCGGATCTTCGTCGCCGGCTTCCAGACCGAACGCGGCATCGCCGCCATCCTGGTGCACCAGCTGCGCTACCTGCGCGACGGCGTGCAACTGGTCGACCTGTCCTCCGGCAACTTCGCCGAGGTGCTGCTGACCGACGCCGAAGGGGCCGCGCTGGTGCTGTTCGACGCCCGCCGCTACTCGCAGCAGGCGCCGCTGCTGGCGCGCCGGGCGCGCGACGCGGGCATGCCGGTCACGCTGGTCACCGACCAGTTCTGCGACTGGGGCCATGACTGCGCCACCGAGGTCTTCGCGGTGCCGACCGAGATCAACCTGTTCTGGGATTCGACGGCGCCGATGGTGTCGCTGATCCAGCTGCTGCTGAACGGCATCTTCGCCGAGCTGGGCCCGGAGGTGGAGGAACGGCTGAACCGGATGGCCGAGCTGTACAACGATTTCATCGGCCATGTCGGCCGCATTCCCGACCGCTGACGCGGCCGGCCACGACAAAGAACAAAACACGGAGGCAGAGATGACGGGACTGACGACAGGCGGAGTCCGCCTGGCCGGCGTGCTGGGCCTGGCTCTCGCGGCGATGCTGCCGCTGCGGCCGGCAGCGGCGCAGGAGGCGGTGATCGTGCTGGGCAGCGCCGAGGCCGGCGTGCCGAACTACGACCCGATCCGCGGCGCGATCCTAAACACGGGAACGTCGCTGATCTACGACCGGCTGGTCGAGCAGGACGCCGACCAGTCCTTCCACCCCCATCTCGCCACGTCCCGGGACAGCAGCCCGGACGGTATGAGCTGGACCTTCAAGCTGCGCCAGGGGGTCAAGTTCACCGACGGCGAGCCGTTCAACGCCCAGACGATCGTCTGGTGGATCCCGAAATACAAGGGCACCGAGAACGAGTTCATGGTCGACGCGATCGACCATGTCGAGGCGGTCGATGACTACACGGTGCGCTTCGTGATGAAGCGGCCGGAGCCGAACCTGATCTTCAACCTCGCCAGCGCCTTCATGAGCATTCCCAGCCCGAAGGCGTTCGACGCCGCCGGCGACGGCTATGGCGTGACCGAGGCGGTGGGCACCGGCCCCTACAAGCTGGAAAGCTTCACCGTCGGGCAGGAGACCGTGCTGGTCCGCAACGACGACTACGCCTGGGGCAGCGACCTGTCGGAGAACCAGGGCCCGCCGCATATCGAGCGGCTGACGCTGCGCGAGATCCCGGACCAGTCGACCGCCTTCCTGGAGCTCAAGACCGGCGGCGTCGACATGCTGCTGGACCTGCCCACCGACTACCTGTCGCAGCTGAAGTCGGAGCCGGATATCGACTTCCGCTCCCAGCCCGGCTTCGGCACCACCTACATGCCGATCAACACCCAGGCCGAGCCCTTCACCGACATCCGGGTGCGCCAGGCGACGGCGCTGGCGATCGACCAGGCCGCGATCCTGAAGACCGTCTACAACGGCATCGGCATCGAGGCGCACCAGCTCCTGATCGCGTCGCTGCCGGAATCCAAGGTCGATCCCAAGGCCGAGATCCATTACGACGCCGCCAGGGCCAACCAGATCCTGGACGAGGCCGGCTGGGTGCGCGGCGACGACGGCATCCGGGTCAAGGACGGCAAGAAGCTGTCGGTCAAGCTGTGGACCCGGTCGGAGACGGAATTCAAGCGCATCGCCGAGATCGTGCAGGCCCAGCTGAAGGCCATCGGCATGGATGCGGCGATCACCGTTTTCGACACCAGCACCATCCGTGACCAGTACAAGAAGGGCGAGCACCAGCTGGTGATCAGCACCTATGGCTGGAACAACGCCGACATCCTGGACTGGTTCTTCAGCGGCAAGCGCCTGTTCTACCCGAACGTGTCGATGTGGAACGATCCGAAGTCGGAGGAGCTGAACGAGGTCGCCATGCACCAGTCCCGCACCGGGGCGGAGCGGGAGGCCAATTTCCGCAAGTATCACGAATACCTGCTGAGCCAGTTCGTGTTCGCGCCGATCTACGAGCCGGCGCAGAACGTGGCCTTCAACAAGACCCGGCTGCAGGTGCCCGCCGTGATCCGCGGCCCGCAGCTGAGCCAGCAGACCATCGTCGACCTCAAGGTCGCCGAGTAGCGCGGCGCGGGCGGGGAGACCGACATGATCGCCTTCGTGCTGCGGCGGCTGGCGCTGATGGTGCCGGTCTTCCTGGTGGTGTCGCTGGTGGTGTTCCTGATCATCCACCTGGTGCCCGGCGACCCGATCGACAACATGATGCGGGTCGGGTCGACCCCGGCGCAGCGGGCCCAGATCGAAGCCAAATACGGCCTCGACCGCAGCCTGGCCGAACAATACGTGGTGTGGATGGGGCGGCTGCTGGCCGGCGACCTGGGCACCGCCATCATCCAGCGCCGCCCGGTCGCCGACCTGATCGGCCAGAACCTGCCCTACAGCCTGGCCCTGGGCGGGCTGGCACTGATGTTCTCGACCCTGGTTGGCGTGGCCGCCGGGGCGCTGGCGGCCAGCTTCCACCGCAGCCGGCTCGACGATGCGGTGACCGGGCTGATCCTGCTGGGATCGACCGTGCCCGGCTTCTGGCTGGGGCTGCTGCTGATCCTGGTCTTCGCCGTGTCGCTGGGCTGGGTGCCGGTGTCCGGCGCCCGCGGCTGGAGCTCGCTGATCCTGCCGGTGGTCGCCGCCGGCGCCGGCGGCATCGCCCTGGTGGCGCGGGTGACACGGGTGGCGATGATCGAGGCGTCGCGGCAGGATTTCGTGCTGCTGCTGCACGCCAAGGGCGTGCCGCCCTGGACCATCCAGCTGCGCCACGTGCTGCGCCACGCCATGCTGCCGGTGGTGACGGTGCTGGGGCTGCGCATCGGCTGGATCCTGGGCGGCGCCGTCGCCATCGAATACGTCTTCGCCCGGCCCGGCCTGGGGTCGCTGCTGATCCGCGCCCTGAACCAGCGCGACTATCCCCTGGTGCAGGGCTGCCTGCTGATGCTGGCGATGGCGGTGATCCTGGGCACGCTGCTGGGCGACGTGGTCCAGGCGGCGATGGACCCGCGCCAGCGCGAGGGGCGGCCGTCATGACCCGGCGCCCCGCCCTCATCGCCGCGCTGTCGACCGTCAAGGGCGGCATCGCCGGGCTGTACCTGCTGCTGCTGGTGGCCGGCGCGGTGTTCGCCCCCTGGCTAGCGCCCTATCCCTACGACCAGCAGGAGCTGTCGATCGTCAACCAGCCGCCCTCGGCCGAGCACCTCCTGGGCACCGACGAGCTGGGGCGGGACGTGCTGTCGCGCATCCTGAACGGCGCCCGCACCTCGCTGTCGGTCAGCGTCACCGCGATCGGCGTGTCGGTGCTGCTGGGCCTAGCCCTGGGCGCCGCCTGCGGCTATTTCGGCGGCGCCTTCGACCGCACGGTGATGGTGGCGGTCGACCTGACCTGGTCGTTCCCGGAGATCCTGATCGCGCTGATCCTGGTGGCGATCATCGGGCCCGGGCTGCAGGGCGTGCTGCTGGCCATCGCCATCGCCTACCTCGCCCAGTTCACCCGGCTGACCCGGACCCAGGTGCTGTCGCTGAAAAGCGAGACCTATGTCGAGGCCACGGTCAATCTCGGCGCCGGCCACGCCCATGTGCTGTTCGCCCATCTGCTGCCCAACGCCCTGGCGCCGGTGCTGGTGGCGGCGATGCTGGCCACCGGCGACGCCATCATCCTGGAGGCGACGCTGGGCTTCTTCGGCCTGGGCGCCCAGCCGCCGATCCCGAGCTGGGGCGCGATGATGAGCTCCGGGTCGGCCCAGCTGTTCGTGGCGCCCTGGGTGATCCTGCTGCCCGGCCTGGCCGTGGCCCTGACCGTGGTGTTCCTCAACCTGTTCGGCGACGCCTTGATCGCGGCGCTGGACATCCGCGCCCGGCTGCGGGAGGCCTGAGATGCTGCTGACCGTCGAAGGGCTGCGCATCGGCATCGGCCCCCTGGACCCGGTGGATGATGTCGGCTTCGCCGTCGACCGCGGCCAGATCCTGGGCGTTGTCGGCGAATCCGGGTCCGGCAAGTCGCTGACCGCGCTGGCGGTGATGGGCCTCCTGCCCCGGATTGGCGGCCGGATCGAGGCCGGGCACATCCGCTTCGACGGGCAGGAGCTGGTGGGCCTGCCGGAGCGGCGGCTGCGTCGGCTGCGCGGCGGCCGCATGGCGCTGATCACCCAGAACCCGATGACCTCGCTGGACCCGATGATGCGGGTCGGACCGCAGATCGACCAGTCGGCCCGGCTGCATCTCGGGCTGGACCGGCGCGCCGCCCGCGCCCGCAGCATCGAACTGCTGGCCGATCTGCGCATCCCCGACCCGGCGGCGGTGTACGGGCTGTACCCGCACCAGCTGTCGGGCGGCATGAAGCAGCGCATCGTCATCGCCATGGCCCTGGCCGGCGACCCCGAGCTGCTGGTGGCGGA
>JAEKLZ010000512.1 GCA_019508225.1 Inquilinus limosus | reverse complement strand
GCAGGTGGTGCTGGCCACCGGCTCGATCGAGCGCAGCCTGGTCTTCGCCGAGAACGACCGTCCCGGCATCCTGCTGGCCGGCGCCGCCCGGGCCTATCTGCATCGCTGGGGCGTCAAGGTCGGCGAAAAGGTCGTGGTCGCCACCGGCGACGACAGCGCCTATGCCACCGCGCTGGACCTCGCCGCCGCCGGCGTCACGGTGCCGGCGATCGTCGACACCCGGCCGGATCCGGACGGGCCGCTGGTGCGGGCGGCGCGGGCCGCCGGCCTGCCGGTCTATGCCGGCCATGCCGTGGTCGGCACCTCCGGCCGCCTGCGGGTGAACGAGGTGCGGCTGATGCCATTGGCTGCCGACGGCCAGTCGGTGCGGCGCGGCGCCGAGACCACCATCGCCTGCGACGCGGTCGCCATGTCGGGCGGCTGGAACCCGGTGCTGAACCTGCAGTCGCAGTCGCGCGGCAAGCTGCGCTGGGACGAGGCGCGGTCGACCTTCATGCCCGGCCAGTCCTTCCAGGCCGAGCGTTCGGCCGGCGGCTGCGCCGGCACGGTGCGCTTCGCCGACGCGCTGCAGGAGGGCCTGGTGGCCGGCGCCGCCGCGGCCTCGGCCGCCGGGCTGACCCCGGTGGCCGTGCCGGTGCCGCCGGTCGCGACCGCGCAGGAGGAACCGCAGGCCGGCGAGGACCGGCCGCTGTGGTACGTGCCGTCCGACCGGCCGGCCAATGCCGTGCGCGCCTTCGTCGACTTCCAGAACGACGTCACCGCCAAGGACATCCGGCTGGCGCTGCGCGAGGGCATGGTCTCGGTCGAGCACGTCAAGCGCTACACCACCACCGGCATGGCCACCGACCAGGGCAAGACCGGCAACGTCAACGCGCTGGGCATCGTCGCCCAGACCCTGGGCAGAACTGTCCCGGAGATCGGCGTCACCACCTTCCGCCCGCCCTACACCCCAGTCACCTTCGGCGCCATCGCCGGGCGCGGGGTCAAGGCGCTGTATGCCCCGATCCGCCGCACGCCCATGCACAGCTGGGCCGAGCGGCACGGCGCGGTGTTCGAGAATGTCGGCGGCGGCTGGAAGCGGGCCTGGTACTTCCCGAAGCCGGGCGAGGACATGCACGCCGCGGTGAACCGCGAGGTCAAGGCGGCGCGGACCTCGGTCGGCGTGATGGACGCCACCACCCTCGGCAAGATCGACATCAAGGGGCCGGACGCGGCGGAGTTCCTGAACCGAGTCTACACCAACGCCTGGGCCAAGCTGGCCATCGGCGGCTGCCGCTACGGCCTGATGCTGGGCGAGGACGGCATGGTCAAGGATGACGGCGTCACCACGCGCCTCGCCGACGATCATTTCCACATGACCACCACCACCGGCGGCGCCGCCAACATCCTCGCCTGGCTCGAGGAATGGCTGCAGACGGAGTGGCCGGACCTCAAGGTGTTCCTGACCTCGGTCACCGAGCAATGGGCGGTCGCCACCATCTCCGGCCCGAAGAGCCGCGAACTGCTGTCGCGCCTGACCGACCTCGACTTGTCGAACGAGGCCTTCCCGCATCTGAGCATGCGCGAGGGGACGGTGGCCGGGCTGGCGGCGCGGGTGTTCCGCATCTCTTTCACCGGCGAGCTGTCCTACGAGATCAACGTGCCCGCGAGCCACGGCCTGGCACTGATCGAGGCGATCGAGGCGGCCGGGCAGGGGCTGGACCTCACCCCTTACGGCACCGAGGCGATGCATGTGCTGCGCGCCGAGAAGGGCTTCATCATCGTCGGCCAGGAGACCGACGGCACCACCACGCCGGGCGACCTCGGCATGGACTGGATCGTCGGCAAGAAGAAGCCGGACTTCATCGGCAAGCGCTCGCTCGACCGGGCCGACACGGCGCGAGCCGACCGCAAGCAGCTGGTCGGCCTGCTGACCGACGACCCGAAGCTGGTTCTGGAGGAGGGGGCGCACATCATCGACACCGCCACCTCGGGCGCCCCGCCGGTGCCGATGCTGGGCCATGTGACCTCGAGCTACTGGAGCCCGAACCTGGACCGCTCGATCGCGCTGGCGATGGTCAAGGGCGGGTCGGGCCGGCTCGACGGCACCGTCCACATCGCCATGCCCGACCGCACCATCGCGGCGAAGGTGGTGAAGCCGGTCTTCGTCGACCCCGAGGGAGGGCGCCTGCATGCCTGACACCATCTCCGCCCCCGGCGAGGCCCCGGCCCGTCGCTCGGCGACCGCGGGGCTGGTCCGGCCGCTGGTGGCGCCGGCCAACCCTGGCGTTCGCCTGGCCGAGATCGCGCATGAGGCCAAGCTGAACCTGCGCGGCGACCTGACCGATGCCGGCTTCGGCGCGGCCGTGGCCGGCGCCCTGGGTCTCGACCTGCCGGCGCGGCCCGGCGTCACGGCGGGCGACGGCGTCGCGGCGCTGTGGCTCGGCCCGACCGAATGGCTGGTGGTCGGCGGCGTCGACCGCGAGGCCGACCTCGCCGCCCGGCTGCAGGGCGCGCTGGCCGGCCGGCATGCCGCCGTCACCAACGCCACCGACAACTGGACGGTGATCGCGCTGGCCGGGCCGAAGGCGCTGGACGTGCTGGCCAAGGGCTGCCCGCTGGACCTGCATCCACGGTCCTTCCCGGTGGGTTCGGTGGCGCAGAGCATGATCGTCCAGGCCGATGTCGTCCTGCACCGCACCGACGACGCGGACGGCGCGCCGCGGCTGCGGATCTATGTCCGCCGGTCCTTCGCCCAGTATCTCTGGGACTGGCTCGCGGATGCGGCGCTGGAATATGGGGTCGGCGAGGGCTGAGGCCCGGCCGACTCCGAACTCTATGACCTGGGAGGTAGTTGGGCCGCCTCCGCCAATCGGCTTTGCTCTCCCTCGACGCGGACGATCCCGTTCGCCGCGCATTGAGAGGATCCAGCATGCCGTCCTATCCGATCCACACCATCGCCACGGCGCCCGAGCAGGCGCGGCCGGTTCTCGAGCAACTCGAGAAGACCTTCGGCGTGGTCCCCGCCATCGCGGGCGCCATGGCGAATTCGCCGGAGCTGATCAAGGCCTTCGCCGGCCTGTTCCAGCAGGTCCATTCCGGCACCTTCACCGAAGCGGAGATCCAGACCCTGCTGCTGACCAATGCGGTCGCCAATTCTTGCGACTGGGCGGTGGCGTTCCACACCCTGCTGGCCCTGAAGGAGGGGCTCACGCCTGCCGATGTCGAGGCGATCCGCGGGCGCGGTGTGCCGGCCGACCGCCGGCTGGCCGCCCTGTCCGGCCTGGCCCGGATGCTGATCGAGACGCGTGGCCATGTCGGCGACGATGATCTCGACGCCTTCGTCGCTGCCGGGTTCCGCCGGGAGCAGGCGCTGGAGTTGCTGGCCGTGACCGCAGCCTCGACCATCACCAACTATGCCGGCACCATGGCGCGGCCGCCGCTGGAGGATTTTCTGCGGCCGCATGCCTGGCGAGCCTGACCGGCCGCTTCTAGGGAGTCCCGCCATGCCGCTGCAGGATCCGATCGCCAAGCCGCGCGGCGGCCAAGTCGGCGCCCTGCTGCGGCATTGGCGCGATCTGCGCCGCAAGAGCCAGTTGGAGCTGTCGCTCGACACGGGGGTGTCGCAGCGGCATCTCAGCTTCATCGAGGTCGGGCGCAGCGCGCCCAGCCGCCAGATGCTGATCGACATCGCCACCGCGCTGGACATGCCCCTGCGCGAGCGGAACACGCTGCTCCTGGCCGGCGGCTATGCGCCGATCTACCCCGACGGCGCCTGGGACGGCCCGGAGATGCGCAGCATCACCAAGGCCCTGGAGCGCATGCTCCGCCAGCATGAGCCGTTTCCGGCCCTGGTCATGGATCGCTATTGGAACGTGCTCCTGACCAACCGGTCCGCCCCGCGCTTCTTCAGCCGCTTCACGGATCTGTCCGCGCGCCAGGCGCCGCGCAACATGCTGCACCTGGTGTTCGATCCGGATGGCCTGCGCCCCTGCATCGCCGATTGGCCGGCTGTCGCGGAAAGCCTGATCCAGCGTGTCCATCGCGAAGCCGTGGGACGCGTCATCGACGACAGGATCAAGGAGCTGCTGGCGGCGCTCAGGGCCTATCCGGACGTCGAGCCCGCCTGGGGATTCCTCAAGACAGCAGACGTCCAGGGCCCGACGCCGGTCATCCCGATCGGCCTGGTGAAGGACGGCAGGGTGTTCAACTATTTCTCCATGATCGCGACCGTCGGCACGCCCCGGACGGTCGCGGCGCAGGAACTGCGCATCGAGTGCATGTTCCCGGCGGACGAGGCGACCGAGGCGTTTCATGGCGAGCTCATGGCTGGGGAGCCGGCATAGATGGACAGGCCCGAACTTACGGGCGACTCTCCCGCCCGAACGCCGCCGTGACTCGCGGCGATCCAAAGAGCCGGAGGAATGCCATGCCCGAGACCAAAACCTATGAGGGCGGCTGCCATTGCGGCGCCGTGCGCTACCGGGCCGAGACCGACCTGGCGAAGGTGATGAGTTGCAACTGCTCGCACTGCCAGAAGCGCGGCCTGATGCTGACCTTCGTCACGCCCGACCATTTCACCGTGCTGTCGGGCGGCGACGGCCTGACCGACTACCAGTTCAACAGGAAGGTGATCCACCACCTGTTCTGCCCGAGCTGCGGCATCGAATCCTTCGCTCGCGGCCGCAAGCCGGACGGCACCGAGATGGTCGCGATCAATGTCCGCTGCCTCGACGGTATCGACCTGACGACGGTGACCGCGATCCCGATTGATGGCCGCAGCCACTGAGCCGAATTTCGGACGGAGCTGGCATGCGGCAAATGCGTTGCGAGTCGAATAATTAGCATCCTAATAAATCGCCCATGCCAACCACCACTTCCACCGCGCGGGACGATTTCGGGTTCCGCCTGTACCTCGTCGGCCGGCTGTGGCGGCGCGAGGTCGACGAGACGCTGGGCCGTTACGGGCTCAGCGCCGCCACCTGGCAGCCGCTGCTGCATATCTCCCGCCTGGGCGAGGGCATCCGCCAGCGCGACCTGGCGGAATCCCTCGGCATCGAGGGGCCGTCGCTGGTCCGCCTGCTCGACACCCTGGAGACCCAGGGGCTGATCGAGCGGCGCGAGGACGAATCCGACCGCCGGGCCAAGGCGGTGCATCTGACCGAGGACGGCCGCACCCTGGTCGAAGGCATCCGCGGCATCGCGGCCGAGGTGCGCGAGCGTCTGCTCGCTGGCGTCTCCGACGAGGATATGATGCTCTGTCTCGGCCTGCTGGGCCGGATCGAGGACAACCTCGCTGCCGGCCGGCCGGTGCCGGAGGGTGGCCGCTAGGCCCGTCGAGGACGCGATATGGACTGGCCGACCTGGCGTGACGGCGTGTTCTCGCTGCGCACCTTCTGCGCCGCGATTCTGGCCGCCTGGATTTCGTTGCGCATCAACGTGTCCTCGCCCGGCACGGCGATGCTGACCGTCTACATCGTGTCGCAGCCGCTGACCGGGATGATGCTGTCGAAGAGCGTCTACCGTGTGCTCGGCACCTCTGCCGGGGTCGTGGCCAGCATGACCTTCATCGGCCTGTTCGCGCAGGAGCGCGAGCTGTTCGTGCTGGCCAGCGCGCTGTGGTTCGGGATCTGCATCTACGTCTCGGTGCTGCTGCGCGACGCGCCCGGCGCCTATGCGCCGCTGCTGGCAGGCTACACCGCGGCGATCATCGGCTTCCCGGCGATCACCCAGCCGGAGGCGGTGTTCGACATCGCCACCAATCGCTGTGTCGAGATCCTGACGGGAATCGGCTGCGCCGGCGTGCTCAGCGCCATCATCCTGCCGCGCCCGGTCGGGCCCATACTGCTGGGCCGGATCGAAGCACTGCTGGCGGCCACGGCGAGCTGGGCGGTCGGCATCCTGCGCACCGAGGGCACCGACGAGGCGCCGCAGGCCGACCGGGCCCGGCTGATCGGCGACGCGGTGGCGCTGGAGACGCTGCGCGCCCATGCCGTGTTCGACACCCGCGCGATCCGCCTGGCCAACGACGTGATCCGCCAGCTGCAGGGGCGGCTGTTCACCTTCCTGGCCGTGCTGGTGTCGATGCAGGAGCGCGGGCGGCTGCTGCGCTTCCGCGACCCGGCGCGGTGGCAGGCGATCCGCCCGGCCTTCGAGGCGGTGGCGCGGATCATGGACCGGTCACTGGGCCCGGACCAGCCGGATGACGACGACAGCATCGGTGCCGCCCGGCGCTTGATCGACACGATGCAGCCGACACTGGAGGAGCTGCGGCAGAGCCAGACGGCCATGGTCGTGCGCATCCTGCTGGACCGGCTGCAGGATTTGCTGACGCTGCGCACCGAGTGCCGGCGGCTGCGCGACCATGTCGCCGCCGGCACTCGGCCGCGCACCATGCGGTCGGCGCCGTCGATCAGCCGGCACCGCGACCAGGCGGCGGCCATCATGGCCGGGGTCACCGCCTTCACCGCGCTGGTGGTCGCCTGCAGCTTCTGGATCCTCACCGCCTGGCCGAACGGCGCCGCGGCCGCGACCATCCTGGTCGTGGTCTTCGGCT
>JAEKLZ010000511.1 GCA_019508225.1 Inquilinus limosus | reverse complement strand
CGGCGCCACCACCAGCCGCCCGGCCAGCAGCGTCGGGTCCAGCCCCTCCGGCAGCCCGCCCAGCGCCAGGTGCAGCTTGGCGGCATTGCCCCGCATCCGGACATGGCCGATGCGGCGGACGAAGCCGGCATCCAGCGCCAGCGGGCCGAGCAGGTCGAGGAAGGTGGTGCGCGGATTGGCGCCGGAGACGACGATCGGCGCCCGGATCTCCGCCCCCTCCGCCAGGGCGACGCCGACGGCGCGGTCTCCCTCGACCAGGATCTTCGCCACCGGGGCCCCGGTGCGGATCTCGACCCCGGCGGTTCGAGCCGCGGCGGCGATGGCGGCGGCGACCGTGCCCATGCCGCCCTTCGGCAGGGCCAGCGCCGCCGGCACGCCGTCGGCCTGCCCGGCCAGCCGGTGCAGCAGCGCCAGCAGCGAGGTCGGGGAGCGGGGGCCGAGATGGGTGCCCAGCACCGCATCGAAGGCCACGGCGCCCATCAGCCGCGAATCCGACAGCTCCTCCTCCAGCACATCGGCGACGTCCATCAGGATCATGCGCAGGAATTCGCGCATCTCCTCGCGGCCCAGGCGGCGGATCGCCCAGCCCAGCTTGCCCAGGGCCAGGGCATCGCCGCGGCCGCCGCCGCGCAGCCGGGGCGGCACCTGCGTCAGGAAAGGCTGCAGGGTGCCGGCGAAGCGCAGCAGCCGGGCCCGCAGCGTGGCCCAGGCCTCGGCTTCCCCGGAAGGCAGGTCGCCCGCCAGCCGCTCGCCGAAGGCGCCATGCAGGGTCAGATGCCGGCCGTCGGCCGACAGCGCCGTGGTCGGGATGTTGGTCGCAGCGAAAGCCAAGCCGTGCCGCGCCAGGTCGAGCGCCCGGATCACCTCCGGATGCAGCTGGCTCAGCACATGCGCGACATGGGAGACGCGGAAGCCCGGCGCGAACTCCACCGTCCGGGCCGCGCCGCCGATCTCTTCGGCGGCCTCCAGCAGCACCACCTTGCGGCCCTTCCGCGCCAGCAGTGCGGCGCAGACCAGGCCGTTGTGGCCGCCGCCGATGACGATGGCGTCACAGGACGTCATAGGCGTCGCTCATCACCGCGGGTTTGCGCTTCAGGTCGCGCAGGATCTCCGACGCCGCGTTGCGGCCCGGCGCGCCCATCACCCCGCCGCCCGGGTGGGTCGACGATCCGCACATGTACAGCCCCGCCACCGGCGACCGGTACTGGGCATAGCCGGGCACCGGCCGGTTGAACAGGATCTGGTCGAAGGTCAGCTCGCCCTGGAAGATGTTGCCCTCGGTCAGCCCGACCTCGGCCTCCAGCTCGCGCGGGGTGCGGATCTCGGCATGCAGGATCAGGTCGCGGAAGCCCGGAGAATACTCGGCGATCTGGTCGATCACGGTCTTGCCGAAGGCGTCGCGGTCGGCGTCGGTCCAGTCGCGCCCCTCGACCTTGGGCGGGCAGTACTGGACGAAGCAGCTCATGAAATGCTGGCCCGGCGGCGCCATGGTCGGGTCCAGCGTGGTCGGGATCATCATGTCCAGGAACGGGTCGGCCGACCAGCGCCCGGCCTTCCAGTCGTCATAGCCGCGCTCCATCCGCTCGACGCTGTCGGTGAAATGCATGTCGCCGCGGATGCAGGGCGACCCGTCGGGCAGCGCCGGGAAGCGGGGCAGGGCGTCCAGCGCGATGTTCACCTTGCCGGAGGAGCCGCGGATCTTGAAGTTGCGGACGCGCTTGGTGAAGGCAGCCGGCAGGGCCGCCTCGTCCACCAGCGTCAGGAAGGTGCGCTTGACGTCGAGGTTGGACACGATCTGACGGGCGCGGATCTCCTCGCCGCCGGCCAGCACCACCCCGGCGGCCTTGCCGTTCTCGACCAGGATGCGCTCGACCGCCGCGCCGGTGCGGATCTCGCCCTTGGCCGCGCGCAGCGACCCGGCCATGGCCTGGGTGATGGCGCCCATGCCGCCGCGGGCGAAGCCCCAGGCCCCGGTGGCGCCGTCGACATCGCCCATATAGTGGTGCAGCAGCACATAGGCCGAGCCGGGCGAGCAGGGGCCGAGCGCGGTGCCGATGATGCCGGACAGGGCGAAGCTGGCCTTCACCACCTCGCTCTCGAAATACTCGTCCAGGAACTCGGCGATGCTCATGGTCCAGAACCGGATGGTGTCGGCCATCTCGGTCTCGGTCAGGCCATGGAACTTGCGGCCGAGATACAAGAGCTCCTGCAGGTCGCGCGGCCGCAGCGAGGTCGGGTCCGGCGGGGTGCGCAGCAGCAGCGGGCGGATGAAGCGGCACTGCCGGGTGACGTCGGCCGAATAGCGGTCATAGGCCTCGGCGTCACGCAGCGAGAAGCGCTGGATCTCGCGCCGGTGCGCATCGTGCTGGCGATAGGTCGCCAGGGCGTCGCCGTCTCGGGTGAACACGGCGCCGCCCTCATAGGGGATGACCTGCAGCCCGTGCCGCGGCAGCTCCAGGTCGCGCATGATCTCCGGCCGCAGCAGGCTGCAGACATAGGAGCAGTTGGAATAGAGGATGCCGGGATGCAGCGACCGGCTCACGGCCGCGCCGCCGACCCAGTCGTTCTTCTCCACGACCAGCACCTCGAGCCCGGCCCGGGCCAGGTAGCCGGCCGCCACCAAGCCATTGTGCCCGGCCCCGACGACGATGACGTCCCAGGTCTTCATGGGAAGACAGCGCGGCTGGTGGGGGTGGCAGAGCACATTGCCTCTCCCGCCTGGCGGGAGAGGTCGGACGTCCGCCAGGACGTCCGGGTGAGGGCTGGCACCGGCCTCGACAAAGAACCCTCACCCGGAGCCGCTTCGCGTCTCCGACCTCTCCCGCAAGCGGGAGAGGCAACAGGAAACGCTGCAATTCCCCCCATGGGCTCCGTCTCCCCCCGGTCCCGCGCCTAGTGTGCCACGGCCCGCTTCGCCGCGTCGCCGCCCTTAGCCAGGGTGCGGTCGACGGCGCGCTCGAAGCCGGCAAGAGTGTCGGCCAGGCAGCTGTCGTCATGCGCCTCGCAGACGAACCAGGGCTCGCGCGAATCCGGCTCGCACAGCACGCCCTCCTCATGCAGCTCGCGGGCCAGCGCGTCGTAGAAGCTGTAGTCGGAGCGCTTCCAGTCGCGGTAGTCGCGCGGCGGCGTCGGGGCGAAGAACAGCCCGCCCATCGAGGGGTGGCCGGCGAAGCAATGGACCACGCCGCGGGCGTCCAGGATCCGCTTGATCCCCGCCTGCAGCCGGCGGCCATAGGCGGCGATGGTCTCAAGCGCCGGCGTCTCGTCCAGGATCTCAAGCGTCTTTTCAGCCGCCGCCAGCGCCACGGAATGGGCGGTGTAGGTGCCGCCATGGGCGACGCCGCGGCCGTAGCGGCGCATGATGTCCTCGCGCCCGCCGATGGCCGCGATCGGATAGCCGTTGGCCATCGCCTTGGCCATGGTGGTGATGTCGGCCTTGACGCCCATCAGCTCCTGCGTGCCGCCGCGGGCGACGCGGAAGCCCGACTTCACCTCGTCGATGATCAGCAGCACGCCGTGGCGGTCGCACAGCTCGCGCACGGCGCGGACATAGGCGACATCGGCGGTGATGCCGCAGCAATTGCCCATGATCGGCTCGATCAGCATCGCCGCGATCTCGTGCGACCGGCGGCACAGCAGGTCCTCCAGCCGGTTGGCGTCGTTCATCGGGGTCAGGTGCACCAGCGGCCGCACCGCCTCCGGCACACCCTGGGAATAGGGCACCACCGCCGGGTCCTGGTCGGTCTTCTGCGGGTCCCACCGGTCCAGCGCCACCATCCACATCGCGGCATCGAACAGCCCGTGATAGCTGCCCTCGACCAGCACGTAGGATTCCTTGCCGGTGTATGCCCGGGCCAGGCGCAGCGCCGCCATCACCGCCTCGGTGCCGGAGTTGGAGAAGCGCACCAGCTCCGCCGCCGGCATCATCTTGGCGATGCGCTCGGCCACGGCGAATTCGCGCTCGGTCGACAGGGCGAAGACGCCGCCGATCTCCATGCCCTGCCGCGCCGCCTCGTCGACCCGCGGGTCGGCATAGCCCAGGATCGCCGGGCCGTAGCCCAGCCGGTAGTCGACATAGGGGTTGTCGTCGAGGTCCCAGATCCGGCCGCCGCGGCCGCGCTTCACATAGATGGTCCGGTCGTCGCCCCAGTAGCGGAAGTTGGAGGCGACGCCGAGCGGCAGGCGGGTCGACGCCCGACGGAATTGCGCGTTGCTGCGCGCCAGGCTGCGGGTCATGGCAGCGATCCTCGTGTCGTTGGTCCGGCGGTTCTGGGGCCGCGATTTAGGGACTCAGCATGGCATGGCGAGGCCTTTCCTGTCCACGGTGTTGAATGAACGTTCAATTAAAAGCTTGCTGGATGTTCATTCAGCATCTTTCCAGAGACCCGCGCCGATGCTAGGCTTTTATGGAGATTTCAGGGGGAAGCCGATGGCCGAAGGCCAGGCCGCGAGAAAGGTGAATGGGGGGCGGCGGCAGTCGAAGGAGCTGCGGCGGCAGGAGCTGATCGAGGCGACGATCGACGCCATCGCCAAGCGCGGCTACGAGGAGACGACGATGGCCGTGGTCGCCGACGGCGCCGGCCTGTCGCGCGGCATCGTCAACTTCCATTTCGAGAGCAAGGAGAAGCTGCTCGTCGAGACGCTGCGGTATCTCTCCGACGAGTACCGCGCCCATTGGCGCCACGCTTTGCACGAGGCCGGGCCGGCCGCGGCGGAGAAGCTGTGGGCCCTGGTCCTGGCCGATTTCGACCGCCGGATCTGCAACCCGCGCAAGATCGCCGCCTGGTGCGCCTTCTGGGGCGAGGCCAAGACAAGGCCGCACTATCGCGCGCTGTGCAGCGCCAACGACCACGACTACCACCTGACCCTGCTGAACCTCTGCCGCGAGCTGGCGGCGCCGGAGCAATCGCCGGACCTGCTGGCGAGCAGCCTGAACGGGCTGCTGGAGGGGCTGTGGCTGCATGTGATGATGGGGCCGAAGGAGTTCGGCCGCGAGGACGCCCGGGCCTGCGCGGTCGAGATGCTGGTCTCGGTCTTCCCCCGGCATTTCACCCGGGACGGGCCGATCCGGCCAAGCCCTGAGGATGGGAAGGGGTGACCCTCCCTTCTTTGTCATCCTCGGGCTTGACCCGAGGATCCAGGGGCCACCGAGAGCGGTACTGGCCGCCCCTGGATTGCCGGGTCAAGCCCGGCAATGACAGAAAAGGGAGTGGTGTTCCCGGGAGGCCGCGTTGAAAGGCACCGTGCCATGAGCTTCACGCTCCCCGACAGCGCCCGCGACTGGCAGGACAGGGTCCGCCGCTTCGTCGAGGCCGAGCTGATCCCGTGGGAGGAGCGGGCGGAGCTGGCCGGCGGCGAGATCCCGGCCGAGGTCGCGGCCCGGCACGAGCGGCTGGCGCTGGAGCTCGGCCTGCCGCGGATCGACGCGCCGAAGCGCCATGGCGGGCTGGAGCTGCCGCTGCTCGACCAGGTGGCGATCGCGGAGCAGACCGGCCGGGTCACCAACGCCCTGGCCTGGTGCTATGGCGAGGCGCAGTCCTGGATGTTCGAGGCCTGCTCGCCCGACCAGATCGACCGCTTCATCCTGCCGCTGATGCGGGGCGAGCGGCATGTCTGCACCGCGGTGACGGAGGAGGGCTCCGGCTCCGATGTCGACAACATCGCCACCACCGCGCGGCGGGACGGTGACCACTACGTCATCGACGGCGAGAAATGGCACGTCACCAGCGCCAACCTGGCCGACACGGTGATCGTCCAGGCCAAAGCTGATGGCGGCCACGCCCTGTTCTTCGTCGAGATGCCGGCCGAGGGGCTCAGCACCGTCCGCAGCCCGGCCTACACCCACAGCTACCGCCACCACCACCCGATCCTGCGCTTCGACCGGGTGCGGGTGCCGGCGGCGAACCGGATCGGCGCCGAGGGGCGGGGGATGGGCTTCATCCACGCCTGGTTCCGGCGCGAGCGGCTGATGATCGCGGCGCGCTGCTGCGGCGCGGCCGAGCGGCTGATCGAGGCGGCGACGGGCTTCGCCAAGGAGCGCCAGATCGGCGGCGAGCCGATGGCGCGGTTCCAGCTGGTCCAGGCGATGCTGGCCGACAGCGTCGCCGAGCTGCACGCAGCGCGGCTGGTGACCTATGAGGCGGCGGCCGCGCATGACCGCGGCCTGGACCTCAAGGCGCTGCACGCCCGCTGCTCGATCGCCAAGCTGCTGGCGTCGGAGATGGCCGGCCGCGTCGCCGACCGTGCGGTGCAGATCTTCGGCGGCCGCGGCTACATGCGCGAGAACGTGGCCGAGCGCTTCTACCGCGAGGTCAGGGTCGACCGGATCTGGGAGGGCACCAGCGAGATCCAGCGCCTGATCATCGCCGGCGGCCTGCTGAAGCGCGGGCTGAAGGGCACGATCGGCGGATGATGGGCTCGGCCCACCCCCTCACCCGAAATCGCTACGCGATTTCGACCTCTCCCCAAGGAGAGGTAAAAGGGGACCGCTCGTCTTTCCCTCTCCTCGGGGGAGAGGGAGGGGCCCATCGCGTTGGCGATGGGAGGGTGAGG
>JAEKLZ010000510.1 GCA_019508225.1 Inquilinus limosus | reverse complement strand
ATCCGGCTCAGCCTTCCCGCTGCACCCGCTCGCGCCGGGCGAGCTCGGCCTATGTCGGCTTGGCTAGGGCGAAGGACCCGGTCGTTACCTCGCCGGACCGGATATAGCTGCTGATCACCACCCCGGTGGTCGACACTTGGCTGCTCACCAGCTTCAGCCCGACCGGGATGGCGCCGCGGCCGAACAGCCGCTTGCCGGAGCCGAGCACGACCGGGAAGGTCATCAGCCTGAACTCGTCGATCAGGTCATGCGCCAGCAGGGTCTGGATCAGCTCGCTGCTGCCCTGCAGCAGCAGGTCCGGCCCGTTGTGCCGCTTCAGCTCGGCCACCGCCTGCGCCGCGTCGCCGCGCAGGGCGACGGAGTTCTGCCAGGCCAGGGGCGCGGTCGAGCTGGTGACGACGTATTTTGTCACCCGGTTGAACAGCACGCCGACCGGATCATCGGCTGGGACGCGCGGCCAGTGGGCGGCGAAGATCTCGTAGGTCTTGCGGCCCAGCAGCAGGTCGAACGGGATGCCGAAGGCCTCGTCCATCGCCTGGCCCATGACGTCGTCCCAGTGGTGGAACGTCCAGCCGCCCAGGGCAAAGTCGCTGTCCGGGTCTTCCTCCGGCCCGCCGGGGGCCTGCATCACGCCGTCCAGGCTCAGGAACGCGGCGGCGACGACCTTCCTCATCTCGTTCTCCTGTCGATGGCGGCGTCTCGCACGCCGGGATCGTTCCAAGGACGGCCGGCGAGACGGCGATCCGACAGCCCGGCCATCTTTTTGCGCCCGGGCCTGTGAACACAATGTTTATTGCGCGCGTCCGCGATCTTCGTTCATGCTATGTTCCATGGATGAGGCGAAATCCGAACCGATCCGGCCGACCGACCCCGACATGCATTGGACGGGCTGGGCGCTGACCACGCTGCGCGAGGCGGCCGAGATCGACATGCGCTGCAAGCGCCTGACCGAACGGCAGCAGGAGCGGGCGCATTACGACCCGAAGGCGCCGCCGCCGGCTTTCGGCCTGATCCAGGCGCGGCTGACGCGCTCGGTGCGTCTGACGGTCGACCTGAAGACCGGATCCGCACCGGTTTCATGACACGAAGGCACGAGCGCAAGGCCTCGGGCGAGGAAGCCCGCCGCCGAAAGCGGCGCGAGCGCGCGGCCCAGATGGTCGGCGAGGCGACGGCACAGCCCGAGCGCGGAATCGACGCCGAATGCATGCGGGCGATGGCGTGGGAGTCGCTGGTCGAGGACGAGATCCTGGACGCGCAGCTGGACACGATGTCGGCGGAAGAGTTGGTGCAGGCGGTCTGCCGCAAGATCGGCCACCCGCCGGTGCGGCTGCCGCAGAGCTGGGACGAGGGCTGCGAGATGACGCCCGTCCCGCCGCGGGAGACCGAGGCTGCCGACCGCGAGACCACGGATGATTGGTCCGCCGAGCCGGGCGACTCCGGCACCGGCCGGCTCGAGCCGGAGCCGCCGAACCCGGACAGCAGCTAGCCGCCATGGCCCGACCGCGTAACGGCACCAACCCAGCCGGCCTTCCACTCTCCCCCTCCCCCTGCGGGAGGGGGTTGGGGGAGGGGTCTGCGCGCGTCCGCGCGCGATTGGTTCGGCTGGAGGCCGGATCAGGCGCATGCCGGTCCCGCCTGCACCAACCCCCTCCGCCTGGCCCCCTTCCGCAAGGGGAGGGGGAGGATGAATGTTTGCCCACAGGAGAGGCAGCACAAACCTCGCTCCCAACCCCCCGGCCCGTTTGCGTCCGGCCGGGCCACCTCCTATAACCACCGCACGATTCCCTGATCCGCCAGAGTTCGAGCGCGCGATGCACGACATCCGATTCATCCGAGAGCATCCCGAGGCCTTCGACAAGGGGATGGCTCGGCGGGGTCTGTCGCCCGTCGCGGCCGAGCTGCTGTCGCTGGATGAGCGCCGGCGCCAGATCACCACCGAGCTGCAGGGGCTGCAGACCCGCCGCAACGCCGCGTCCAAGGAGATCGGCGCGGTCAAGTCCAAGGGCGGCGACGCCCAGGCGCTGATGGACGAGGTGGCGTCGATCAAGACGAGGATGGGCGAGCTGGAGCAGGCCGATCGCGACGCCGAGGCGGCGCTGACGGCGCGGCTGGCCGAGTTGCCGAACATCCCCGACGACGACGTGCCCGACGGGACGGATGAGAGCGGCAATGTCGAGATCCGGCGCACCGGCGAGCCGCGGCGGCTGAACTCCGCCCGCGACCATGTCGACCTCGGCGAGGGCCTCGGGCTGATGGATTTCGCCGCGGCGTCCAAGCTGTCCGGCGCCAGGTTCGTGGTGCTGCGCGGCGCGCTGGCCCGCCTCGAACGCGCCATCGGCCAATTCATGATCGACCTGCACATCACCGAGCACGGCTATACCGAGATCGCGCCGCCCTTCATGGTGCGCGACGAGGCGGTGTACGGCACCGGGCAGCTGCCGAAATTCGCCGAGGACCTGTTCCGCACCAACACCGGCCACTGGCTGATCCCGACCGCCGAGGTGCCGCTGACCAACCTGGTCGCCGGCGAGATCCTGGAGCAGCAGGGGCTGCCGCTGCGCTTCACCGCGCTGACGCCGAGCTTCCGCTCCGAGGCAGGCTCGGCCGGGCGCGACACCCGCGGCATGATCCGCCAGCACCAGTTCAGCAAGGTCGAGCTGGTCAGCATCACCACGCCGGAGCAGTCGGCCACAGAGCACGAGCGGATGACGGACTGCGCCGAGACCGTGCTGAAGCGCCTGGGCCTGGCCTTCCGCACCATCGTGCTGTGCACCGGCGACATGGGCTTCACCGCGCGCAAGACCTACGACATCGAGGTCTGGCTACCGGGGCAGGGGCGGTATCGCGAGATCTCCTCCTGCTCCAACACCGGCGAATTCCAGGCCCGGCGGATGCAGGGCCGGTTCCGGCCGGAGGGCGAGAAGGGCACCCGGTTCGTGCACACGCTGAACGGCTCCGGCGTCGCCGTCGGCCGCGCCCTGGTCGCCGTGCTGGAGACCTATCAGCGCGAGGACGGCTCGATCGAGGTGCCGGAGGTGCTGCGCCCGTACATGGGCGGGCTCGAGATCCTCGAAGCGAAGGGCTGACGATGCGCATCCTGCTGGCCAATGACGACGGCATCAACTCGACCGGCTTCTCGGTGCTCGAGCGCATCGCCCGCGAGCTCTCGGACGACGTCTGGGTCTGCGCGCCGGAGACCGAGCAGTCGGCCGCCAGCCATTCCCTGACCATCCACCGGCCGCTGCGCCTGCGGCAGATCGAGGAGAAGCGCTTCGCCGTCGACGGCACGCCGACCGACTGCGTGCTGCTGGCCGTCAACCACATGATGAAGGACAAGCGGCCCGACCTGGTGATGTCCGGCGTCAACCACGGCCGCAACATCGCCGAGGACGTGACCTATTCCGGCACCATCGCCGCGGCGATGGAGGCGACGCTTCTCGGCATCCGCGCCATCGCCTTCAGCCAGCAATTCGCCGATGGCCGCCGCCCGGATTGGGAAACGGCAGGGCGCTGGGGCGCCGAGGTGGCGCGCAAGGCGATCGCCACCGACTGGCCGGACCAGGTGCTGGTCAACGTCAACTTCCCGGCGGTCGATCCCGATGCGGTCACCGGCATCGCCGTGGTGCCGCACGGCCTGCGCAAGATCGGCGACGTGCTGGAGGAGCGACTGGATCCGCGCGGCCGCACCTATTTCTGGATCGGCACCAGCCGGACCGAACAGGCGCTGCAGGGCACGGAGACCGACGTGTCCGCCATCGCCGCCGGCCGGATCACGGTGACGCCGCTGCATCTCGACCTCAACCACGCCGCCGCGATCCAGTCCCTGCGCGGCGCCTTCGCGAAGTAGGACCTCTCGTGAGCGGTATCCGCCCATGATCGCCGAGCCGCGGCTGATCCGGCTCCTGATGCAGCTCCGCCGGTCGGGGATCACGGATCATCGCGTCCTCGGCGCGATCGAGCGGGTGCCGCGCGAGGCCTTCGTGCCCGACGCCTTCCTCGACCAGGCCTATGAGGACATCGCCCTGCCGATCGGCCGCGGCCAGACCATCAGCCAGCCGATGGTGGTCGGGCTGATGACCCAGGCGCTGGAGGTCGGCGACCGCCACAAGGTGCTGGAGATCGGCACCGGCTCCGGCTACCAGGCCGCCGTCCTGGCGCGGATCTGCCGCCGGCTCTACACCATCGAGCGGCACAAGCCGCTGCTCGACCTGGCGCTGCAGCGGATCGCCGACATGCGCATCAGCAACATCACCGCACGCTGGGGCGATGGCATGAAGGGCTGGCCGGAACAGGCGCCGTTCGACCGCGTCATCGTCACCGCGGCCCATCGCGGCGACCTGCCGCCCCCGGCACTGACGGATCAACTCGGGATCGGTGGTATAATCGTGATTCCCATGGGGGACGAGAAGCGGAACCAGCGCGTGGTCCGCTTCACGCGCACCGAGACCGGATTGGAGCGGGAGGATCTGTGGCCAGTTCGCTTCGTGCCTTTGCTGCCGGACCTTCCCGACGGGGAGGATGGCGGTTCATCCTACTGACGACCCTCGCCGCGGCGGGGCTCGCAGCCTGCAACGTTCCGCCGGGCGCCGATGAGATGGCGCAGCGTCCGGCGACGGCGCAGGTGCAGCCGGGCGACGACGTGCTCGCCATCGTCCGCCGCTACGACGTGTCGATGCCGGCGCTGATCGCGCTGAACGGGCTGCAGCCGCCCTATGCGCTGCAGACCGGGCAGACCCTGCGCCTGCCGGGCACGCCGGGATCGGCGCCCGGGCCGGCCCCGGTCATCACGCTGCCCTCCAATGGTGGCGTCACCACCGGCGTGGTCGGCGGGGGGACGATGGGCGGCACGCCGCTCAACACGGTGCCGGGGGGCGGGCTCTCGGTCCAGCGCCTGCCGCCGCCGGGCGGCGCCGCCGCGCCGGTGACGCCGGGTGCCGTGCCTCCCGCCGTGCCGGGCACGGTCCCGCCCGGTGCCGTGACGGGCCAGGTTCCGCTTGCGCCGACGACCGGCGCCCCGACCTCGATCGTGCCGAAGCCTCCCTCGGTGCCGGCGACGACGGTGCCGCCGGTGGCCAGCGCCACCGTGCCGCCGGCCGCAGTGCCCTCGACCGCGGCCCGCTCCGGCCGCTTCGCCTGGCCGGTCACCGGCTCGGTGATCGCCGGCTTCAACGCGCCGCTCGCCGGCAAGCCGAACCAGGGCATCAACATCTCTGCCCCGGCCGGCACCCCGATCAAGGCGGCCGGCCCCGGCACCGTCGCCTATGCCGGCAACGAGCTGCGCGGCTATGGCAACCTGGTGCTGATCCAGCATGGCGACGGGCTGGTCACCGCCTATGCCCATGCCGCGTCGCTGTCGGTGAAGAAGGGCGACCCGGTCACCGCCGGCCAGACCATCGGCACGGTCGGCCAGACCGGCGCGGTGGACGCGCCGCAGCTCCATTTCGAAGTGCGCAAGAACAGCTCGCCGGTCGACCCGAAGCAGTATCTGCAGTGAGCTAAGAGCGCTCCACCGGCGCCAGCTCCGCCAGCAGGGCGTCGAGGAAGCCGCGGACCGCGGCCGGCAGGGTGCGGCCGGCCATGGTCAGGATGTGCAGTGTGCTGTCGGTCATGCTCTCGTCGGCGACCGGCACGGCAACGAACTCGCCCAGCTCCACCCGCCCGGGGTCGCGGATGGCGCTGGTGAAATGGATGCAGCCCTCGATGTCGCTGAAGCGGCGCAGCGCGGCCATCGAGTTGGTCGACAGCACCGGCTCCAGTCTCAGCCCCTGCAGGTTGCACGCGGCATCGATCAGCTGGCGCTGGGTCCGGTCCGGATCCGGCAGGGCGACGGGGTGGGGCAGGGTCTCGGCCAGGGTGACGCTCCCGCGATTGGCCAGCGGGTGGTGGCGCGGCATCAGCGCATGCATCGGCCGCCGCATCATCCGCTCCACCGCCACACCACGGGGCGGCGCCAGGTTGAAGCTGACGCCGATATCGGTCTCGCCGTCCCGCACCCGCTCGGCGATCTCGGTCGAGGTGCCGACCCAGAGGTGGAAGGAGACGCCCGGATGCTCGCGCCGGAACGCGGCCACCGCCGCCGCCAGGATGTCCAGCGCGAAGCCCTCGAAGCTGGCCAGCCGGACATGGCCGCGATGGGGGCCCTGCAGCTCGCGGATCTCCGCCGCGGCGCGCTCGCCGTCCAGCATCGACCGGCGCGCATGGCCGGCCAGGATCTCGCCGGCGGCGCTCGGCACCATGCCGCGCGGCCGCCGCTCGAACAGCTCGGCCCCCAGCTCGCGCTCCAGCTTGGCGATCTGGCGGCTGATGGCGGAGGTGGCGACATTCAGCCGCTTCGACGCATCCGCGATCGAACCGGACCGCGCGACTTCCAGGAAGTACCGAAGGGCGGTGCTGTGCATGCCGGGTCTCTCGTCCGTTGCCGAAGCGGCAACGCGTGGTGCGAATTATAGCGCTTGTGGCATGCGGGCCGCGTTCCTACCAGGGATGACGAACGACAACCTGACAGGGATGGCAATGGACAGCTTCTCGCCCGAGGCGATCGCGGAAGCCGTGGCG
>JAEKLZ010000509.1 GCA_019508225.1 Inquilinus limosus | reverse complement strand
TCCTGACGTCGGCCAAGACCATCGTGGACAAGCAGGCGGCGCCATGGGGGGCCACCTTCGACAGCCACGGCTGGCGCTCGCTGGCGCCGATCGCGCACAGCATGAGCCCCCATGTCTATACGCCGGAGGGCCTGTTCGATTTCACCAGCGAGCCGGCGATCGAGGCGCTGAAGCTGATGAAGCAGATCATGGCGTTCGCCAATCCCGATGTTCTGCTCGAAGGCGCATCGGATGCCGGTATCAGTGGAACCCCCGACGAGGTTGCCTTCGCCGCCCAGCGCGTCGGCCTCTTCTTCAAGTACTTCAATGCGCCGTTGCGGATGGCAGCGAGCTGGGACGATCCGAAGGCACTGCATCTCGGCCCGTTGCCCAGATTCGCCAAGGGCGAGGGTTCGACCGTGTTCTGGACCACCGGCTGCGCGTTGTTCAAATACGGCCAGAACAAGGAAAAGGCGGCGGAGTATATCAAGGCCCTGACCTACGACCGGCAGATCTGGAAAGACTCGATCGTGGGGACGCCGAGCGGCCATCCGGGGCAGCTGCCGCCATACAAGTCCATCTACGCCGAATGGCAGGCCGACAAGCCCGACTGGATGCCGGATTTCGTGAGCTTGATGCGCGACCAGCTCGACAGGGCCAAGGCGATCACCAACCACCTGTTCGGCCTGCAGCAGTTCGTCATCGGCAAGCCGATCTGGGAGACCTACCTCAAGGGTGAGGAGGCCGACCCGAAGGTGGCCATGCAGAAGGTCGCCGAGGCGGTCAACGCCGAGGTGAAGAAGGGCTGACGCTCCGCCGGTGCGACAGCTCGCCGAACGCGACCTGCCGCACCGGTACCCTCGCTGCCCCAAACCATCCGCCGACCAAGGGCCGGCAAGCACCGTGGTGCTTGGACCTTGCGGCTTCCGCACGCTGAGCTTCGAACGGGATTTGCCCAGGCATGCACGACGTGACCCTATCCGGCCCTGCGGGAGCGGTTCCCCTGAGCCGCCGCGGGATCCAGCTGCGCCGGGCTGCCGGCCCGTGGCTGTTCCTGCTGCCGGCCCTGGCGTTCTTCGTCCTGTATCAGGTCTACCCGATCCTGCGCGTGCTCTGGATCAGCTTCACCGACTATCAGTTCCTGTCCAATCAACCCGCCAACTGGGTCTGGCTCGGGAACTATGCCGATGCGCTGCAGGATCCGCTGCTATGGGCCGGCCTCGAGCGTGCCGCGCTGTTCACCATCATGTTCCTGCCCGGGACAATCATCCTGCCGCTCTTCCTGGCGATCCTGATCGATCGGGTGTCGAACGCGCGGCTGGCCACCTTCTACCGTATCGTCCTGCTGATTCCGGCGGTGATCCCGAGCACGCTGATCTTCGTGCTGTGGAAGTGGATGTACAATTACCAGGTCGGGCCCATTAATCACTTTCTGGTCGACACGATCGGCCTGTTCACCTTGCAGAATGCACCGCAATGGCTGGGCGGGACGGCGCTGACGCTGCCTTCGATCGCCATCATGGAGGTGTGGTGGGGGCTCGGCTATCACACCATCTTCTTCCTCGCCGGCCTCGCGGCGATCCCCAAGGACCTGCCGGAAGCGGCGCGCATCGACGGGGCGAATGAGTGGCAGATCTTCTGGCACATCACCCGGCCACGGCTGGCGCCCATCATGATGGTGCTGGTCGTCCTGCGCTTCGGGACCTCGATGGCAGTGATCGACGAGTACCTGATCTTCGGCGGCTTCAACCGTGCGTCGCCGACCTATACCTGGACGATCTTCATGTACGACCAGGCGTTCAAGCTCGGCCTGTGGAGGCAGGGCTATGCCGCGGCGATCGGGATGATCGGGGCGTTCGCCATGATGCTCGTCATGGTGTTGCTGCTTCGGCTGTTCCGCGCCAAGGACTGATCCGGGATCGACCGCCATGAGCCTTGAATCCACTCATCACAGCCCGGTCGCGGCGAAGCGCCCGAGCGGCGGGACCACCCGGCCGGGCTGGTCCAGGCGCCGGCGGGCCGCGGTCGCTCGCCATGTGGTGATCAATCTCTTCCTGCTGATCATCCTGCTGCCGCTGGTCTGGGTGCTGCTCATGTCGGTGAAGACGCTGCCGGACGCGATGCGCGGCGATCTCTTCCCGAGGCAGCTCGACTTCAGCCACTATTCCTACGTGTTCGAGCGCATCGCCACGCTGCCGCGGAACCTGTTCAACAGCGTGTATGTGACCCTGAGCTCGGTGCTGGTCACCATGTGCTGCTCGGTCATGGCCGGCTATGCGCTGGTGCATCTGAAGCCGCGCGGCAGCGGGCTGGTGATGACCACTCTGCTGGTCTCGCTCTATTTCCCGGTTCGCGTCGTATCACTGATCAGCATCTACGAGACCCAGCGCTGGCTCGGGCTGATCAACAACACCGCCGGCCTGATCCTGCCCTACGTCACTCTTCAGCTGGCGATCAGCATTCTGATCATGCGCAGCATGTTCCAGCTGGTTCCGCGTGAGGTCATCGACGCAGCGCGAGTGGACGGCGCCGGTCCCTGGCGGACGCTCTGGATGGTGGGCCTGCCGATGGTGCGCAACGGTCTCGTCGTCATCTTCATCGTCAATTTCGTCGCCGCATGGGGTGAGTATCTGCTGGCCGTCACGCTGATCGACGACGAGGCGCGGCGCACGATGCCGGTTGTCCTGGCCGCGGCGCAAGGCGGCCAGGGCCATTGGGCCTGGCCCAATCTGGCGGCCGTGTACATCATTGTGTTGACGCCCGGCATCATCGCCTTCGCATTCGCCCAGAAGCTGTTCTTCAAGGGCCTGGCTGAAGGCGTGACGAAGCTGTAGCGGAGTTGCCCAGGATGAAGCGGGTTCTCCCGGCTGAAGCTCGCCGCGCCTCAGTGGCGACGCAGGCCAAGTCGCGCCGCCATCGTGATCAGGTCGGCCAGGGAATTCGCCTGCATCTTGCGCATGACCCTGCCGCGATGGGCCTTCACGGTGATCTCGCTGATGCCCAGCTCGAAGCCGACCTGCTTGTTGAGGAGCCCCCTGACGACCAGCGCCATGACCTCCTGCTCGCGGCCGCTGAGCGCCTCGTGGCGCCGGCGGAGGGCGAGCAGTTCCGCTTCATGTTCCAGTCCGGTCCGGCTGGCCTCGAGAGCGCGACCGACCGCCGTCAGCAGCTCCTCGTCATCGAACGGCTTCATGAAGAACTCCACCGCGCCGGCCTTCATCGCCTGGACCGCGACCGGGACGTCGCTGTAGCCGGTCAGGAAGATGACCGGCATCCCGCTGCGCTCCGCCGTGATCCGCCTCTGAAGCTCGAGACCGCTCAGATCGGGAAGACGAAGGTCCAGGACAACGCAGCTCGGGACCGACACATGGGGCCGTTCCAGGAACCCGAATGCGGATCCGAACGCCTCTGCCCGCCAGCCCGAGATCCGGATGAGATCGGCAAGAGACTCGCGGGCGGACACGTCGTTGTCGACAATGAACACGGTCGGCGTGCAATCGACATCCGACGACGACGGAGCGCTCGCGACGATAGGGCTCGCCGGCGTGCCGCGACCCAAGCCCAGTTCAAGCAGCTTCCCGCGTTCCAGGAAGTCGATGCGAGCCGGTTCGGCGGCTCTGCTTCGTGCGAGGCCGATCTCCGGAAGAGGGTTGCGGCGGATCTGCGCGAGCGCACTGTGATATGAATGTGATATCATTTGTCCCTCCTCTGATCTATTGCGCGCGAACGTCTCGGTTGCCCCGATTGATGAGGCGGGTTCAATCCAAGACGGAGCGCAGAGCGGTGACCGCCTGGGCAATGGCACTTCGCGTCGCCGGTGTGTCGGCCAGCGCATTCAGCATGACGAACCCGTGGACGGTGCCGTTGTAGCGGACCGAGGTCACCCTGACGCCGGCGCGAAGGAGCTGGCGGGCGTAGCCTTCGCCCTCGTCGCGGAGCACATCGTTCTCCGCGATGACAACCAGCGCATCGGGCAAGCCCCGCAATTGGTCGACGGAGGCCCGCAGGGGCGCGGCGGTGATCTCGTTTCGTGAGGCGGCGTCCGGGAGATAGGCGTCCCAGAACCGTTCCATGGCGCTTTTCGTCAGCCAGGGCCCGTTGGCGAAGGTCTGGTATGAGGATGTGGTGAAATCGGCGTCCGTGATCGGATAGAACAGGATCTGCAGATCGATCTTGGGACCACGACGTTGCATCGCCAGGAGGGTGACCGCGGCGGCCATATTGCCGCCCGCGCCGTCCCCGACCACCGCAAGCCTCGTCGGGTCCACGCCAAGGCTGTCGCCATGCGCGGCAACATGAGCGGTGACGGCATAGATCTGCTCCAGGGCGACCGGATAGCGTGCCTCGGGTGCGCGGTCGTATTCCACGAAGAACAGCGCCGCGCTCGCGGCGACGGCCAGTTCTCGCACGATCCGGTCATGAGTATCGGCATCGCCGAGACACCAGCCGCCACCATGGATGTAGACGATGACAGGTAGGATTTTCTGCGTATCGCTGGGTCGAACGATCCTGACGACCACGGATCCGGTCGGCCCGACCGGAAATATCGTGTCCTCGATCTGAGCAGACGGCCGCCCGACGGCGCCGGCCTGGATCCGGACCAGCGCATGGCGCGCTTCCTCCGGCGATCGGCGGCACAGGTCGGGGTTGTCGCCGACCGTATCGAGAAAGTCCTGCGTGATCGGCTCGAGAACCCAACCTGCGTCGCTCATTCTGTGACCTCGGCTCGCGCATCTGAGGTTGGCCCGTAGGCGCCTCGACCGAAGAAATGCTGCGCCTGTTCGACCATCGCTTCGAGTTAAGACTGGTAAATCCGCGTGCTGGGTCAGGTAACCCGGCGGATCTGTCATCGCGGTCTTGGTCGTACCGCCGAAATCGTGCGCTCGTGCGGGCCGCTGCGTCGACCACTGCGGTTAACCCTCCTTAACGAGGACTAACTGGGCAGGGCCTGCGGGTCGGCATCAGGATCTGAACGCATTCCCATCCGGTGCCGGACAGGCGGTGGAGCATCCGCTCCTTTCCGGCTCTCAGCGAAAGGTCGCATCCCTCATGGACAGCATCAGCTCATCTGAAGTGATCGACCGGAAGCGTCGCCGCTTGCTTGGCGGCGCCGCGCTCGCCCTTGCCGCTGCTCCCTTGGGCGCGATCGCCGCGCGGGCCCAATCCGCGGGGCCGGGGACAAGCGCCGTTTTCCCCGCGCTGAAGCAAATCGACGCCGGCATGCTGAACGTCGGGTATGCCGAGGCCGGACCGGCCGATGGGGCGCCGGTCCTGCTCCTGCATGGCTGGCCGTACGACATCCACAGCTATGCCGATGTCGCGCCCTTGCTCGCATCCGCCGGCCACCGCGTGATCGTGCCGTATCTGCGCGGCCACGGCACGACACGCTTCCTGTCCGGCGCGACCGCTCGCAACGGGCAGCAATCGGTGGTCGCCGTCGACATCCTGGGCCTGATGGACGCGCTCAAGATCGAGACGGCGACGATCGCCGGGTTCGACTGGGGTGCGCGGACGGCGGACATCATCGCCGCCCTCTGGCCGGAGCGCTGCAAGGCCCTGGTCTCGGTCAGCGGCTATCTGATCGGCAGCCAGAAGGCCGGCGGCATGCCCCTGCCGCCGAAGGCCGAGCTGCAGTGGTGGTACCAATATTATTTCGCCACCGAACGCGGCCGGGCCGGCTATCAGCAATACCGGCGCGACTTCGCGCGGCTCATCTGGCAGCTCGCATCGCCGAAATGGGCCTTCGACGATGCCACCTTCGATCGCAGCGCCGCCGCCTTCGACAACCCGGACCATGTCGCGATCGTGATCCACAACTACCGCTGGCGGCTGGGCCTGGCCGAGGGCGAGGCGCGGTACGACGATCTCGAGCGGCGGCTGGCGGAAGCGCCGGTGATCGGCGTTCCGACGATCACGCTGGAAGGCGACGCCAACGGCGCGCCGCATCCCGAACCCGCGGCATACCGCCAGAAATTCTCCGGCCCCTACGAGCACCGGACGCTGACCGGCGGGATCGGCCACAACCTGCCGCAGGAAGCACCGCGGGCATTTGCCCAGGCGGTCATCGACCTGACCGAGGGCTGACCGGCGGCCGCTGACCCTAAGGACTACCGACTGCGTTCATGAACCGGCCGCGCTGCGGCCCAGGAGGAGACCCATGGCCGACATCGTCTATCCGCGCGAGAGGACTGCGCTCCTCTTCGTCGATCCGTACAATGATTTCCTGTCGGAAGGCGGGAAGATCTATCCGCGCGTCAAGGAGGTCGCGGACGGGAACGGGCTGCTCGACAATCTGCGTCGGGTGAGCGGCGCGGCCCGCGCGGCGGGGATCCAGGTGCTGATCGTGCCGCACCGGCGGTGGGAGCCGGGCGACTACGAGGACTGGGACCACCCCAATCCGACCCAGCGGGCGATCATGCACCGCCCCGCAGCCGGGCGACATCGTCGTCAAGGAGCATTGGGGCCAGAGCGGCTTCGCCAACACCGACCTGGATTTCCGGCTGAAGCAGAAGGGGATCACCCATGTGATCCTGGTCGGGCTCCTGGCCAACACCTGCATCGAATCCACCGGCCGCTTCGCCATGGAGCTCGGCTACCACGTGACCCTGGTGCGCGACGCGACGGCCGCCTTCTCCCACGACATGATGCACGCCGCGCATGAGCTGAACGGGCCGACCTTCGCCCACGCCATCCTGACGGCGGCGGAGGTGATCGCGGCCTTGCCCCGACCGTCCGAGCCGCTCGCCAAAACGGCGTGATCGCGCTTTCCGGCACGCGTGCCGCCACCGCGGCAGGACCGCGACCGTGGTCCGACACTCATCGAAGGAGACACGACATGGACGACAACGAGATCGTTGATTCGAGCTTCACCGCGATCATCAATGCGCCGATCGAGAAGATCGACATTCCCAAATGGTGCTTCACGCTGGCCGAGAAGGATTACCAAGGCTGTTCACCGGCGCATATCGCGGCAGGCTTCACCACGGCGCCGGACGGGAAGCGCATGTCGATCAATGTCGAGATCATCGGCGGCAGCCTGATGGTCCAGCACTATGTCGAGACGCTCGGGGAGAAAGACCACCTGATCCTGGAGTCGGTTTCCGACGTCTTCACCCCGACCGGCCGGACGACCATCCACGTCCGCTGGGAGCTGAGCGTGAAGGCGATCGACAAGGAAAACTGCGAGTTCACCAATCGGGTCCGGTCTCGCGCGACGCCGGAGTTCATGGAGTTCCTCGGCCGTCAGGGCATCCCCTTCGATGTCTTCAAGGCCCAGCGCCAGCCGATGTCGATCTATCACAACAAGTCGGAAACGCCGCTCTTCGCCGCCAGCATCGAGCGCGCCGCGTTGAACAGCTAGCGTTACGGCGACGCCAGAATACCGTGGCGGCCCGGGGTTCCAGCGAGCCCTGGGCCGTTTTTGCTCCGGCTCACGCGTAGCGGCGAGCGGTTCGACAAAGCCCAAAGGAAATGCGGCCCGGCCGCAGGCGAGGCTTCAACTCGTGTGGCCGGGCCGCCAGCGCTGCTGGGGTAATGACAGCGCCTTGAGGTTGTGGCCCGCTTCATGGGGGGAATGAAGGCTGGCCACGTGCCGCGTTCGGGGGGAGGAACAGCGGCGAAACAGAGAGTAGTCGATCCTTCGCCGCCCTTAAATAATATGAAAGTATTGGTCTTCTGCTTCCTAAGGCCGGGGTCGGTGCTGCTGCCGACGAGCTGATCCCCGCGCCGCCGATGGCGCATTTGCGCGAAGCGGACGCTTTGACCATGCCCATTAACCTCGCTTAACGAGTCCTAACTGGCTAAGCGCTGTGGATCGGCATCAAAGTGTACGCAGCAGACAAGCTGGTCGACGCACCTATCCGAAGCCGATTTACGACAGCCAACTCGAAACCGGTCATTTCGCAGCCTGGAAGCTGCCAGCCCGTTCAGTGTCGAGCCGCGCGCGCCCAGCCTCTTGCGGCCGTCAACGGCGCTTTACGCAACCGAGACATGGAGGGTGACTATGCACATTGGCCAGCCGCTCCTGGGACGATCGGCACCGTCATCGCCGCAGCGCGGGAGCGAAGCGGAGCGAGCGGTCGTCGTCATCGTCGACGACCATGAGGCCGTCCGGGAGGCGCTCTCGGACTTGATTCTGTCGGCGGGCTTCCAGCCGGTCTGCTTCGCGTCGGCCCGCGAATTTCTCGACGCCGACCTGCCGGATACCCCCGGCTGCATGATCCTCGACGTGCGGATGCCGGGGGTGAGCGGCCTCGATCTGCAGCGACATCTCGGCCAAAGCGGCAACTCCAAGCCGATCATCTTCCTGACCGGCCATGGCGACATTCCGATGACGGTCCAGGCGATGAAGGCCGGCGCCGTCGATTTCCTCACCAAGCCGGTGCGGGACCAGACATTGCTCGACGCTGTGTCGACAGGCATTGCGATCGATGCCGCACAGCGCGCCAAGGCCCGGGTCGTCCGGCTGCATGCCGACCGCTACAAGACCCTGACCCTGCGCGAGCGGCAGGTGATGTATGCCGTGGCGCTGGGGCGTCTGAACAAGCAGGTCGCCTTCGATCTCGGCATCAGCGAGATCACCGTCAAGCTCCACCGCAGCAACGCCATGCGCAAGATGCAGCTGAGTTCCGTCGGCGAGCTCGTTCGCGCCTGGGAAGTGCTGCCGGCAGAGATGCGCGAGAGCGCGCGCCCGTCTGGCAGGTCCCTGCGGCCGATTCCTCCCGACCATGTTGCTGGCCGGACTGGTGCCGATGGACTCGGCTCGGTGTATTCGGCCTGACACATGGCCTCCGCTCCGGTTCCAGACGGCCCACGACTCTCCGACCGCGCAGCGGCTGCATGTGGATCAAGTGCCCTGGGCCTCGCAGCCGGCTTCAAAACCACAGGGGCAAGGACCAGGAGTAGGAGCAGCGGGATGGATGAGAACGGGATTCGGGAAGCGCTCGATCGCCACTGGGCTGCCTCGGACGCCAACGACTTCGATGCCGAGCACGCCATCTATCGGGAGGACGCGTTGCTCGAGTACCCGCAATCGGGCGAGCGCATCAGGGGCCGGCACAGCATCCACGCCTCTCGCGCCGCGCAACCGAGCGCGAAGCGATTCACGGTGCGCCGCATCGTCGGCGCGGGCGACCTCTGGGTCACGGAATTCATCCTCGAATATGACGGCCGGCCATCCTTTGCGGTGAGCATCATGGAGTTCCTGGATGGCAAGGTGGCTCGTGAGACCCAGTACTTTGCCGACCCGTTCGAGCCCGGACCTTCGCGCGTCCGGTGGGTTGAGCCTATGGGACGGCAAGACCACATTGAGGGCGCGTAGAAGCACCGGTGCTCCTATGATTCTTTTTTGCCGTCTGGGTGTCTCGCTGAGCTCCGATCGTCCACGCAGGCCATCCAACGGTTCAACGAGGATGAACGTTCGGTCCGGAGCGCCGTGTAAGCCTCGACCAGATCGGCAAGGCTGAAGCTTCGATTGAGGCCGCTCGGGTTCGGCAGGATCCATACCGCGGCACCGCAGAAGCGGGCGGGCTGCGGTCCCCAGCCGACCTTGCCGCCCGCGATCGCTTCATAGGCCGCCTTGCCCAGGAAGGCGACGGTCTCGGGTCGGAAATGCTCGAGCTTGGCGCGGAGCCCGTCGCCGGACTCCCGGATCTCGCGACCGCGCAGCTCGCCGGCGCTGCGCGTGGCGCGCGGGACGGCGGCGGTGATGCCGCAGCCGAAGGCGAGCAGGCGGCGATCCTCCCGTGCCGGGATCCTCTCCGGCGTGAAGCCCGACAGGTGCAGGACGGGCCAGAACCGGTTGGACGCCGACCCGAAATTGTGGCCGGAGGCCGCGGCCTGCGTGCTGGGGTTGATGCCGCAGAACACCACCGGCAGGTCCGGCGCCAAGATGTCGAAGGTGGACAGGTCCATCGGCGGCTACCGGGACGGCGCGGGGGCATCGATGCGCGGCGGCGTCATCGGGTTGGGCGGCGGGCGGCGCAGCAGCACCAGCAGCAGCAAGGCCAGCGCCAGCACCCAGGCGACGATCCAGAAGCCGTCGATATAGGCCAGAACATAGGCTTCGCGCTGCACGAACCGGCCGGCCTGGGCCATGCCCTGGCTGGTCTCCAGCCCGATGTTGTTGGCGCGTTGGCCGAAGACGTTGGAGAGCGCGGTCACGACACGGTCCACGACATCCGAGCCCGCGCTGAGATGCTGGCCGATCAGGTTCGAATAGACCTGCTCGCGCACCCGCACGAAGGTCTGCATGAAGGCGGTGCCCAGCTCGATGCCGAACAGCCGGGAGATCTGGATCGTCGCGGCGATGGCCGCGGCCTGGGGCGGCTTGATGTTCGAGACCGCGAAGGTGACCAGCGACGTCAAGCCGATGGCCAGGCCGACGGCCTCGACGATCTGGGAGGGCAGGAAGTCGCCGCCGGCCCAGTCATGGGTCAGGCCCGTGTCCATCCAGCTGCCGATCGCGATCAGGGCGAAACCGACGGCGAGGAGGAGGCGCGCATCGATCCGGCGCAACGCCAGCACCACCAGCGGGATGATCAGGACCTGCGGCAGGGCGATCCAGTTGAGAACGTCGCCGACCTGCAGCGCCCGCAGGCCCTGGATGCGCGTCAGATAATCCGGCAGGACATAGGCCGTGGCCTGGGCCCCGAAGCCGTAGCTGCAGATCAGCAGCGCCGGGACCGCGACATTCGTCTGGCTCAGCACCCGCAGGTGAATCAGGGGACGCTCGACGATCGCCTCATTGACGATGAAGGCGGCGACCAGCAGCAGCCCTCCCGCCAGGCAGCCGACGACGACGCCGGAATTCAGCCAATCGAGGCGGTTGCCCTGGTCCAGCGCGACATAGAGCAGCCCGAAGCCCAGCCCGGCGAAGATGATGCCGCCCCAATCGGTGCGGCGCAAAAGCTCGCGATTGATGCCCTCGCGCGGCACCGCCCAGAGGATGATCAGGGCCATGGCGGAGGTCAGAACGACATTCTGCCAGAAGATCCATTGCCACTGGCCGGTCTCCGAGTACCAGGCCTCGAGCGAGGCGGCGACGTTCTGGGAGAAGGTGAAGCGGAAGGCGTATGCGGCGATGCCCCAGATCCACCAGCGTGGCGCCAGGCTGCGCAGGATGAAGCCGAGCGAGGCGGGGATGAAGGTGCCGACCGCGAGGCCCCGGATGGTCTGCAGGGCGATGACGGCCTCGTAGCCGGCCATGAACGGCAGCAGCAGCGAGGACAGGATGAAGATCACGCTCGCCCAGATCAGGAAGCGCCGGGTGCCGATGACGATGCTGAACCAGGCCGCGCACGGCGCCACCACCATCTGGCTCGCCGAGAAGGCGGTGGTCAGCCACGACCCTTCGTCGAAGCCGAGGCCGAGCCCGCCGCGGATATCGGCCAGGCCGAAGCTGGTGACCCGCGTGTTCAGCGTCGAGATGACGGCCCCCAGCAGCACCGCCGCGACACCGGCCACGGGGCGCAGGCAAGGCGCCGCCGTGGGGCTCGTACGGGCGCCCGCAGCCTCGAGGGCGACGGTCACGGCTGCGCCGTCGCGCCGTCGGTCAGGATCGTCGCGACCGCCGACATGCCGGGACGCAGCCGTCCGGCCAGCGGGCTGCCGGGATCGAGCAGGATCTTGACCGGGATGCGCTGCACCACCTTGGTGAAATTGCCGGTGGCGTTGTCCGGCGGCAGCAGGCTGAACTGCGATCCGCT
>JAEKLZ010000508.1 GCA_019508225.1 Inquilinus limosus | reverse complement strand
CAACTGCAGGGCTTCGGCCCGCGCCGGCCGCACCAGCTGTCCGGCGGCCAGCGCCAGCGCGTCGCCCTGGCCCGGGCGCTGGCCAAGAAGCCGAAGCTGCTGCTGCTCGACGAGCCGCTGGCCGCGCTCGACAAGAAGCTGCGCGAGCAGACCCAGTTCGAGCTGATGAATATCCAGGACCAGGTCGGCGTCACCTTCATCGTCGTCACCCACGACCAGGAGGAGGCGATGGCGCTGTCTACCCGGATCGCGGTGATGAATCGCGGCCGGATCGTGCAGACCGGCACGCCGACCGACATCTACGAGTATCCGAACTGCCGCTTCTCGGCGGATTTCATAGGCTCGATCAACCTGTTCGAGGGCACGGTGGACAGCGCGGCCGATGGCCGGGTAACGGTGGCGACCGAGCAGGCCGGGGTGCTGATGGTCGCCCATGCCGGGCCGGTGGCGCCGGGCACCCCGGTCTCGGTCGCGGTGCGGCCGGAGAAGATCGCGATCGGGCGCGAGCCGCCGCAGGGCGCCGCAAACACGCTGCAGGGCATGGTCTACGACCTCGGCTATTTCGGCGACCGCTCGCTGTTCCGGGTGCGGCTCGGCAACGGCAGGCTGGTCTCGGTCAGCCGGCAGAACGACCGTCGCGGGCGGGAGGAGGACCGGCCGGTCGACTGGGACGACCGGGTCTGGCTGTCCTGGTCCCCCGCCGCGGCGCTGCTGCTGACCGAATGACCGCGAAGCCGGCCACGCCGCTCTGGCTGCGCACCCTGCGCCGGGTCGGCGACGCCTGGCGCGGCCTGATCATCGGCGTGCCCACGGTCTGGCTGGTGCTGTTCTTCCTGGTGCCGTTCCTGATCGTGCTGAAGATCAGCCTGGCCCAGAGCATCGTCGGCCGGCCGCCCTATTCGGCGCTGCTGGAGTGGGGCGAGGGGGCGTGGCCGGCGATCACCGCCTCGCTGCGCAACTACGTGTTCCTGACCCAGGACTGGCTCTACCTCGCCGGCTACCTGAACTCGGTCAAGATCGCGCTGATCTCGACCGCCTTGTGCCTGGTCTGCGGCTATCCGATCGCCTACGGCATCGCCAGGTCCTCGCCCGGCGCCCGCAACATCCTGCTGCTGTTCGTGATCCTGCCGTTCTGGACCTCGTTCCTGCTGCGCATCTATGCCTGGATGGGGATCCTCAACAAGCAGGGCATCCTCAACGACGTCCTGGTGTGGAGCGGCATCCTCGACCGGCCGGTCGAGATGATGAACACCGATTTCGCGGTCTATCTCGGCATCGTCTACTCCTACCTGCCCTTCATGATCCTGCCGCTCTACGTGACGCTGGAGAGGCTGGACCAGAGCCTGGTCGAGGCGGCGATGGATCTGGGCTCGCGGCCCTGGCGGGTGTTCGTCGACGTCACCCTGCCGCTGTCGCTGCCCGGCATCGTCGCCGGGTCGCTGCTGGTGTTCATCCCGGCGACCGGCGAATACGTGATCCCGGCGCTGCTCGGCAACCCGTCCAGCCCGATGATCGGCCAGGTGCTGTTCAGCGAGTTCTACTCGAACCGCGACTGGCCGGTGGCCTCGGCGGTGGCGGTGGTGCTGCTCATGGTCCTGGTGCTGCCGATCCTGTGGTTCCAGAACCGCCAGGCGCGGGGAGGGGAGGCATGAGGGGCCGGTCCCCCCGCAGTGTTGCAGGCTCTCCCCCATTGTCATTGCCGGGCTTGACCCGGCAATCCAGGGGCCGCCGGCGCTGGCGTCGGCAGTCTCTGGATTCTCGGGTCAAGCCCGAGGATGACAGTGAGAGAAGCGATGACAGTAAAACAAGCGGAGACTCTGCGCCGTGAAAGGCCGGTCCCGCTTCCTCACCCTCTGGCTGGTGGCCGGCTTCGTGTTCTTCTACGGGCCGATCGCCTCGATGATCGTGTTCTCGTTCAACGCGTCGCGGCTGGCGACGGTCTGGGGCGGCTTCTCGACCAAGTGGTATGTGGCGCTGTGGGGCAACCGGCAGGTGGTCGACGCGGCGCTGCTGAGCCTGCAGATCGCAGCGGTCTCCGCCACCATCGCCACCGCGCTCGGCACCATGGCCGGCATCGCCCTGGCGCGGTTCGGCCGGTTCCGCGGCCGGCTGCTGCTGGCCGGCATGGTCACGGCGCCGCTGGTGATGCCCGAGGTGATCACCGGCCTGTCCCTGCTGCTGCTGTTCGTGGCGCTGGAGGACAGCTTCGGCTGGCCGTCCGGCCGCGGCGCCATGACCATCACCATCGCCCATGTCACCTTCTGCATGGCCTATGTCGCCGTGGTGGTGCAGTCGCGCCTGGCCGACATGGATGCCTCGATCGAGGAGGCGGCGGCCGATCTCGGCAGCCGGCCCTGGCAGGTGATGGTCGACATCACCCTGCCGCTGCTGGCCCCGGCCATGGTGTCGGGCTGGCTCCTGGCCTTCACCCTGTCGCTGGACGACCTGGTGATCGCCACCTTCACCTCCGGCCCCGGCGCCAACACCTTGCCGATGCTGATCTTCTCCAAGGTCCGGCTGGGGCTGACGCCGGACATCAACGCCCTGGCCACGATCATCATCCTGGTGGTGGCCAGCTTCGTCATCGCCAGCGCCGTGATCCTCAATCGCCGCGACGCCCGCAAGACCCGCGACAGCCGGCGCGCCAGGTCGGCATAAAGATCACCATAAAATTTTGCGTAAATGGAGCCTAAGGAACCCGCTGCCGCTTCGTCCCATTGGGTTTGCGTTGCGGCCTCGATTCGGGTCGCTTCACAGACTGGAGGACGTGACATGCGTTCGATTTCTACGGCTTTCGCCCTGGCGGGCCTGTCGCTGCTGGCCGCCGCCTGCACGGTGAACAACCCCGGGCCCGACCGGCCGACCACCGTGGTCACGCAGCAGCCGCCGGCCGTCGTCACCCAGCCGGGCACCGTCGTCACCACGCCGAACACGACCTATGTCGTGCCGCGTCCCACCACCACGGTCGTGACGCCGTCCTACTGAGGCCGGCCCATCGAGGTCGGTGCCGGCACGGCGGCCCCGCGGCGCAGCCGCCAGGATGCCCGGTCGGGCATCCGCTTCCCTGGGACCGCCGTGCCGGCCCGAGCCTCGAACCACCCGGACCCTTCCGGGGAACACGACACCGCATGGTCCTGTTGCTGACTGAGCGCGGTGTCGATTCATGCCGCTTCCAACCGAATAGGAGGATTGGACATGCGCTCCACGATCCTGGCCATCACGCTTCTCGGGCTGCCGCTCCTGGCCGCCTGCACGGTGAACAACACCCCGGACAAGCCGGACACCACCGTGGTGACCCAGCCGCAACCGTCGGCGACCGTGGTGACCCCGCCGCCGCGCACCACCGTCGTGACGCCGGCCTACTGACGCAGGCCATTGGCGGAGGCGCGCGCCCTCACAGGTGGTGCGTCTCCGCCGGCGCCCTCTCCCAATGGTCGGCGCGGCCGTCCTCGTACTGGACCGGCAGCGCGGCCAGTTCCTCAGGCGTCACATCGTCCAGGCAGGCGATATTGACGGCGTAGAAGGTGCCGCCAAGGGCCTCCATATGGCCCCGCCCGAACAGCTTGACGCCGCAGTGGCGGCAGAACAGGTGATGGATGGTGCCGCCCGCGGCGCCGTCGAACCTGTAATCCGACAGTGCCTCCTCGCCCTGCAGCAGACGGAAGTCGGGCGCCTTCACGATTGCCTTCCAGAACCGCCCCTTGCCGCAGATCGAGCAGTTGCAGCGGCTGGTGCCGGCCGTCAGATCTGCATCGCATTCGAAGCGCACGGCGCCGCAATGGCAGCTACCGTGACAGGTCCGTTTCATCGCGCTTCCCCTCCCTGATTTGCACTGATCGGGCCCATGACCTCACCGTCATGGCGAGCCCCGCCCTCTACGCCTGTCGGGGGGCGTGGCCATCCAGCGGCTCGATCTCTGGATGGCCACGGCGCTGCGCGCCTCGCCATGACGGCTTTGAGGCTGGTCGCGTCATGAAGCTTTGCTCTCGGGCTTGCGGTCTCATGCCTGCGCCAGAGCGCCCGGCAGCTTGTCGAAGCACTCGTTCCAGCCGCCGCGGTGGCTGTCGCGGCTCTCCACCGACCGGAAGCCGGTCTGGCGGAAGGTCATCTCGGTCCGGCCGTCACGCTCCCGGAAGGTGAGGGCGATCAGCATCCGCTCCGCCTTGTCCTCGTCCCAGGCGAAGGTGAAGGCCAGCCGGTCCGGCGGCGCGATCTCGCGATAGATCCCCGCCATGCCGAAACTCTTGCCCTCGGCCGAGGTGATGACGGCGCTCCAGGCGCCGCCCGGCCGCAGGTCGATCCGCACCGCGGAGGCGCTGAAATCCGTCGGCCCCAGCCAGCGCACCAGGTGCTCGGGCTGGGTCCAGGCCTTGAACACCAGGCTGCGCGGCGCGTCGAAGATGCGGGTGATGACCAGCTCGGGCCCTGCTTCCAGAGTGGCGCTGTCACTGGCTGCGATCATCGTCGCTCTCCTTGTCTTGCAGTTGGCGCAGATAGTCGTCCAGCCGTGCGAAGCCGGCATCCCAGAACGGGCGGTAGCTCTCGACCCAGTCGGCGATCTCCTTCAGCGGCCCGGCCTGCAGCCGGCACGGCCGCCACTGCGCCGACCGGCTGCGCGTCACCAGCCCGGCGCGCTCCAGCACCTTCAGATGCTTGGACACGGCGGTGAGGCTCATGGCGAAAGGCGCGCCGAGCTCGGTGACCGATGCCTCGCCCCGGGCCAGCCGCGCCAGGATCGCCCGGCGGGTCGGGTCGGCGAGCGCCGCCAAGGTGAGGCTGAGGGGGTCTGCCGGCACGTACTGAACCGATTGGTTGATTAACCTATTGGTTAAGTAATGCCGGTGACCCGGATGTGTCAAGCCGAAGCTGCCAGCTATCGTGTCATCCCGGCCTCCGGCACATCCCGACGGATCCAGCCCTGGAAGGCGCGGAGGTTGATCTCCTTCTCGCCCAGCACGCCACGGCCATAGGCCGAGCCGGACAGGCCCTGCTGGACCGAGCGGATCAGCGCCGCATCCTCGTCATGCACCCGGTTGTTCACCCGCAGGTTCAGCCGCCGGGTCAGCTGCATGGCGCGGCGGTCGTCCGGCCGGGCATAGGCGCGCCAGCGCAGGATCGATCGGCCGGGGCCGGCGGGCAGGATGTGGAAATAGTCCAGCATGTCCGGATACAGCTCCAGCGACACGGCGGGGTACAGGAACAGGTAGGTCCAGCGCCGCTTCAGCGCCTCCGGCAGATGCGGCACGTCCGGCAGCAGCCGGGCATAGGCCCGGGTCGACCAGCCGCCATCGGGATCCCGCCGCAGCGCATGGCTCAGGCGGATGGTGCGGGTGGCGTCGTCCGGCTCGCGGTCATAGGCGCCGGACATCAGCCCGAACAGGCCGGGATGGCCGGTCGGGAAGTGGTAGTCCTCGAGGTAGTTGTCCCAGATGGTCTTCCAGTCGGCGTCGATTTCGCCGATCCAGTAATCGGCGATCGGCACCATCTCCTCGATCCGGTGCGCCGCCAGCTCCGCCGCATAGGGGGCATAGCGCTCGGCCACCGACGGGCCGCCGCCTTCGAAGCGCAGGAAGACGAAGCCGGCGAACACCTCGCAATCCAGCGGCAGCAGGCCGAGGCCCGCCGTGTCGATCTCCGGGAAGGTCTTCGCCGCCGCCACCGCGCGCAGCCGCCCGTCCCAGGCATAGCACCAGGCGTGGTAGGGGCAGCGGATCAGCCCGCTGCAATGGCCGTCGCGGCCCTGCAGCACGGCATGGGCGCGGTGCCGGCAGACATTGTGGAAGGCGCGCACCCCGCCATCCTCGCCGCGGATGACGAAGGCGCGCTCGCCCAGCGCCTCGAAGGTGACGTAGTCGCCGGGGTTGGGCAGCTCCGAGACATGCGCCACCAGCTGCCAGGCCGGGCGGTGGATGCGGGCGACCTCGGCCGCGTGGATGCCGGGATCGGCATAGGTCCAGCCGGGCAGGGTCGGCGGCAAAGCGGGCGCGTCGGGCTCGGCCTCCGCCACCAGGCGCAGCCGGGCCGGGGCGGCGAATTCCTGCGGGAACAGGTTGGCCAGGTAGCGGCGGCAGGTGTCGACCGCGTCGTCCCAGTCGAAGGCCTCGCGCTGCACCAGCGCCTCCTGCGACAGCGCGTCGACCAGCCCGCACAGGCCCAGCGCCGCGGCCCGCAGCTCGATCCTGGCGCCGGCGCGCTCGGCCAGCTCCGCCATCAGCGCATGCACCGCCTCGTAGAAGGCGCGGTCGGAGGCGCCGACCAGCGCCATGTAGTCGTCGCGGGCCCGGCTCTCGCCCCAGAAGGCATACCAGACCGCCAGCCGTTCCAGGCTCGCCACCTGCGGGTCGAAGCTGGCGCGGACCAGCGCCATCAGCGCCTCCTCCGGCGCCCGGCCGGCGGCGGCCACCGCGCTTTCGCACAGGCTGCGATAGGCCTCGGCCATGCGCGCCAGGGTCGCCTGCAGCAGGTCCTGCTTCGACTTGAAGTGGAAATTGACCATGCCGGCGGTCAGCCCGGCCAGGCTGGCCACCTTGCTCAGCGTGACGTTCGACAGGCCGTGCTCGGCGATCGCGGTGATCGCCGCATCGATCAGCT
>JAEKLZ010000507.1 GCA_019508225.1 Inquilinus limosus | reverse complement strand
CAGCGGGAAGCCCTGCGCCGCGAGGTCGACCACCGGCGGGGCCGCGTCGATCTTGCCGACGAACCAGGGCTTGACCGTGTGCCGGTCGGAGGACGGCACGTCGACCAGATGCTCGGCCAGCAGCGACCGCACATGGCTGTCGACCAGCTGCCGGGCGAGGTCGTCGCCGCCGCGCGGCAGGACCAGCAGCAGCATCAGCGCCATGGCCAGCGCCGCCGCCCCGGCCCCTCCCAGGCGCCAGTCGCCCAGGAAACGCCGCCACCATGGGACCGGCGGCGGCTGCAGCGCCGCCTCGAGCTTGCGGCGCAGCACGTCGGGGGCGCGGTCGCGCAGCTCCGGCCGGCGCAGCGCCGCCCGGATCGCCTGCTGCCGCCGGTATTCTGCGGCGCAGGCCGGGCATTCCTTCAGATGCGCCTCGAAGGCCAGGGCGCCGACGACGTCGAGCTCGCCGTCCAGCATGCCGTGCAGCAGGACCGATTTGTCGGGGCAGCTCATGGCGCCTCCTCCACCTGGCGGGCCAGCCAGGCGCGCTTGACCAGCAGCCGGGCCCGGGCCAGCCGCGACATCACCGTGCCGATCGGCACCTCCGTCACCTCGGCGATCTGCTGATAGGACAGGTCGCTCATCTCGCGCAGCACCAGCACCTCCCGGAACGGCTCCGGCAGCGCCTCGACCAGGGCGCGGACCACCGCCGCCTCGTCGATCCGGATCAGCGCCGCCTCCGGATCCTCCGGCGCCTGGCCCCAGGGATCGGCGGTGGCCTCGGCCACCGCCTCCTCGGGGTCCAGCAGCGGCTCGCCCTGCTGCGCGCGCCGCGCCCGCAGCCAGGCATAGAAGCAGTTGCGCAGGATCGCCAGCAGCCAGGGCCGTGGGTCGCCGCCGGCGAAGCCGTCGAAATAGCGCAGGGCGCGGGCGAAGGCCTCCTGCACCAGGTCGTCGGCGTCCGTCGGGCTGCGGGTCAGGTAGCGCGCCAGGGTGTAGGCGTCGTCCAGGCACGGCAGGACCGTGTCCCGGAACCGCTTCGCCGCATCCTCCGTCCCGCGCATGGATGTCTCCCCGACGGGGCGGGCCGCGCGACGCGCCCCGCCCCGAGCATCCTCCCGCCCCGCCGCGGCGTCGAGCGGCCTGATCAGGCGAAGGCGGGTCACGGCGTCACGGTGATCCGGCCGGTCATGTGCGGATGCAGGCTGCAGAAGTACTGAAAGGTGCCGGGCTTCGCCAGGGTGGTGGTGAAGCTGTCACCGGTGTCGAGGGCCTTGGAGCGGAAGCTCTTGTCCGTCGCCACGACCGTGTGCGGGATGTCGTCGCCGTTGGTCCAGGTGACGGTCGTTCCGGCGGGGACGGTGATCTCGGCCGGGTTGAAGGTGAAGTTGTCGATCTTGATGGTGACCGGCTGTGGGGCGGCCTGGGCAGCGCCCAGGCCGACCAGCAGGGCGAGGGCAACCCCGGCGGCGGCGCGCCGGGGAAACAGGAAGCTCATTCTTGATCTCCAGATGTCGGGAAGATCCGCTCAGGACGCGGCGAGCGGCATGTCGGTGAGCGCGAGGTGCTTGCTGCCGTGCCGGACCTCGATGCTGGTGGTGCCGAGCACCTTGCGCAGTTGATCGTCCGGCACCTTCATCGGGCCGGCCGAGGGCGCGGTGCCCGGCGCCGGCTGAGGGAAGGCGGTCGACATGGCGGTGTGGAAGACGACGTTGCCCTCGACCTTCTGGATGATCTGGTGGATATGCCCGTTCAGGACGGTGACCGAGCCGAAGCGCTTCAGGTAGGACAGGGCCTTGGCGCCGTCCTCGGTCCCCCAGCCCCAATCCTGGTAGACGAGCCAGAGCGGGATGTGGGCGAAGACCACGATCGGCGTGCTGGCGGACTTGCCGCGCAGGTCGTCCTCGAGCCATTCGAGCTGCTCGTCTCCCAGATTGCCGAGCCCGCCGGCCTTGAGGTTGACGACGTTGACCAGCCCGATGAAGTGCACGCCGTGGGAATCGAAGCTGTACCAGCCGGCGCCCTTGCTGCCGCGGCCATAGCGGTCGAGATAGGCCTTGCCCACCTCGTCATCGAGCAGGTCGTGCTCGCCGGGGACGTAGTGCACCTGCAGGCCGGCGCCGCCGATCACCTGGTCGGCATCGTCGAATTCCTTCGGCTTCGACAGGTGGCTGATGTCACCCGTGTGGATCAGGAATTCGGGCTTCTTCTGCAGGGTGCCGATGCGCGTCACCGCCTCCTGCAGAGTCCCCAGCGCGTTCGGATTCGCCGGCTTGTCGAAGCCGACATGGCTGTCGCTGAGCTGCAGGAAGGTGAAGCCGGACGGCTCTGCTGCCATCGCCTCGCCGACCAGGCCCAGCGAGCGCGGCACGCCGCCGCTCAGCCCCCACAGCACGCCGGTTCCGGCCCAGACCATGCAGTGCAGCGCGCCGCGGCGGTCGATGCCGCCGGGCTGATCGCGCTCGTCATGACCCATGATGAAACTCCTCCGTGGACGGGATCGTCCGCCGGGGAAGATCGCGGTCCTGCCCGGTTTATTCCCGGCCGGCTTCGGCTAGGCTGTCGGTCCCGAATCCCGATGGCGGCCGCCATGCCCTCCCCCAGTCTCGTGCCGGAGCTCTACGTCTCGGACATCGACCGCAGCCGCCGCTTCTACACCGGCGTGCTGGGCTTCGCCGTGCTGTACGACCGGCCGGAGGAGCGCTTCGCCTATCTGGTGCGTGAGGGCGCCGCGCTGATGCTGGACCAGCCCGCCGACCCTGGCCGGATCTGGCTGGCCGGGCCGCTGGAGCATCCCTATGGCCGCGGCATCAACCTCCAGATCGAGGTCGCGGATGTCGATGCACTGCATGTCGCCGTCCTCGCCAGCGGCGCCCCGATCGAACGGCCGCTGGAGGAGCGCTGGTACCGCCGTGACAGCGTCCTGCTGGGCCAGCGCCAGTTCGTGGTGCAGGACCCGGACGGCTATCTGCTGCGCTTCTGCCAGGACCTCGGCTCGCGCCCGGCCACGGACGAAAACATCTGATGCTGTTCAAGCGCCCAGTCCTGGACCGCATCGCCGCCGGCGAGGTCACCCTCGCCTTCCGCAGCTGGCGCCGGCCCACCGTGCGGGCGGGCGGCACCCTGACCACGCCGGCCGGGGTACTCGCGATCGAGGCGGTCGACATCGTCGCCGCCGGCAAGATCACCGAACCTGAGGCTCTCCAAGCCGGATTCGCCGGGCGGGACGATCTTCTCGCCAGTCTGCCCGCGACGGAGGGCGAGCTGTACCGCATCGCCTTCCGGCTGCAGGGCGCGGATCCGCGCGCGGCTCTGCGCCAGCAGGACGACCTGACGGCCGAGGAGTGGGCCGCGTTGCGCCAGCGGCTGGACCGGCTCGACCGCGCCGCCGGGCAAGGCGCCTGGACCGCGGCGGTGCTGCGGCTGATCGGCGAGCGGCCCGGCACCCGGGCATTGGATCTCGCCGTCCGCTTCGGCCGCGACACCGCCGTCTTCAAGGCCGATGTGCGCAAGCTGAAGGCGCTGGGCCTGACCGAGAGCCTGGAGGTCGGCTACCGCCTTTCGCCCCGCGGCCGCGCTTTGCTCGACCGGATCGGCGAGGACACCCGGTCTTGACGCCCCGGGGCCCGGCCCGCATGGTCGCGCCACCTTCGGTCAGACTCGGCGGGGCCTCGTGGACGACGCCAGCCCAAGCGAAGACGGACCGGCCGGGCTGACGCTGCGGCCGGCCACGGATGCCGATGCCGGCACGCTGGCGGCGATCCATCGCCGGGCCCGCGAGTCGGCCGCCATCCCGAACCTGCACAGCCGCACCTCGATCCGCCGCTTCCTGCTGCGCACCATCCAGCAGTCGCAGGTGATGATCGCCTGCCGCGACGGCGCGCCGGTCGGCTATGCCGCGCTCCACAATGGCTGGCTGGACCAGCTCTACATCCACCCCGACCACCACCGCCTGGGAATCGGCACGGCGCTGCTGGCCTGGGCCCGGCGCGACACCCCCGGCCTGCGCCTCTACTGCTTCGCCCACAACGCCCGCGCCCGCGCCTTCTACCAGTCGCATGGCGGCGTGATTCTCAGCGAGGGCGACGGCACCGACAACGAGGAAGGCCTGCCCGACCTGCTCATCGGTTTTCCCGAAACCTGAGGCACTGCCTGCAACTCCATGATTCCCATGCCGAATCCGCATGCGGAATGACCCGGGGCCCTGCAATTCCGCTCTTGCGCAGGCCACGAAACTGACACAATATCTGGGGCCTTGGCACGGAAAACCTCCCACGGGTAGGGCCAGCCACAAGAATCGGATCTGTGGCGATTCTCTCGCGGGCGGAACCGGGCCGGGTCCGGAAAGCCGCAGGCTTCTGCGGCTCACGGAAAGTATCCGCAGTTTCCTCACTGGATATTCACTGGTCTATCCACTGGGTTATCCACAGAGGGCGTAAAATTCTGAATTACAATACTTGTTTTTGACTTAAGATGACGGTTCCTTGACTGATCTGTGGCGGCCCGCTGACGCGGAGTCGCGGGTGGAGTTCGGCGCGGGGATTGCGGTCCCCGATTGGGCATCAGACGGGGGTCGCGGTCGACGCGACGGACGAAGGAGGATCGGGGGCCATGCGGATCGAACGGCGTTTCACGGCCGAGGGGCACGACGCCTATGAGGGGATCGAGTTCCGGTCGGCGACCAGCGAGATCCGCAATCCGGACGGCTCGGTGGTGTTCCGCCAGACCGACATCGAGGTGCCGGCGGAGTGGAGCCAGGTCGCGTCCGACATCCTGGCCCAGAAGTATTTCCGCAAGGCCGGCATCCCGGCCCGGCTAAAGCGCGTCCGCGAGAAGGGCGTGCCCGAGTTCCTGTGTCGCAGCGTCCCCGACGACAAGGCCCTGGCCGAGCTGCCCGAGGCCGAGCGCGTCGGCGCCGAGCGCACCGCGACCCAGGTGTTCGACCGGCTGGCCGGCACCTGGGCCTATTGGGGCTGGAAGGGCGGGCTGTTCGATTCGGCCGCCGACGCCCGCGCCTATTTCGACGAGATGCGCTACATGCTGGCGCAGCAGATGGCGGCGCCGAACAGCCCGCAATGGTTCAACACCGGCCTGCACTGGGCCTACGGCATCGACGGCCCGGCCCAGGGCCATTGGTATGTCGACGAGACGACCGGCGAGCCGCGCCTGTCCGACAGCGCCTATGAGCGGCCGCAGCCGCATGCCTGCTTCATCCAGTCGGTCGCCGACGACCTGGTGAACGAGGGCGGCATCATGGACCTGTGGGTCCGCGAGGCCCGCCTGTTCAAATATGGCTCCGGCACCGGCTCCAACTTCTCCAAGCTGCGCGGCGAGGGCGAGAAGCTCTCCGGCGGCGGCCGCTCCTCCGGCCTGATGAGCTTCCTCAAGATCGGCGACCGTGCCGCCGGCGCCATCAAGTCGGGCGGCACGACCCGCCGCGCCGCCAAGATGGTGACGGTCGACATCGACCATCCGGACATCGAGACCTATATCGACTGGAAGGTGGTCGAGGAGCAGAAGGTCGCGGCCCTGGTCGCCGGCTCGAAGCTGGCCCGCAAGCACCTGAACGAGGTGATGGAGGCGTGCCATGCCGCCTCCGACGCCGATGTCTCCGACCGCTTCGACCCGAAGCAGAACAAGGCGCTGAAGCGCGCCATCATCGGCGCCCGCAAGGCGATGCTGCCGGAGAACTACGTCCAGCGCGTCATCCACTTCGCGCGCCAGGGCTACACCGGCATCGAGTTCCGGGTCTACGACACCGACTGGGATTCCGACGCCTACCTGACCGTCTCCGGCCAGAACTCGAACAACTCGGTCCGCCTGACCAACACCTTCCTCGAGGCGGTGCAGCAGGACGGCGAGTGGCAGCTGATCCGCCGCATCGACGGCAAGGTGGCGAAGACGCTGAAGGCCCGCGACTTGTGGGAGAAGATCGGCCACGCCGCCTGGGCCTCGGCCGATCCGGGGCTGCAGTTCGACACCACCATCAACGAGTGGCACACCTGCCCGGAATCGGGGCGGATCAACGCCTCGAACCCGTGCTCGGAATACATGTTCCTGGACGACACGGCCTGCAACCTGGCGTCCTTGAACCTGATGACCTTCCGCCGCGCCGACGGGTCGTTCGACATACCGGCCTTCGAGCATGGCTGCCGGCTGTGGACCATCACGCTGGAGATCGCGGTGATGATGGCGCAGTTCCCGAGCCGCGAGATCGCGCGCCTGTCCTACGAGTTCCGCACCCTCGGCCTGGGCTACGCCAATATCGGCGGCCTGCTGATGGCGTCCGGCATCCCCTATGACAGCGTCGACGGCCGCGAGCTGTGCGGCGCCATCACCGCGCTGATGACCGGCGTCGCCTATGCCACCTCGGCCGAGATGGCCAAGGCGGTCGGCCCCTTCCCCGGCTACGCCAAGAACGCGGCCGCCATGCTGCGGGTGATCCGCAACCATCGCCGCGCCGCCTATGGCGAGGCCGACGGCTATGAGGGGCTGTCGATCGCCCCGGTGCCGCTGGAGGCCGATGCCTGCCCGGACCAGGAGCTGGTCGCCGCCGCCCGCCGCGCCTGGGACCGCGCGCTGGGCCTCGGCGAGGCGCATGGCTACCGCAA
>JAEKLZ010000506.1 GCA_019508225.1 Inquilinus limosus | reverse complement strand
TCCCAGCCGAACAGGCTCTGCTCGTCCTCGATCAGCGGCAGCGACGGATCGGCCAGCGCGGCGGCGATCGCCGGGGCGCAGACCGGGATCAGCGGCTGCGGCGCCACCAGCTCGGCCTTCAGGCCGGGCCAGCGGCCGCGGCCGAAGCGGATGCCCAGGTCGATGTCCTCACGGTCGAACTCGACCAGCCGGCTGGTGGTGACCAGCCGCACCTCCAGTTTCGGATGGCGCGCGGCCAGCCCGACCAGCCGCGGCACCAGCCATTTGGCGGCGAAGGCCAGGCCGCAGGTGACGGTCACCGTGCCGCGCTCCTGCGCCGTCGCCTCGGCCACCGCCGCGGCGATGCGCTGGAAGCCCTCGCTCAGCCCCGGCAGCAGGCGCCGCCCCGCCGCGGTCGGCACCAGCCCGGCCTCGCGGCGCTCGAACAGGCCCAGGCCCAGCTGCTGCTCCAGCCCGCGCAGCCGGTGGCTCACGGCGCTCGGGGTCACGCCCAGCGCGTCGGCGGCGCGGGACAGCGAGCCCAGCCGTCCCACCGCCTCGGCCGCCTGCAGCGCGTTGAGGGAGGGCAGGGGCATATTGAACTTTCCTCAAGAGGCGTTGAGCACATCTCGCTTGGATCTGGCTATATTGCAACGAAATGATGCGGCGAGATCCTGAGACTGGTTCAAGGCCGACCGCCCATGACAAGCGTCCCGTTCCATCTGGTCGACGTCTTCGCTGACGAGCCCCTGACCGGCAATCCGCTGGCCGTGGTGCCGGATGCGGACGGGCTGGAGGAGGCCCTGCTGCGCCGGATCGCGCGCGAGCTGAACCAGTCCGAGACGACCTTCCTGCTGGCGCCGACGGCGCCCGGCGCCGCGGCCCGGCTGCGCTCCTTCACCCCGGCGGGGGCCGAGGTCTCGGGCGCCGGCCACAATTCGCTCGGCGCCTGGTGGTGGCTGGCGGAGACGGGGCGGCTCGGCCCGCTCGGCGACGGGCTGGCGCTCACCCAGGAGCTCGGCGGCCGGGTCCTGCCGGTGACGGTCGAGGCCCGGGCCGGCGAAACGCTCTCGATCGGCTTGACCCAGGGCGAGCCGCAGGCCTTGGCGAAGCATCCGGATCCGGCGGCCCTCGCGGCGGCGCTGGGCCTCCGCGGCGACGACCTGCTGCCCGGCGCCCGCGTGGTCTCGACCGGTGCCGCGCATCTGCTGGTCCAGGCCCGCGACCGCCCCGCGGTCGCTGCAGCCGCACCGGATGCCGCGCGCCTGCTGGCGGAGCTGCGCCGGGCCGCGGCCCAGGGCTGCTATCTCTACAGCCTCGATCCGATCGACCCCTCGGCTGCCGCCCATGCCCGCTTCTTCAACCCGACCATCGGGCTGTGGGAGGATCCGGCGACCGGCAGCGCCGCCGGTCCGCTGGCCTGGCATCTCGCCGAGCGCGGCCTGGTGCCGTCCGCCGGCGAGGTTGCGATCGAGCAGGGCCACGCGCTCGGCCGTCCCAGCCGCATCGCGGTGCGGCTGGGCGAGAGAAGGGTCGAGCTGCGCGGCCGCTGCGTCACCGTCGCCGACGGCGCGCTGCGCCTCTGAGATTCATCAGGAAAGGACACACCATGATCGGAACCCGCATCTTCACCGGCTCGCCCTATGAGGACCGCGCCGGCTACGCCCGGGCCGTGGTGGCCGATGGTTGGATCTTCGTCTCCGGCACCACCGGCTTCGACGCCAGGGACTTCTCCTTCCCGGAGGATGTCGAGAGCCAGTGCGAGAACTGCTTCCGCAACATCGCCTGGGCGCTGGGCCAGGCCGGGGCGGGGCTGGAGCATCTGGTGCGGGTGGTGATCTATGTCACCAGCCAAGCGGAGTTCGAGCGCATCGTGCCGATCATCCGCCGCCATTGCGACGCGGCGCGGCCGGCCAACACCACGATCTTCGCCCAGCTGGTGCAGCCGCATATGCGGGTCGAGATCGAGGCGACGGCCCGGCTGCCCTTCGCGGCGTCAGCCTGACGCGCCTGCGGCCTCCGTCGCGACGTCACGGCACAGGCGGAAGCCGCTGCCCTGCCCCCGCGCCCGCTCGAACAGCCGCTCGAACATCGTGATCCGCGCCGCGCGGCCGATGCCGAGATCGGCGCGCGGGTGCAGGGTCAGGCAGGCATGGCCGTCGGTGGCCAGCAGGGCGTCTCAGGCCTCGATCATGAAGGCCTCGGCCCAGGCGGTGGCCGAAATGGGTGGCATCGGTCAGCTCCTAGTGGTGTTCCCGGCGGCACAGCCGGCCGGCACGGCTTGTGGCAGGAGAACCCATCGCGGAGTGCCAGGAAGGGCCGAGCATGCTGCACCATATGTCGTTCAACGCCGCCGATCCGGAGGATACGGCCCGGACCTTGGCCGGGATGCTGGCCGCCACCGCGGTGCGGGCGCCGACCCCGCCCTTCCCGGCCGGCTCCTGGTTCGTCTGCGCCGGCGACGCCCGGGGCTCCTATCTCGAGATCATTCCCTGGGGCCATGTGTTCACGCCGGAGGCGCCGTTCAGCCTGGGCCGCGACCCGGAGATGCGGCCGCATGGCGGCGCCCATGTGCTGTGCGCCACACCTCTGTCGGCGCCGCTGCTCCTGGACTTGGCGGCACGCAAGGGCTGGCGCAGCGAGCTGGTCGACACCGGCCTGTTCCGGATCCTCAAGGTGTGGACCGCGGACGGCTTCCTGGTGGAGATGCTGCCGCCCGAATTCGCCGCCGCCTACCGCGCCGCCTTCGATGCAGAGGGCCTGCCGGGGCTGGACGCCGCGCTGCGGCGGCTGGAGACGGCGCTCGCGGCGCAGCTGGCGGCGCGGACTGGCGCGGCGGGGGCGCAGCCGGCATAATAGGACCCCGGTCCTGGAGTCCGGCCCGCCGCCCGGCCAAGGAGAATCCGCCATCGAACCCCTGTCCGAGATCCCGCCGCGGACTGCGCGCCTCGTCCTGGTGACGCCGGACGGCCGAGTCCTCGGCATCCTGCCGCCGGTCATGGCGGCGACGCCGTGGTGGCAGGAGGCCGAGCCGGTGGTCCGCGCGGTGCGCGACCGCTTCGGCATCGACGCCACCATCCTGCGGCTGCTGGAGACCGGGCGCGACCGGCCGCATGGCGGGCCGGTGACCTATCTGGCCGAGGTCGCGGAGGTCGCGCAGATGGTTCCAGCCGAACCGTGGACTGGCGTGCTCGACGAGCAGCCGCTGCGGCTGCCCTACGCCGTTCCGGGCGGCCCGGCGGCTGACCTGGCCTGGGCCTGCCGGATGCTGCAGGACCAGGGCCTGCGCCCATCAGGCCCGGCGGTGCAGGTCCGCAGCTGGAACCTGTCCAGCTTGTGGCGGATCCGGGTCGAGGGCCAGGTGGTCTGGCTGAAGGCGGTGCCGCCCTTCTTCGCGCATGAGGGCCCGCTGCTGGCGCGCCTGGCCGGCGGGCCGGTGCCGCGGCTGCTCGGGCAGGAGGGCGGCCGCGTGCTGCTGGCTGAGATCCCGGGCGAGGATCTGTACGAGGCCGGGCCGGCGCAGCTGCTCGAGATGGTCGACCTGCTGGTCGGCCTGCAGCGCGGCTGGCAGGGGCGGACGGCGGAGCTGCTGGCGCTCGGGCTGCCCGACTGGCGCGCGCCGGCGCTGGCGGCAGCAATCGCCGCGGTGGTGGAGCGGGCGGCCGACGCGCTGTCCGCCGCCGACCGTGCGGTCCTGGCCGGCTTCCTGCGCGGCCTGCCGCGGCGCTTCGCCGATATCGCCGCCTGCGGCCTGGGCGACACGCTGGTGCATGGCGACTTTCACCCCGGCAATCTCCGCGGCGACAGCCGGGCAATCACCCTGCTGGACTGGGGCGACAGCGGCGTCGGCCATCCGCTGCTGGACCAGCCGGCCTTCCTGACCCGGATCCCACCCGATACGGTCGCGCCGACCCGAAGGCACTGGCACGATCTTTGGCGCGCGGCCGTGCCGGGCTCAGATCCGGACCGGGCGGCGGCGCTGCTGGCGCCGGTCGCGGCGGCCCGCCAAGCGGTGATCTACCAGGGCTTCCTCGACCGGATCGAGCCGGCGGAGCGGGTCTACCACCGCGATGATCCGGCCGAATGGCTGGCCCGGACGGTGGCGATCCTCGGCGGGTAGACAACCTTCATCGTCATTGCGAGGAGGCGAAGCCGACGAAGCAATCCAGGGGCCGCACGCAACGGCCCCTGGATTGCTTCGCTGCGCTCGCAATGACGGCTTCGGGAACGGTCCGTGCAGCGGGTGAGGCGGTCAAAGCAGTCGACGGATCGCTAATCGGCTGGCATGGGCCCCGGTTACCCGCGCGGGGCGTGCTTGTTCAGGATGCGCTGCAGCGTGCGGCGGTGCATCTTCAGCCGGCGCGCCGTTTCCGACACGTTGCGGTCGCATTGCTCGAACACGCGCTGGATATGCTCCCACCGCACCCGGTCGGCCGACATCGGGTTCTCCGGCGGCGGCGGCAGCTTCTCGTCCGGGTTCAGCAGCGCCGCCTCGATCTGGTCGGCATCGGTCGGCTTGGCCAGATAGTCGACCGCGCCGGCCTTCACCGCGGCCACCGCCGTGGCGATGTTGCCGTAGCCGGTCAGCATGATCACCCGGCTGTCCGGCCGGGCCTCGTGCAGCACCGGCACGATGTCCAGGCCATTGCCGTCGCCCAGCCGCAGGTCCAGCACCGCGAAGGCGGGGGCGACGCGGCGGGCCAGGTCGATGCCGGTGGCGAGGCCGTCGGCGGTCACCACCTCGAAGCCCCGTTTCTCCATGGCGCGGGCCAGGCGGGTGCGGAAGGCGAGGTCGTCGTCGACGATCAGAAGACTCTTGGCGGCGTCGCGCGCCGGCAGCGGCGCCGGCTGTTCGGGGGTAAGGGCGGCAGGGGAAACGGTCATGACCAAGTCCTTTCTTTCCTCTCAAATTTGTGTCGCGGCCACGCAACTGCAATGACCGCGCCCCCTTGAGGGCCATTTGAGAAGGACAATTGGGCCCCGCTGTGCTCCAGAAGCGTGGCCGCGATGAAGATGCCGAGCCCCATGTGGTCGCTGTCTTCACCGCGGCCGGAGACATAGGGTTCGCCCAGCCGGCCCAGCAGGGCCAGCGGGAAGCCGGGGCCATCGTCGACGATCTTCAGCACCACGGTCTTCGGTCCATATTCGGCGCTGATCTCAACTCGGTTTCGCGCGAATTGCAGGGCGTTCTGGATCAGGTTGCCCAGGCCGTGGATCAATTCCGGCGTCCGCCGCAGCACCAGCGTCTGGCCCGGCGGGCCGTCGGCGGCGGTGATGAACAGGCGGCGATTCTCGGAATGCAGGTAGCTTTCGGCCGCGGCCCCGGCCAGCGCCGGCAGGCTCATCAGCCGGAACGGGTCGCCGTCATCCGGCTCCGGCCGGCGCGCCAGCTCGGTCAGGATGTCGCGGCAGCGGCCGACCTCCTGCTCCAGCAGGGCGATGTCCTCGGCCATCGGGCTGTCGGCCGGCACGTCGCGCCGCATCTCCCGCGCGATCAGAGTGATGGTGCCGAGCGGCGTGCCCAGCTGGTGCGCCGCCGCCGCGGCCAGGCCGCCCAGCAGCGAGATCCGCTGCTCGCGCTCCAGCGCCATCTGGGTGGCGCCCAGCGCGTCCGACACCTGGCGGGCGTCGGCCGCGACCTGCCAGACGTAGTTCGAGATGAACAGGATGGCGATGCCCATCGCCAGACCGACGCCGAGATGGTAGGGCGACCCGCTGGAGGGCATGCCGCCGGGCAACGGATAGTGCCAGAAGGCCAGCAGCATGATGCCGGCCAGGGCCAGGCCGGTCAGCGTCACCGTGCTGCGGTAGCTGAGCAGCGTGGCGGAGACCGTCAGCGGCGCCAGCAGCAGCACCACGAAAGGGTTCAGCAGGCCGCCGGTGAGGAACAGCAGCGCCACCAGCTGCGCCATATCGTAGCCGAGATACAGCGCCGCATCCCGCTCCACCAGCCGCAGCCGCCACTTGCCCTGGACGAAGGCGGCGACGTTCAGCGCCACCGAGATGGCGACGATCGCCAGCGCCGGCCACAGCGGCAGGGCGTAGTCCAGCCAGTAATGCACGAACAGGATGGTGGCGGCCTGGCCGGCGACGGCGACCCAGCGGATCTTGATCAGGGTGATCTGACTGATCCGCGCCCGCATCCGCCGGCCGGACACCGCCTCCGGCGCGTCCGCCAGGGACAGCCGCAGCCCGGCCGGCCCGGCTTCCGCCGCCGGGTCGATGCCGGCCCCCTGGTCATTTTTGGAATGGCCGTCCATTCTCGCTCCATGCTCTCCGATGGCGTCATCATAGCGGAGCGCCTGTCCAAGCGCTTCCATCCCGGCGCCGCGCCCGCGGTCGACGGCATCTCCTTCGTGGTGCGGCGCGGCTCCACCGTCGCCCTCGCCGTCCTGCCCCGGATGAACTTCTCGAGTCCCTATGTCGATCTGCCGCACCGGCTGACGGTGCGCGAGAACCTGGCGGTCTATGCCCGGCTGTACGGCGTGCGCGACCGCCGCAGCCGCATCGCCGAGCTGGCCGAGATGCTGGACCTGACGTCGTTCCTCAACCGGCCCGCCGGCAAGCTCTCGGCCGGGCAGAAGACCCGGGTGGCGCTGGCCAAGGCGCTGGTCAACGCGCCGGAGCTGCTGCTGCTGGACGAGCCGACCGCCTCGCTCGACCCCGACACCGGCGACTGGGTGCGCGGCATGCTCGAGCGTTACCGGGCCGAGCGCGGCGCCACTATCCTCCTGGCCAGCCACAACATGGACGAGGTCGAGCGGCTGAGCGACGAGGTGCTGATGTTGAAGGCCGGGAAGATCGTCGACCAGGGCTCGCCGGACCAATTGATCGCGAAATACGGCCGCACCGACCTGGAGGAGGTGTTCCTCGACATCGCCCGCAGCCGCGGC
>JAEKLZ010000505.1 GCA_019508225.1 Inquilinus limosus | reverse complement strand
CGGCCCAGCGTCGTGGTGCCGGAGCCGGCCGCGCCGGTGATGTGGATGCGCCTGGGCCTCATGGTCATCCCTGTAGCCGCGTCTGCGACTTGCACATAGCGCAGCGGCATGATGTTGTCGCCCCGCCATTCCCTGCCGATTTTCTGTCCCGGGCCTGCCATGCTGGTGATCTTCGACTGCGACGGCGTTCTGATCGATTCGGAAGTGATCTTCTGCGCCGTCGATTCCGAGGCGCTGGCCCGGCTGGGCCACGCCGTGGCACCAAGCGAGATCGCCCGGCGCTTCTGCGGCACGCCGCACCATGTGGCCTGGAGCACGCTCTCGACGGAGCTGGGCTTTGTCCTCGAGCCCGGGATCATCGAGGAGATCAAGGCCGAGAGCGCCCGGCGCTTCGTCACCGAGCTGCGCGCCATCGCCGGCGCCGTCGAGGCCATCGCGGCTGCCGGTGGCCGTGGCCACCCGCCCTGCATCGCCTCCTCCACCGGCCTGCCCAATCTGCGCCGGAACCTGGAGACGGCGGGGCTGCTGCCGCTGGTCGACCCGCATGTGTTCTCGGCCAGCCAGGTGAAGCGCGGCAAGCCGGCGCCGGACGTCTTCCTCTACGCCGCCTCGCAGATGGGCGCCGACCCGGCGGACTGCCTGGTGATCGAGGATTCGGTCCATGGCGTCACCGCCGCCCGCCGCGCCGGGATGAAGGTGGTCGGCTTCACCGGCGGCGGCCATGCCGACCCCGAGCTGGGGCAGCGGCTGAAGGCCGCCGGCGCCGGCCGGACCTTCGCGACGATGACGGAGGTCGCGGCCTGGCTGGCGGCGGGGACGCCGCCGCCGACCTACAGCCTGGGCGACGCGCTCAGGCCAGCGCCCGGAGCTGGCGCGCCAGGTCCGCGACGCCCGGCGCCGCGGCGGTGACCGGGCCGCTCTGCGCCCCGCTCTCGATGAAATCGTCGGTGACGCCGCCGGCCTCGCGCACCAGCACCAGCCCGGCCATCACGTCCCAGGCATTGGTGTGGGCGGCGGCGTAGCCGTCGAAGCGGCCGTCGGCGACATAGGCCAGCGACATCGCCGATGAGCCGAGCCGCCGGTACTCCCCGCCATGGCTCAGGATGTGGTCGATCTGCTGGACATGCTCCGGCACCTTGCGGCCCGGCGAGTAGCCGACGCCGATCACCGCCGAGTCCGGCTTGGCCTTTGCGTTGACCGCGATCGGCGTGCCGTTGCGGGTGGCGCCCTGCCCCGCCGCGGCGCTGTACAGCTCGTCCCGCACCGGCTCGTAGATCACGCCCAGCGCCGGCCTGCCGTCGATGGTGGCGCCGATCGAGACGCACCAGACCGGCCGGTCGCGCAGGAAGTTGGCGGTGCCGTCGATCGGGTCGAGGCCCCAGACGATGCGGGCGCCCTCGCGGTCCAGCCCGAACTCCTCGCCCAGCACGGCGTGGTCCGGGAAGATCTCCTTCAGCCGGCCGCGGATCAGGGTCTCGACCGCCTTGTCGACCACGGTGACGAAGTCCTGCGGGCCCTTGGCCTCGATCTCCAGCGCCTTATGCTCGGCCAGATGGGCCAGGGCCAGCCGGCCGCCGGCCCGGGCCAGCGCCTCGGCCACGGTCCGCATCAGGGCGAGGGTCTCTCGATCGCTCACCTGCAACTCCTGTTTCTTCGGAAGCGCGCGATCATCCGGGACGGGCCCCCTCCTCGACAACCGCGTAATGCTGGACCCTGCCGTCGAACCGCGTCAGCGCCGCCACCGCGGCCGGCTCGACCACCGCCTGCTCCGGATCGTCGCCGGCGAAGGCGCGGATCGCGTCCATCGACTCCCAGCGGGTCAGCACCATGAACTCGATCTCGCCCGGCCGGTCCTGGCGCAGCAGCGAGGCGCCGCGGAACCCGGCGATGCCGCGCAGCGCCGGCAGCACCGCGCCGTGGAAATGCTCGGGATAGGCCGACGGGTTCGGTAGGGCGGCATAGCCGCGCCAGACTCGGACGATCATCAGCAGCCTCCTTCAGGCATCCAGCTCGAACAGCTCCGGCCGGCGCTGGGCTATGGGCCCGAGCGACGACAGGATCTCACGCAAATGCCGGCGCATCGCCGCCTCGGCGGCGTCGGGGTCGTGCGCCCGCAGCCCGGCGACGATCTCCTCATGCTGCGCGATCAGCATCTCCAGCGGCGAGACGTCGGGCAGGCTGAGATAGCGCACCCGGTCCATCTGCGCCTTCATGTTCTCGATCGTGCTCCAGGCCGGCAGGCAGTCGATCGCCTCGATGATCAGGCGGTGGAAGCCTTCGTCCAGTGCCAGGAAGCCGGCATGGTCGTGCCGCCGGGCGGCGTCGTGCTGCGCCTGCAGGCTGCGGTCCAGCCGCTGCAGGGCACGATCGTCGATGCTCTCGGCGGCGAGGCGCACCACCGCCGCCTCCACCGCCTCGCGGATGAAGCGGCCCTGCTCGACCTGGCGGCGCGAGATCTTGCGCACCCGGGTGCCGCGCTGCGGCAGCACCTGCAGCAGCCCGGCCTCGCCCAGCTTGATGAAGGCCTCGCGCACCGGCTGGCGCGACACGCCGAACATCTCCGACCCGTCCTTCTCGGACAGCGCGGTGCCGGGCGGCAGCAGGCCGGTGATGATCGCCTGGCGCAGCCCCTCATAGACCTGCCGGCCGATCGGCCCCTCGCCCCCCAGGGGGATGTGCCCCGGCAATGTCCTGGGCTCGTCCGCCCTCCGTCGTCCGGCCATGCGCCCTCCCGTTCCGGCTCGTTCTGGCTCCCAGCATACAGGGGATCGCCCGACGAGATAGCGCGTGGCGAGCGATCATCGCCATACTTGTATGGTGATTAAAGTTGCGCTATGGGTCGTGTCGCTTCCCGCCGCGCAAAAGCGGCGATGGACAAGCCAGCCGGGAGAGAACGCGCCATGAAGATCGTCCGCGCCGATGTGATCGTCACCTGCCCCGGGCGCAACTTCGTCACGTTGAAGCTGGTCACCGACGAGGGCGTGCACGGCATCGGCGACGCCACGCTGAACGGGCGCGAGCTGGCGGTGGCCAGCTATCTCCGCGACCATGTCTGCCCGCTGCTGGTCGGGCGCGACCCGCACCGCATCGAGGACATCTGGCAGTACCTGTACAAGGGCGCCTATTGGCGCCGCGGCCCGGTGACGATGAGCGCGATCGCCGCCGTCGACATGGCGCTGTGGGACATCAAGGCCAAGGTCGCCGGCCTGCCGCTGTACCAGCTGCTGGGCGGCGCCTCGCGCGACGGCGTGATGGTCTATAGCCACGCCACCGGCCGCGACATCCCGGAGACGCTGGACCGCTACGCCGCCTATCAGGAGAAGGGCTACAAGGCGATCCGCGTGCAGTGCGGCGTGCCGGGCATGACCTCGGTCTACGGCGTCAGCAAGGGCGGCGATTCCTATGAGCCGGCGACGAAGGGCTGGCCCGAGGAGCAGGGCTGGTCGACCGAGAAGTATCTCAACTACGTGCCCAAGCTGTTCGAGGCGGTGCGGGACAAATTCGGCTTCGACGGCCATCTGCTGCACGACGTGCACCACCGGCTGACCCCGATCGAGGCGGCGCGGCTGGGCAAGGCGGTCGAGCCCTACGCCCTGTTCTGGCTGGAGGACCCGGTCGCGGCCGAGAACCAGGAGGCCTACCGGCTGATCCGGCAGCACACCACCACCCCGATCGCGGTCGGCGAGGTGTTCAACAGCATCTGGGACTGCAAGCTGCTGATCGAGGAGCAGCTGATCGACTACATCCGGGCGACGCTGACCCATGCCGGCGGCATCACCCATCTGCGCCGGATCGCCGATTTCGCCGCCCTGCACCATGTCCGCACCGGCTGCCACGGCCCGTCCGACCTGTCGCCCGCGTGCATGGGCGCCGCCCTGCATTTCGACCTGTGGGTGCCGAATTTCGGCATCCAGGAATACATGGGCTACCCCGAGCCGGCGCTGGAGGTCTTCCCCCACGCCTGGTCTTTCACTGATGGGTACATGCATCCCGGCGAGGCGCCCGGCCACGGCGTCGACATCGACGAAAAGCTGGCCGCACGCTTCCCCTATGACCCCGCCTACCTGCCGGTGGCGCGGCTCGAGGACGGCACCCTGACCAGCTGGTAGCCCATCGAGATCGAAGAGGCCACGAGATGACCTCAAGGGAGGACAGGATGGAAGGGCAGCAGAGCACCACATCCCCCGCGATGATGCGGCGGATCGCGATCGCGTCCTGCATCGGCACCACGGTCGAGTGGTACGATTTCTTCATCTACGCCACCGCCTCGGCGCTGGTGTTCAACAAGCTGTTCTTCCCCGATGTCGACCCGTTGATCGGGTCGCTGGTGGCGCTCGGCACCTATGCCGCCGGCTTCTTCGCCCGGCCGGTCGGCGGCCTGCTGTTCGGCGCCATCGGCGACCGCTACGGCCGCAAGCAGGCGCTGGTCATCACCCTGCTGATCGTCGGCATCGCCACCTTCGTCATCGGGCTGATGCCGACCTACAACGAGATCGGCATCTGGGCGCCGCTGACCCTGCTGTTCATCCGCCTGCTGCACGGCTTCGGCATCGGCGGCGAGCAGGGCAACGCCATCCTGATCATGTGCGAGCACGCGCCGTCGCCGCGCCGCGGCTTCTTCGGGTCCTGGGTGCAGATCGGCGCCCCGGCCGGCTTCGTGCTGCCGCTCGGCATCTTCGCGCTGCTGACCACGACGCTGTCCGAGGAGGCGTTCCTGAGCTGGGGCTGGCGCATCCCCTTCCTGCTCAGCATCCTGCTGGTCGGCATCGGCCTCTACATCCGGCTGCAGCTGACCGAATCGCCGCTGTTCCTGGAGATGCGCAAGCGCCGGGCGGAGGATTCGCACCCGCTGGTCGAGGTGGTTCGCAACCAGCCGCGCGAGCTGCTGCTGGGCTGCGGCAGCAAGCTGGCCGAGAGCATCGCCTTCACCAGCTTCGCCGTGCTGATCGCCGCCTATGCCACCAGCCGTGGCGTCGACCGGCCGACCATGACCACGGCGATGCTGGTCGCCATCCTGCTGGAGCTGGTGACCCTGCCGCTGTTCGGGGCGCTGTCCGACCGGATCGGCCGCAAGCCGGTCTACCTGTTCGGCACCGCCTGCGTGCTGATCGCGACCTTCCCGGTCTTCGGCCTGGTCTATGCCCGGATGGACGGGGTGATCTGGATCGGCCTGGCCGCCGCCCTCGCCCTCGGCCACAGCGCCATGTACGGACCGCAGGCCGCCTTCTATTCCGAGCTGTTCCCGACCAAGGTGCGGGCCAGCGGCGTGTCCTTCGTGCAGCAGATCGGCGCCCTGATCGGGTCGGCCGGCACGCTGGCGGCCGGCTGGCTGCTGGAGGTCGGCGACGGCACGCCATGGTATCTGTGCGCCTATATCGCCCTGGGCTGCGTCATCACATTATTCTGCGCCTCGAAGCTGCCCGAGACGGCGCCGCGGGTATCCCACCGCGACGACCTGATCGGCGCCGTGCCCGCCGCCGCCCGTTCCTAGGAGACCGCCATGTTCGCCGCCGTGCTGCACCAAGCGAAGGATCTGCGGATCGATGACCAGGCGCCGCCCACCCTCGCCCCCGGCGAGGTCCTGGTGCGCTTCCGGGCCGGCGGCATCTGCGGCTCCGACCTCGCCTACTACTCCAAGGGCAAGACCGGCGACTTCCACCTGCGCGAGCCGCTGATCCTGGGCCATGAGATGGCCGGCGAGGTGGCCGAAGTCGCGCCCGATGTCGAGGGCCTCGCCATCGGCCAGCCGGTGGCGGTCAACCCCAGCCGGTCCTGCGGCCGCTGCGACTACTGCATGGCGGGGCTGGAGAACCAGTGCCTGAACATGCGCTTCCTGGGCAGCGCCTCGATCTTCCCGCACATGCAGGGCGCCTTCCGCGAATACATCGCCGTGCCGGCGCGGCAATGCGTGCCGGTGCCGGAGCATGTCAGCTTCGCCGAGGCGTCGATGGCCGAGCCGCTGGCGGTGTCGCTGCACGCCGTCCGCCGCGCCGGGCCGCTCCTGGGCGAGGAGGTGCTGATCGTCGGCTGCGGCCCGATCGGCGCCCTGGTGCTGCTGGTGGCGCGCCAGGCCGGCGCCCGCCGCATCACCGTGGTCGACCTGGCCGAGAAGGCGCGGACTATGGCACTCAGCCTGGGCGCCGACGAGGCGGTCGACGGCCGGGACGAGGACCGGATCACGGCCTGGAGCCGGAACCGCGGCCGCTTCGGCGTGGTGATCGAAGCGTCGGGCGCCCCGGCCGGGCTGGACACCGCCCTGCGCGCCGCCCGAGCCCGCGGCCGGGTGGTCCAGCTCGGCAACATGCCCGCCGGCCAGTCGCCGGTCTCGGCCAATCTCGTCATGTCGAAGGAGCTGGAGTATCGCGGCTCGTTCCGCTTCGCCGAGGAATACGCGCTGGCGGTCGAGATGATCGCCGGCCGGCGGATCGACCTGAAGCCGTTGATGACCCACCGCTTTCCGATCCGCGACGCCGACCAGGCCTTCCAGGTCGCCCTCGACCGCAACCAGTCGATGAAGGTCCATCTGCTGGACCTTTGATACCACCAAGCCTCTCCCAGGAGCCTGCCCTCCGTAAAAAGGACCGTCATGGCGAGCCCCGCAGGGGCGTGGCCATCCAGAAATCGAGCCGC
>JAEKLZ010000196.1 GCA_019508225.1 Inquilinus limosus | reverse complement strand
CAGGGCTCGAGCGTGACGTAGAGGTCGCAATCCGGCAGCCGCGGCCGGCCGCGCAGCCGGCCGGCCTCGCGGATCGCCAGCACCTCGGCATGGGCGGTCGGGTCCGCCAGCTCCTCCACCCGGTTGCCCGTCCTGGCCAGCACTTGGCCGGTCGCGGCCTCGACCAGCACCGCGCCGACCGGCACTTCTCCGCGCACAGCAGCGGCGGCCGCCTCGTCGAGGGCCAGGCGCATATAGCCGTCAGTCGAATCGGGGAAGGACGGGTCGGCGGACACGGGGCAGATCCTCGAGTTTCGCGCTAACCCTGGCCGGACGCTTCGCGGTAGACAAGGGTGATGAGCAAGAGTGACCCCAAGACCACCGTCGGGAAGACGGCGGGCGATCCGGCCGCGACAGGCGCCGCGACGCCCGCCGGGAAACCGAAAGCCACCTTCCGGGCCGGCATGTGCTCGCGCCGCGAGGCCGAGCGCTGGATCGCCGAGGGCCGCGTGGCGCTGGACGGCAAGGTGCTGGAGACGCCGGCCGTGGTGGTGCCGCCCGGATCCGTGCTGAGCGTCGACGGCGTGCCGGTGCCGGAGCCCGAGCGCACCCGGCTGTGGCGCTACCACAAGCCGGCCGGGCTGGTCACCACCCGGTCCGACCCGCAGGGCCGGCAGACCGTGTTCGACAACCTGCCGGAGGAGCTGCCGCGCGTGGTCTCGATCGGCCGGCTGGACCTGAACAGCGAAGGCCTGCTGCTGCTGACCAATGACGGCGAGCTGTCGCGCCGGCTGGAGCTGCCGTCGACCGGCTGGCCCCGGCGCTACCGCGTGCGGGTGCATGGCACGCCTGACCCGGCGAAGCTGGCGAGCCTGGCCAAGGGCATCACCGTCTCCGGCGTCCATTACGGCCCGATCGAGGCGGCGCTCGACAAGGTGCAGGGCGCCAATGCCTGGCTGACCATCACCCTGCGCGAGGGCAAGAACCGCGAGGTGCGCAAGGTGATGGAGGCGATCGGCCTGGATGTGAACCGGCTGATCCGCGTCGCCTACGGCCCGTTCCAGCTCGGCATCCTGGAGAAGGGCGAGGCCGAGGAGATCAAGGCCTCGGTGCTGCGCGACCAGCTCGGCCGCTGGCTGACGACCCATGAGGAGGAGCGGCCGACGCGCAAGCCGGTGGCCAAGCCGACCGCCAGCAAGCCGGCCCCGGCCAAGCCCACAGGCGGCAAGCCCACCGGCCCCGCTCCCCGCCATGCCCCTGCGCCTCGTCGCCGGCCGGCATAGGGGCCGGGCGCTCGCCGCCCCACCGGACCGCGCCACCCGCCCGACCGGCGAGCGGGTGCGCGAGGCGGTGTTCAACATCCTGGCCCATGCCGGTTACGGCCCCGGCGAGGGCGACGCGGTGGCCGACGCCGTGGTGCTGGACGCCTTCGCCGGCACCGGGGCACTGGCCTTCGAGGCGCTGTCGCGCGGCGCCGCCGAGGCCTGGCTGTTCGACAGCTCGGCCGCGGCGCTGGGCTTCGCCCGCAGGAACGCCGAAACGCTGGGCGAGACGGCGCGCACCCATCTGCTGCGCGCCGACGCGCTGAAGCCGCCGCCGGCGCGGGCGCAGGCGATGCTGCTGTTCCTCGACCCGCCCTATCGCCAGGGGCTGATCGGGCCGGCGATCAAAGCGTTGGCCGCCGCCGGCTGGCTGGCGCCCGGCTGCCTGGTGGTGGCCGAGACCGCGGCCGACGAGCCGGCGGTGCCCGGCCTAGCTTTGCTGGACGAGCGCCGCTACGGCATCGCCCGCATCGGCTTCGGCCGGGTGGCGGAATAGATCATGGGGCACAGGGCAGCCGCCGCGCTGATCCGCCATTTCGAGCAAGGAAGCGGCACGCTTCGCGACGAGGCGGTGGGAACGGCCTGCGTGTTCGGCTGCCATGCCCGCGACCATATCCACAACGTCCGGTTTCCCGAGCCCGGCCTGATCCTGGTGGCCAGCGGCGGCAAGGAGTTCCATCTCGACGGGCACCGCATTGCCGCCCGAGCCGGAGACGCCATCGCCCTGTCGCCGGTCGAGACGGTGGATGTCGTCAACATCCCGCCGGCGGGTGGGCTGTACCGGTCCGTCCTGATCAGCTTCGCGCCGTCGCTGCTGCGCGCGTTCCGGCTGTCCTTCCCCCATCTCGCCGAGGGTGGTCGGCCGCCCCGGCCCTTCGCCCTGCTCCGCTCCGACCGGCTCGCCGAGGCCGCGGACCATGCGCTGTCCGCCTTCGCCGCCGGGCCGAAGCTGTCGGTCGAGGCCACCCGGCACCGGATGACCGAGCTGCTGATCCTGCTGGCCGAGCACGGCGTCGCCTGGCGGCTGGAGGCGGAGGAGCGCGTGGCCGAACGGCTGCGGCTGCTGATCGCGGCCCAGCCGGCCGCCCCATGGTCGGCGGCGGATGCCGCCCGGCGCCTGGGCCTGAGCGAGCCGACGCTGCGCCGCCGGCTGCGGGCCGAGGGCACCGGCTTCACCCGGTTGCTGACCGACACGCGGCTCGACCACGCGCTGACGCTGCTCTATGGCGGCGCCGGCCCGATCGCCCAGGTGGCGCAGGCCTGCGGCTACCGCTCGCCCTCGCGCTTCGCCGGGCTGTTCCGGGCGCGATTCGGGCTGATCCCCTCCGCCACTCGCCTCGGGCCTGCGCCCGGATCAACGAATGACCGGATCGGGACCGTCTCCGATCGGAACGGGACGATGCCGGAGGTGGCGCCGCCCTAGCGTCTCCTCACCCGCTCACGAGGAGACCATGATGCGCACCGTATCCGTCGCCGCCGGCCTGGCGCTGGCCGCGATCCTGTCGGCCGCCCCCGGCCGCGCCGCGGAGTTCCGCCTGACCAGCCCCGACCTGAAGGCCGGCGGGACGATCGGCGACCGCTTCGTCTTCAACAGCTTCGGTTGCACCGGCAGCAATGTGTCCCCGGCCCTGGCCTGGTCGGGGGCGCCGGCCGGCACCAAGAGCTTCACCGTCACCGCCTATGACCCCGACGCACCGTCCGGCAGCGGCTGGTGGCACTGGGTGGTGGCCGACATCCCGGCCGGGGTCACGGCCCTGCCGGAAGGCGCGGGCGCGCCGTCGGGGCCCGGCCTGCCGGCCGGGGCGGTGCAGGGCCGCACCGACTACGGCAGCTCGGCCTATGGCGGCCCGTGCCCGCCGCAGGGCGACCGGCCGCACCACTACATCTTCACGGTGCATGCGCTGTCGGTCGACCATCTGCCGGTCGACCCGCAGGCCTCAGCGGCCATGGTCGGCTTCGCCCTGCACGGCACCGAGATCGGCCGCGCCAGCCTCACCGCCTTGTACGGACGGTGAGGCTGGTCCGGATCAGGCCGCCGCGCGCAGGCCCTTGCCGCGCAGCTTCGCCACCGCGGCGATGGTCTTGAGCGCGGCTTCCGCCGCTTCCTTGCCCTTGACCAGGAAATGCTCGCGGAAGAAGGCGGTGTGGGCCTCGTGCTCGTGGAAGCGCTGCGGCGTCAGCACGGCGGACAGCACCGGCACCTCGGTGTCGAGCTGCACCCGCATCAGCGCGTCGATCACCGCGGTCGACACGAATTCATGCCGATAGATGCCGCCATCGACGACGAAGCCGGTGGCGACGATGGCGTCGTAGCGGCCGCTCTTGGCCAGCAGCTGGGCGTGCAGCGGGATCTCGAACACGCCCGGCACCTCGAACAGGTCGACCTCCGGCGCCGAGGCGCCAGCCTGGGCGATCTCGGCCAGGAAGGCGGTCTTGCACTGGTCGACGATGTCGCGGTGCCAGCACGCCTGGATGAAGGCGATGCGGGGCGCGTCGGTGCGGGAAGAAGAAGACAGGGGCTGATTCATGGTCATCCTCATGCAACGGACCAGAATCAGGGCATACGGGACCGACCACCAGGACTCGTGCCCGGCCTGCCGTCCCCGTTCTCTTTCATCCGGACTGTGACCGTCGGCTTCGGATTCTGACCGAATCTGCTGACCCTGCCGGTTGACCCGGCAGGCGCTCGCGGGCTTATGCGCTGTCCCGAGGGAATCGCGCCATCACCGCCGGTGGGGACTTTCACCCCGCCCTGAGAACGTCCGCCGCCCGGGGAATCCGGACGGCTGTCTCGAATATCGGGAGGCCGCGAGGGCTTGGCAAGGCCAGACGCGACAGAACGGTGGCGCGACTGCGACATCGCGGGACGGATTGGGCACAGATCGGCGGCGCCGTAAGCGAGACGCTGGAAACCGCGACAGCTGGGGAGACAAGCAATGACGGACCGGACCGGCGGCTGCCTGTGCGGCGGGGTGCGCTATCGGGTGACGGGACCGCTGCGCCAGGTCGTGACCTGCCATTGCGGCCAGTGCCGACGCACCTCCGGCCATTTCGCCGCCTTCACCGCCTGCGCCGCCAGCGACCTGGCGCTGGAGAGCGAGCACACGCTGCGCTGGTACCGCTCCTCCCCCGAGGCGCAACGCGGCTTCTGCGGCGAATGCGGCGCCAGCCTGTTCTGGAAGCTGGAAGGAGGCCGCGCGGTCAGCATCGCCGCCGGCACGCTGGACGGCGCCACCGGCCTGGACATCGGCGGCCATCTCTACACCGCCGACAAGGGCGACTACTACGCGATCGCCGACAGCGCCCCGCAATGGCAGAGCCACCCGGATTGGGACGACCCCGCCTATCCGCAGGTGCCGGGGCCGGAGTGAGGCGTCAGAACGGCGAATCGGCTGGGGCCTGGTCGCGCCGGTTGTCCATCTCGTAGTCGCGCAGCACCGCGGCGATGCGCAGGCGGTAGCCCTGGAAGATGCCGCCCCGGCCGGCAGCCTGGGCGGCGCGATGCTCGGCCCGGTTGCGCCAGCCGGCGACGGACTCTTCGTCCTCCCAGAAGGACAGCGACAGCAGCTTCTCCGGGTTGGTCAGGCTGCGGAAGCGCTCGACCGAGATGAAGCCTGGCATCCGCTCCAACACCGGGCGCAGCCGGGCGGCATGGTCGAAATAGTCGTCGAACCGGCCCTCTGCCGGCTCGACCTCGAAGATCACGGCGATCATGTGCTCCTCCCTGGCTGCGTCTCCGGCCCAGATTAGCGGAGCTCCGGCGCCTAGAGACACAACGAGATGCCGGTGTAGGTGACGGTCACGTTCAGCGTGTCGGTGTAGCTGGCGGGAACCGCGGCGGTGTTGACCGGAATCCGCCCATAGAAGGTGATCGGCTCGACCCAGCTGCTGCCGATGGCGCCGACCAGCCGGCAGCGTGTCTGCACCGCGGTGCTGCCGCTGCCGTCGCCCCAGACAGTGGTCCGGGGGGCGGCGGTGTAGCCGTTATAGGCCAGCGTCGGCGTCCCGGCGCTCATCCGCCGTGGCGAGAAGGTACCGGACCCACCGGTGCTGACCGCCACGGTGTAGTTGATCCCGAGGCACAGCACCGGGCAGACGCAGGTCACCGTGATGGTCGAGGTCGCGTCCAGCACCGTGCCCGAGAGCGGCGCGAAATTGCCGAAGGCGAGCGCGGTTGCGGTCACCGAGCAGCTTTCCCCGAGGGCGAAAGCCGGACTGCCGGCCAGGGCGCAGACCAGCGCCACGGGCAGGCTCCACAGCAGGGATCGTCTCATGGCGTTCCTCCGCAGGTGACGGGGCCGATCTGGGGGATCTCGCCGGGCGCCGGCGCGAAGGCGAAGGCGATGCGGCACTGGCTGCCGTCCGGCAGGGTAACCGTCCCGGCATTCTCCGGCTGCAGGCCGGTGGCGTAGCCCAGCCCGTCATAGCCGACCGGCAGCGGCTCCGCCCCGCCGCCGTCCAGCGCCAGCATCGAGCCGGGCGGCACCGCGCTGCCGTCCGAGCGATGGATCAGAATGGTGGCGGCGTCGCCGACACGCACTGGAAAGCGGACGACGATGCCGCTGCGGTCGGCGGGGGTCACCAGCCGGCGGGTGTCCTCGAAAGCCGCGTCGGCCGGCAGGTCGGTCACGTCGATCGCCATCTTGTTCGCCTCATAGGCGCGCAGGCCGCGGACCAGCAACTGGCCGCCGCCGTCGGTGCGGCCGACCGGCCGGTTCTCCAGCGTGACTCCGACACCGGGCACGCCGGTGTCGACCACGGCGAAGCTGTCGTCGATGCGCTGGCCGGCGAACACTCCGCCGCCGGCATAGGTGAGCGAGCCGCGGACCTCGCCGCGGACGCTGGTCCGGTCGTCGATCTGGTCGGCCGCCACGGTGAAATCGGCCAGCGCGGTGCGGTAGTCGACCTGGCCGTAATAGCGGCGCAGGTCGCCTTCGCTGGCCTGGGCGTTCACCACCAGGCCGCGCTCGGACACCCCGGTGTCTTGCACGTAGCTGGCCCGCTGGGTCAGCCAGCGCTGGCCGTTCTGGGCGGTGGCGTCGAGGCCGACGCTGGTCTCGCGGCCGAGGGGGACGGTGAGCGACAGCATCACCCCGGCATTCGAGCTGTCGTCGAGGTCGAGGAAGCTGGTGGCCACCAGCTGGATGTCGTCGAACAGCGTCACGCTGTAATTGCCCGAGGCGATCTGCGTCCGGCCGAAATCGGTCCGGTCGAGATCTATATAAGCGACGCCGAGCGACCCCCAGCGGTCGAGGTTGAGGCTGGCGCTGACCCGGGTGCTGCCGCGCAGCCGGCTGCGGTCGTCGATCGCCGCCAGGTCCTGGTAGACCCCGACGGTGCCGGTGCGCTGCAGGCTGACGCTCCAGCGCGGCTCGAGATGCTCGACCCCGACCGCGTATTGCAGGCCCGAATCGCCGTCGGAGCGGCTGCCCGCCACCGCGGCGTTGACGGTGCCGAGCGTGCCGACGCCGTAGACCACGCCGGCTCCGGCCAGGACCAGGTCGCGGCTGGTCTCGACATGGGCTTCCAGGGTGGTCGCGTCGTCGAGGCCGTAACGCAGCGATCCGATTCCGGCGAAGCCCGAATAATCGGCGCTGGCCTCGCCATAGCGTCGGCGGATCGAGCCGGCCTCGAAGGAATAATCGACGAAGCCTTCGCGCAGCAGGCTGCGGCTGGCGTAGAAGGGCAGCGTCTGCACCGTCTCGCGGCCCAGCGCGTCGCGCACCACCACCCGGGCGTCGCCGCCACCGGTCAGCACCGGCAGGCTGGTGATCTCGAACGGGCCCGGCTTCACCTCGGTCGTGAACTGCTTCACGTTGTTGACATAGACGTCGACGGTCGACGGCACCGCGGCGTCGCCGCCGAAGGCCGGCACCGGGAAGGTGATGAGATCGGGCCGCATCGTGAAGTCTCGGTCGACCTGGCCGCCGATCATCCGCACCGGCCGGGTCCAGGCCAGGCCGCCGCTGATGAAGTCGCCCACCCGGTAGCGGCGCAGCGCGCCGGGGTCGGACCAGGTCCAGGTGGTATCCAACCGGATCACCCCGTTATCCTGCCCGCCACCGGTGCCGATATTGCCGAGGAAGCTGGTGTCGAGCACGCCGAGCGGACCGAAGACGCGGCCTTCCACCAGGCCGGAGCCGTAGCTCGAATCCTCGCCGCGGGTGCCGATCAGGTCGTAGTTGAGCAGCAGGCCGTAGGTGCTGTCGGCCTGGCCGATCCGGGTGTCGCGCGCGCCGATCTCCACCGGCTGGCGCCCCTCCTCGGGCAGGTCGATGCGCAGTGCCTGGGCCGGTTCGTCATAGTCGTATTGCAGACCGGGGATGGCGGCCAGCGGCAGCAGCCCGTCCGCGGTGGCGTCGGCGCCCTCCGGCGGCCGCACGCCCACCGCCTGCAGCTCCTCCGCCGTCGCATAGAGGGTGCCGTCGCGCTCTACGAAGCCCCCGATCAGCTGCTGGTTTTGACCGTTGACGGTGACGTCGAGATACAGGGCACGGTCCTCCGCCGCCGCCGGGGCGGCCGCCAGCCACCCGGCGGCCGCGAGCCCGGCGCCTGCCTTAAGGGCTGCCGTCCAGGGCGATCGTGGCATCGACCCCGCCCTGATCTCCGGCGCCGCGCAGCGTGATCTGCCCGGCCCGGTCCAGCCCGCGCAGCGGAATCCGCCACCGCTTCTCCTGGCCGGGCAGGACATAGCCGCCGAAGGCCCGGCTGGCCGCCCCGCCGCGGGTGGCGACGGTCAGCCCGTCGAACTTGGCGTGCCGGGTGCCGCCGTTGCGGGCCGCGAGCTCGACCATCCCGCCGCCCGCCGGCCGGGCCGACCAGGAGATCTTGGCCTGCCCGGGAGCCGCCGCCGACACGAAGATCGGCAGCGACAGGTGCAGCGCCAGGTTGACCTGCCCCGGCACGGGCACCGGGATTTCCTCGACCATCAGCCGGTAGCTCTTCTCCGCCGCTCCGGCGGGCGGCCGGCGCAGCAGCACGCGGATCACCTGCTCCCGCCCCGGCGGGATGGTGACGATCGGCGGGCTGGCGACCAAAGCGTCCGTCGAGGCCAGGCGGTCGACGCCGCCGGGCTGCGACCAGTCGAAGGTCCGCAGCTGCACCGTCGCCGGCGCGGTGGCCCGGTTGGCCACGGTGATGGTCTGCGCCATCTGGCCCGCGGCGAAGTCGACGCCGAGCGGCGCCACCTCGAGCCCCCCGGCCCGGGCTGCGACGCTGCCGAGGCACAGCGCGGCCAAGGCCGACGCGGCCAGGACGAGGCGTCGGCGCATTGCCGTCATCGCCCGATTCCGGTCAGTAGGTGACCGTAACGTTAATCGTATCCAGATACGCGTCGGGAGCGACGAACTGGCCGGCCGGGACGCGGCCGTACACGGTGGAGATGATGGGCACGGCGCCGGCGGTGAGATGGACCGTGTCGGTGCCCACCGCGTTGCCCCAGTTCACCGTGCGGCCGGAGTCGCTGAACAGGAAGTAGTTCAGCCGGGCGGTGGTGACGGTGGTGCCCGACATCTGGCGCGTGGTCACGCCGGCGCCGGCCGCCCCGCCTGCATCGAGCCCGATGTCGTAGCCGGTGCCGGCGGTGCAGGTGACGGTGATTGTCGAGGTAGTCTCTGACACCGCCGAGCTGGTGTAGTTGCCGAATGCCATCGGCGTCGCCACTACCGTGCAGAACTTCAGCACGGTCGCCGTGACCAGGAAGCTCGTGGTCGCCGTCGCCCCCTGGACAATACTGGCCGGGGCCAAGACTGCGAGCGTCGTACCAATCAAAAAGCTCAAGGAGACACGCACGTCTCTCTCCCTCGAATAGCGATTATAAAATAACGCAGAAGCACACATTCATAACGCCACAAACGACGGAATCGATCAAGGGAAACAAGTCACTCAAATGAGTAAGCGATTAGGCAATTGTCTGATCTAGGCGAAGCAAAGCAGCTGGCCGAAAGAAATACATAAAATAATACTCAACATCCGCCAAGCTCCTCGATCATCAATCTGCCTCGATAGGAGACGTTGTTCGGTGAGACCGTGGGCGGCGGCCGGTCAGGCCCGGGTGCCGCCCACGGTCAGGCCGTCGATCCGGAGGGTCGGCTGGCCGACGCCGACCGGCACGCCCTGGCCTTCCTTGCCGCAGGTGCCGATGCCGGGGTCGAGTGCCATGTCGTCCCCGACCATCGACACTTTGGTCAGCGCGTCCGGCCCGTTGCCGATCAGGGTCGCGCCCTTCACCGCCGGACCGATCCTGCCGTCCTCGATCAGATAGGCCTCGGAGGCGGAGAACACGAATTTGCCGTTGGTGATGTCGACCTGGCCGCCGGCGAAGTTGACGGCGTAGAGGCCGTTCTTGACCGAGGCGAGGATCTCCGCCGCCGGTGTCTGGCCGCCGAGCATGATGGTGTTGGTCATGCGTGGCATGGGGTGATGGGCGTAGCTCTGCCGCCTGCCGTTGCCGGTCGGTGCCATGCCCATCAGCCGGGCGTTCATGCGGTCCTGCATGTAGCCGACCAGGATGCCGTCCTCGATCAGCGTGGTGCTGCCGGTCGGCGTGCCCTCGTCGTCCACCGTCAGGCTGCCGCGCCGGTCCGGCAGGGTGCCGTCGTCGATCACGGTGACGCCCGGGGCGGCCACGCGCTGGCCCATCAGGCCGGAGAAGGCGGAGGTCTTCTTGCGGTTGAAGTCGCCCTCCAGCCCGTGGCCGATCGCCTCGTGCAGCAGGATGCCGGGCCAGCCGGCGCCGAGCACCACGGTCATCTCGCCGGCCGGCGCCTCGACCGCGTCCAGCCGCACCAGGGCCTGGCGCAGCGCCTCGTCCACCGCCGCCTGCCAGCGGCCGGGATCGAGATAGAGATCATAGCCGGTGCGGCCGCCGGCGCCGTGGCTGCCGCTCTCCATCCGGTCGCCTTCGCCGACCACGACCGAGACGTTGACCCGCACCAGCGGCCGGATGTCGGCGGCGTCGCGGCCATCGGCGCGAATGATCCGCACCGCCTGCCAGTTGCCGCTGATCGAGGCGCTGACCTGGCGCACCCGCGGGTCCTTCGCCCGGGCATAGGCGTCGATCTCGGCCAGGACCTTGACCTTGGCCTCGAACGGCACGGCCGAGAGCGGGTTGGTATCGGTGTAGAGCTGGCGGTTGGTGCCCTGCGGCGGCTCAGCCAGGCTGCCGCCATGGCCGGCGCGGACCGCGCGCACCGTCTCCGCCGCCCGCTTGACCGCGTCCTCGCTCAGCGTCGAGGCGTGGCTGTAGCCGGTGGTCTCGCCCGCCACCGCGCGCAGGCCGAAGCCCTGGCTGGTGTCGAAGCTGGCGCTCTTCAGCTTGCCGTCGTCCCAGCTCAGCCCCTCGGACTGGACGTATTCCAGGAACAGCTCGCCGTCATCGGCGCCCTGCAGGGCGTCCCCGACCAGCCGCTCGAGCCGGGCCCGGTCGAGTCCGGCCTGGGTGAAGAACAGGTCGTCGGTCTGGTCGAGAGCGGTCATGGCGGCGGTCCGGTCAGCGGGTCTGGACACCAGACATAGTGCCGCCGGCCGGCCGGGGCCAGCCCCCGGGTCGGGCGGGGCGCCGAATCGGCTTGCCAAGGGGATGCGACCATTTGCGTGACAGCCATGGCGCACGGCCTGTTGTTGCCCTGCGGAACGCTCTGTATTTTCGCCATGGCCAGGATTGGCCCGGCTTCGTGCGCCGTGCGATATCGTGGGGGCTTCAACCCTCGCGTTTCCATCGCTATAAGGCCGGACGGAGTCCAGTGGCGGCGACAGCCGGCATGGGCCAGGGTGGGAACGACAACGATAACGAAAGAGCGCACGGCATGCGATCGGGCAGACTGCGTGAATTGGCGGCAGGCGTGTCGGGCCTGCTTCTCCTCGGCACGGGCACGGCCTTCGCCGACGGACCGCCGCACAACTGGCAGCTCGGCTTCCAGGAAGCAGCCTCGTCGGTCAAGGAGCAGATGGAGAGCTTCCACAATCTGCTCCTGGTCATCATCGTGGCACTCACGGTGTTCGTGCTGGGGCTGCTGGTCTATGTGATGTGGCGCTTCAGCGCCACCCGTAACCCGGTGCCATCGAAGACCGCGCACAACACGATCATCGAGGTGGTCTGGACGGTCGCACCGGTCCTGATCCTGCTGGTCATCGTGGTGCCGTCCTTCCGGCTGCTCTACGCCGGCGACCGCACGCCGAACCCCGAGATGACGCTGATCGCCCATGGCTACCAGTGGTATTGGGGCTACGAGTATCCGGACCAGAAGGTCGCCGAATTCACCAGCTACGGCGTCAAGGACGAAGACTTGAAGCCGGACCAGGTGCGGATGCTGTCGGTCGACAACCCGGTGGTGCTGCCGGTCGACACCGACATCCAGATCCTGACCACCGCCGGCGACGTCATCCACTCCTGGGCGGTGCCCGCCTTCGGCGTGAAGAAGGACGCGATCCCGGGCCGGACCAACGAGACCTGGGTCCGCATCGACAAGCCGGGCGTCTATTACGGCCAGTGCTCGCAGCTGTGCGGCACCGACCACGCCTACATGCCGATCGAGATCCACGCGGTCAGCCGCGCCGATTTCGACAAATGGGTCGTCGAGAAGGTCGGGCCGGACCCGGCCGAGAAGCCGAAGCTTCTGACCATGACCTGGGACGAGGCGCAGGCGCGCACCAAGCTGGCCCAGGCCGGGCAATAAACCCTGAGGCATGATCCCAACCGGGAGTGATCCCACTCGGGGCCCGCGGCTCCGACAGGCAAGCCCCGGACGGGCAAGAGGTTGACACGATGGCTCACGCCGACGCGCACGCTCATGGTCACGACGACCACCACCACGATCACAAGCCGGGCTTCTTCAAGCGCTGGCTGTTCTCGACCAACCATAAAGACATCGGCACGCTGTACCTGATCTTCGCGATCTGCGCGGGTCTGATCGGCGGCGTGTTCTCGCTGATCATGCGGCTCGAGCTGCAGAATCCGGGGATGCAGTTCCTGTCCGGCGGGCAGGAATGGAACGTCGTCGTCACCGCCCACGGCCTGATCATGATCTTCTTCACGGTCATGCCCGCGATGATCGGCGGCTTCGGCAACTGGTTCGTGCCGATCATGATCGGCGCGCCGGACATGGCCTTCCCGCGGCTGAACAACATCTCGTTCTGGCTGCTGGTCCCGGCCTTCTGCCTGCTGATCGGCTCGGCCTTCGTCGGCCAGGGCGCCGGCACCGGCTGGACCATCTACCCGCCGCTGTCCGAGGCCGGGCAGCCCGGGCCGTCGGTCGACATGGCGATCTTCGCCCTGCATCTGGCCGGCGCGTCCTCGATCCTGGGCGCGGTGAACTTCATCACCACGATCTTCAACATGCGCGCGCCGGGCATGACGCTGCACAAGATGCCGCTGTTCGTCTGGTCGATGCTGGTGACCGCGTTCCTGCTGCTGCTGGCCGTGCCGGTGCTGGGCGGCGCCATCACCATGCTGATCACCGACCGCAACTTCGGCACCAGCTTCTTCAAGCCCGAGGGCGGCGGCGACCCGATCCTGTTCCAGCACCTGTTCTGGTTCTTCGGGCACCCCGAGGTGTACATCATGATCCTGCCGGGCTTCGGCATGATCAGCCACATCGTGTCGACCTTCTCGAAGAAGCCGGTGTTCGGCTATCTCGGCATGGCCTATGCCATGGTCGCGATCGGCGTCGTCGGCTTCGTCGTGTGGGCGCACCACATGTTCACCACCGGCATCGACGTCGACACCCGCGCCTATTTCACCGCCGCCACCCTGATCATCGCGGTGCCGACCGGCATCAAGATCTTCTCCTGGATCGCGACGATGTGGGGCGGGTCGATCGAGTTCAAGACGCCGATGCTGTGGGCGATCGGCTTCATCTTCCTGTTCACCATCGGCGGCGTCACCGGCGTGGTGCTGGCCAATGCCGGCATCGACACCGCCCTGCACGACACCTACTACGTCATCGCGCACTTCCACTACGTGCTGTCGCTGGGCGCGGTGTTCTCGATCTTCGGCGGCTTCTACTACTGGATCGGCAAGATGTCCGGCCGGCAGTATCCGGAGACCTGGGGCAAGATCCACTTCTGGATGACGTTCATCGGCGTCAACCTGACCTTCTTCCCGCAGCATTTCCTGGGCCTGGCCGGCATGCCGCGGCGCCAGCCGGACTATCCGGACGCGTTCCACGGCTGGAACATGGTGTCGTCCTTCGGCGCCTACATCTCGGTCGCGGCCGCCTTCCTGTTCGTCGGCATCGCCTTCTACACGATCCGCTACGGCCGCCGGGTGGAGAGCAACTACTGGGGCGAAGGCGCCACCACGCTGGAGTGGACGCTGCCGTCGCCGCCGCCCTTCCACCAGTTCGAGCAGCTGCCCCGGGTCAAGTGACCCGAGGCTGAGAGAAAAGAGGAGACCGGGCCGGGCCGCGCGGATACTCCGTGCGGCCCGGTCCGCTTGAGGTTTATGATGGTTGACGTGACCCTGGACCGGACAGCCCGAACCGTCTCGGCCGAGGCCGAAGGCGGCGCCACCTGGCAGGACTATCTCGCGCTCTTGAAGCCGCGGGTGATGACGCTTGTCGTCTTCACCGGCATCGCCGGTCTGATCGCGGCGCCGGGCCATCTGCACCCGGTCCTGGCCGCGACCGCTGTGCTGTGCATCGCCGTCGGCGCCGGCGCGGCCGGGGCCATCAACATGTGGTACGACCGCGACATCGACGCGGTGATGAGCCGGACCTGCGGCCGGCCGATCGTGCGCGGCCGCATCGCCCCGTCCGAGGCGCTGGCCTTCGGCGTGTTCCTGTCGGTCGCCGCGGTGCTGGTGATGGGGCTGGCGGTCAACTGGGTCGCCGCCGCCGTGCTGGCCTCCGCCTCGGCCTTCTACGTCTTCGTCTACACCATGTGGCTGAAGCGGCGGACGCCGCAGAACATCGTGATCGGCGGCGCCGCCGGGTCGTTCCCGCCGATGATCGGCTGGGCCGCCGTGACCGGCGATGTGACCCTGGCCCCGATCGTGCTGTTCGCCCTGATCTTCATGTGGACCCCGCCGCATTTCTGGGCGCTGGCGCTGTTCCGCAGCGAGGAATACGCCAAGGCCGGGGTGCCGATGCTGCCGGTGGTGTCCGGCGCGCGCGAGACCAAGCGCCAGATGCTGGCCTACACCCTGGCCCTGTTCCCGCTCGGTATCGCCCCCTGGCTGCTGGGCACCGCCGGGCTGACCTACGCCGTCGGCGCCGGCCTGCTGGGCGCGCTGTTCATCCTCTGCGCCGTCCGGGTGCTGCGCGAGGACGGCACGGCCACCAACCACCGCGCCGCCAAGCAGATGTTCGGCTATTCGATCTTCTACCTGTTCGCGATCTTCGGCCTGCTGATCATCGACCATACCGCGGTGCATTTCTGAGATGGCCAGCCGTCCGACCGCCCGACCGACCCTGCCGGCGGCGCCCGATGTCCGGCGCCGCCTGCGCGGCCGCAACGTCGCCCTGGCCCTCGGCCTTGTGGCCTGGGTCGTGCTGATCTTCGTCATCACCATCGTCAAGATGAAGGGGGGGTAGCATGGCCGAACTGGATCCGAAGATCCGGCGCCGCAACCGCCTCATCCTGACCACGCTGTGCGGCGTCGCCTTCTCGATGGGCGTGCTGGCCTTCGCCTCGTCGCCGCTGTACCGGCTGTTCTGCCAGGTCACCGGCTATGGCGGCACCACCCAGGTCGCCGATTCGGTGACGGACAAGGTGCTGGACCGCACCGTGCGGGTCCGCTTCGTCGCCAACACCGATGCCGGCCTGCCCTGGACCTTCAAGGCCGAGCAGAGCGAGGTCGAGGTCCGGCTGGGCGAGCCGGCGCTGATCTACTTCCAGGCCACCAGCACCGCCACGGAGCCGACCGCCGGCCAGGCGGTCTACAACGTGACGCCGGACAAGGTCGGGCTCTACTTCTCCAAGGTGCAGTGCTTCTGCTTTACCGAGCAGATCATCCAGCCGGGCGAGACGGTGGAGTTCCCGGTCTACTTCTATGTCGACGCGGCGATGGACGCGCAGCCGAACCTGAGCGATGTGCGCACCATCACCCTGTCCTACACCTTCTACGGCCAGCGCTCGAAGGCGCTGGAGAATGCGGTGGCCGCCTATTATCGTGCGGCCGAGAAGAACGGCTGACGGCCTGCCGGCAGCACCAGGGCGGAACACCGAAGCGGATATCGGACGAGAGACCGAGAGGGGCACGAGGATGAGCACGACCGACGTCCATGCCGACAGGCACGAGACGAGCTACGAACTGAACGCGGTTCCGCATCCCTATCATCTGGTCGACCCCAGCCCGTGGCCGCTGCTCGGCTCGCTCGCGGCCGGCTGCATGGCGATCGGCGGCGTCCTGTTCATGCATGACGAGGGGCCGGTCCTGCTGATCGCGGGCTTCCTCGGCGTGCTGGCGGTGATGTTCGGCTGGTGGCGCGACGTGATCAAGGAAGCCACATTCCGCAAGCTGCACACCCCGGTGGTGAAGCTGGGCCTGCGCTACGGCATGATGCTGTTCATCGCCTCGGAGGTGATGTTCTTCGTCGCGTTCTTCTGGGCCTATTTCGACTCCAGCCTGTTCGTCAACGAGGCCTCGCAATACGCCCGGGTCGCGGCGACCGGCGGCATCTGGCCGCCGAAGGGCATCACCGCGGTCGACGCCTTCCACTTCCCGCTGCTGATGACCCTGGTGCTGCTGCTGTCGGGCTGCACCGTGACCTGGGCGCATCACGAGATCGTCGAAGGCAACATGAAGCAGGCGTCGAAGGCGCTCGGCATCACCGTGCTGCTCGGCGCCATCTTCACCTGCATCCAGGTCTGGGAATACACCCATTCCGAATTCGGCTTCACCGACGGCGTCTTCGCCTCGACCTTCTACATGGCCACCGGCTTCCACGGCTTCCATGTGCTGGTCGGCACCATCTTCCTGGCGGTGTGCTGGTTCCGGACGGCCCGCGGCGACTTCACCAAGGACAGTCATTTCGGCTTCGAGGCCGCCGCCTGGTACTGGCACTTCGTCGATGCGGTCTGGCTGTTCCTGTTCGTCGCCATCTACTGGTGGGGCGGCCATGGCGGCGCCGTCGCGGCGCACTGAGCCTCGATGGCAGTCTCTCCCCTGGTTGCGGCGCTGGGCTGCAAATGCCCGCGCTGCGGCCGGGGCGCCCTGTTCAAGGGCTTCCTGACGGTCGCCGAGCGCTGCACGGCCTGCGGCCTCGATCTCTCCGAGGTCGATTCGGGTGACGGCCCGGCCGTCTTCCTGATCTTCATCCTCGGCTTCACCGTGGTGCCGCTGACCCTCTGGCTCGGCTTCGCCTTCGACCTGCCCGACTGGGCGCCGGTCGCGATCGGGGCCGGCCTCCTCATCCTGCTCACCGCCCTCCTGATCCGCCCCGCCAAGGCCTATGTCGTGGCGTTGCAGTACCGGCACCGCCGCACCGGCTGAGCCCATTCGGATATGCTACTGGCACGGCCGTCTGATGGCGTTTTCTCCGCTTCCGGTGCTCACGGACCCAAATGTCCGCTGCGCGCCGGTTCTCGAAACCACCACCAGCCGACTCGCGCCAGCGCATCTCCGAACGGGCTCAGGGGCTGACATGAAATCGCGTTTCCGGCCGGAGTTCTGGCCGACCGTCTTCCTGATCCCCGCCCTCGCGCTGATGTTCGGCCTCGGCATCTGGCAGCTCGAGCGCCTGGCCTGGAAGACCGAGCTGATCGACCGGATCGAGCGCGGCCTGGCGGCGCCGCCGGCGCCGCTGCCCGCCCGGCTGGACGATCCCGGCTTCGACTACCGCCACGTCACCGTCACCGGCCGTTTCGACGCGGTCCATGCCTTCCGCCTGCTGGCCCGGGTGAATGACGGCGCCGCCGGCATCCAGGTGGTCACGCCGCTGATCCGCGACGATGGCGGCCCGGCGGTCATGGTCAATCGCGGCTGGGTGCCGCTCGGCCCCGACGGCAAGCCCGCCACCTACGACCCGCCGCCCGAGGGGACGGTGACGGTGGAGGGCGTCGCCCGCCGGCCCCTGCCGCAGGGCTGGATGCAGCCCGACAACAGCCCGGCCACCAATGAATGGTTCTGGACCGACCTGACGACCATGGCCGCCGCGGCCGGGCTGGACGGTGCGGCGCCGGTGGTGGTCGAGCAGGCGCTCGGACCCGACCGGACCCGCCCCCCGATCGGCAGCCAGACCCAGGTCGACCTGCCGAACGACCATCTGCAATATGCGATCACCTGGTTCGGCTTCGCCGCCATCCTGGTCGCGATCTACCTGCTGCACCATCTGCGGCGCCGCACCGCCCGGAAAGGAACCGACGCATGACCGCCTATTCCGAGATCGCCGCCCAGTTCGGCCGCATCGCCGCCCTGTCCAACGCCATCGGCATCCTGGACTGGGACAACGCCACGATGATGCCGAAGGGCGCCGCCGAGACCCGGGCCGAGAGCCTGGCCCTGCTGCAGGTGCTGCGCCACGGCATGGTCACCGATCCGCGCCTGTCCGACTGGCTGCCCGAGGCGGAGGCAGACAACACGCTGGGCGATTGGGAGCGCGCCAATCTGCGCGAGATCCGGCGGCTGTGGACGGTGCAGACCGTGCTGCCCGCCGACCTGGTCGAGGCGTCGAGCAAGGCGGTGTCGGCCTGCGAGATGGCGTGGCGCCAGGCCCGCGCCGATTCGGATTTCGCGGCGCTGCTGCCGAAGCTGCAGGGGGTGCTGCGGCTGCAGCGCGAGATCGGCCGCGCCAAGGGCGAGGCGCTGGGCCTGTCGACCTATGACGCGCTGCTGAACGACTACGAGCCCGGCGGCCGGTCGGAGCGGATCGACGCGCTGTTCGACGACCTGGCCGACTTCCTGCCCGGCTTCACCGAGGAGGTGCTGGCGGCCCAGGCACGCCGGCCGGCGACGCCGCGGCCGGACGGCGTGTTCGCGGTCGAGTCGCAGCGGGCGCTGGGCATCGCCATGATGGGGGTGCTGGGCTACGACTTCGAGCGCGGGCGCCTCGACGTCTCCACCCACCCGTTCTGCGGCGGCGCCGACAATGATGTCCGCATCACCACCCGGTACGACGAGGCCGACTTCACCCGCGCTTTGATGGGCGTGCTGCACGAGACCGGCCACGCGCTGTACGAGCAGGGGCGGCCGCAGGCCTGGATGAGTCAGCCGGTCGGCCAAGCCCGCGGCATGAGCCTGCATGAGAGCCAGTCGCTGCTGATGGAGATGCAGGCCTGCCGCAGCCGCGAGTTCATCGCCTTCGCCGCGCCGCAGATGCGCGACGCCTTCGGCGGCAGCGGTCCGGCCTGGGAGGCCGAGGCGCTGTGGCGGCACTACACCCGGGTCGAGCGCGGCTTCATCCGGGTCGACGCCGACGAGGTGACCTATCCGGCCCATGTCATCCTGCGCTATCGCCTGGAGAAGGCGATGATCGCCGACGAGCTGCCGTTGGCCGACCTGCCGGCCGCCTGGAACGACGGCATGAAGGCGCTGTTGGGCGTGGTGCCGCCGAACGACCGGCTGGGCTGCCTGCAGGACATCCACTGGCCGAGCGGCGGCTGGGGTTATTTCCCGACCTACACGCTGGGCGCGATGACCGCGGCGCAGATCTTCGACGCCGCCAATCGGGCCGAGCCGGACATCCTGCCCGCGATCGGCCGCGGCGACTTCACGCCGCTGGTCGGCTGGCTGCGCGCCAACATCCACGGCCAGGGCTCGCGCTGGGAGACCGACGAGCTGCTGACCCGCGCCACCGGCCGGCCGCTCGACGCCGCCGTGTTCAAGGCGCATCTGCGCCGGCGCTATGGCGGTGAGGGGTGATCCGGCCCCGCTCATTGATGGGCCAGTACGATCGTGCGCGTAAGAACGCGTTGCCTCTCCCGCTTGCGGGATCTTTTCAGAATCCCGTCGGATTATCAGGGAAGCTCACGGCGAAAGCAAAACGAGTCCCCCCTCCCCTTGCGGGAGGGGGTTAGGGGGAGGGGGTTCCCTGGGCTCGATCCGGCCTGGATCACAGTAAACTGCCCATCCGGCAGATCAGGTGCTTCGCCCACTCGCGCGCGGACGCGCGCAGACCCCTCCCCCTAACCCCCTCCCGCAAGGGGAGGGGGGACTTAAGAAGAGCGGGTCGTGACTATTGTGAAAAGGTCTCGCAAGCGGGAGAGGCTACGCGTCTGGCACCCGTGGTTGCTCTCGCCATCGCGAATTCGGCGCCATTTCCTTGAGTCGACCCCTGGGAGCCTGACGCCTGAAACTTGCATGCCTCCAATGCCGATTCGGCGCGCAGGATTCGGTCTCATCAGACGAGTGTAGAACCGGATCCCGCACGCCCGAGGGGGCCGCGTTGCCGCGCGGCCTTGAGACATGACCACCCGCCTTCCGCGCCAGAAGCTGATCCCGCTGATCATTGCCTGCGCGCTGTTCATGGAGAATCTCGATTCGCCTGCGCGCTGTTCATGGAGAATCTCGATTCGACGGTGATCGGGACCTCGCTGCCGCAGATCGCCAGGTCCTTCGGCACCGATCCGCTGCATCTCAGCCTCGCCATCACCTCCTACCTGCTCAGCCTCGCCGTCTTCATCCCGGCCAGCGGCTGGGTGGCGGACCGCTTCGGCGCCAAGAACGTGTTCCGCGCCGCCATCCTCGTCTTCACCCTCGGCTCGATCCTCTGCGGCCTGTCGAATTCGACGGTCGAGCTGGTCGGCGCGCGCATCATCCAGGGCATGGGCGGCGCCATGATGGTCCCGGTGGGCCGGCTGGTGCTGCTGCGCAGCGTGTCGAAGGCCGAGCTGGTGCGGGCGATGGCCTATCTGACCACCCCGGCGCTGCTGGGCCCCGTGCTGGGCCCGCCGCTGGGCGGCTTCATCACCACCTACAGCTCCTGGCGCCTGATCTTCTTCATCAATGTCCCGATCGGGATCATCGGCGTGATCCTGGTGACGCTGTTCATCGACGATGTGCGGGAGGAGGAGCGCACCCCGTTCGACGTGCGGGGCCTGCTGATGTCCGGCGTCGCCCTGGGCTGCATGGTGTTCGGCTTCGAGACGCTGGGCCGGTCGATCGTGCCGCTGCCGGTGACGGGCGGGCTGTTCGTCATCGGCCTCGCCTCCCTCTGGCTCTATATCCGGCACGCCCACCGGGTGCCGGCGCCGATCCTGGACCTGACGCTGCTGCATGTCCGCACCTTCCGCATCTCGGTGGTCGGCGGCACCATCTTCCGCATCGGCATCGGCGCCATCCCGTTCCTGCTGCCGCTGATGCTGCAGCTGGGCTTCGGCATGACCCCGTTCGAATCCGGCATGCTGACCTTCATCAGCGCCGCCGGCGCCCTGTGCATGAAGATGACGGCCACCCGGATCATCCGCTATTTCGGCTTCCGCCCGGTGCTGGTCTGGAACGCGGTGATCAGCGCCGCCTTCCTGATGAGCTACGCGCTGTTCCGGGCCGACACGCCGCATCTCTTGATCATGGCGCTGCTGCTGGCCGGCGGCTATTTCCGGTCGCTGCAGTTCACCAGCCTGAACACCCTGGCCTTTGCCGACATTCCGCCGCAGAAGATGAGCCGTGCCTCCAGCTTCTCAAGCACGGCGCAGCAGCTGTCGGCCAGCCTGGGCGTGGCCAGCGGCGCGGTGCTGCTGAACCTGACGCTGCTGCTGCATGGCGGCGGCGAGCTGCAGGCGGCCGACTTCTCCTGGGCCTTCTTCGCCGTCGGCCTGCTGTCGCTGTGCTCGGTGCTGATGTTCCTGCGCCTGGCCCCCGATGCCGGCGCCGAGGTTTCCGGCCACGCCGTCGCCCCGGTGGCGCCGCCGGAGCCGCCGGCCACGCCTCGGGTCGCGCCGGGAGAGTGAACCTCAGACCCTCAACAGCCGGTCGCGGGCGGCGTTGAGCCGGGCCGCCATCTCGGCCGAGCCGCCGCGGTCCGGATGGTGCGTCTTCATCAGCCGCCGATGCGCCGCCTTCACCGCCATGCGCGAGGCCCCCGCGGCGAGGCCGAGCAGGGCATAGGCCTCGGCCTCCGACATCTCCGCCCGGCGCGGACCGGCCGGGTCCTGCTGCGCCCAATCCGGGCCGAAGCGGCGATCGAGATAGGTCTCCAGCACCCGGGCCGAATCGGGATCGTCGGCGCGGCAGTCGAACAGCAGGCGCAGCAGCGCCGGCAGCGGCAGCGAAGCCAGGCTGCGCCCCTCCAGCGGCCCCGGCCGCACCACATAGCCGTCCATGCCGCCGCTGGCGTGGTCGAGCTGCATGTCGAGGCTGCGCGTCTTCAGCCGCGAGGCGCCGCCGGGCGTCGGGCCGGCCGCATTCTGCCGGCCGCGGCGCCAGCGCAGGAACCAGGGCAGGCCCTGGAGCAGCAGCGGCGACAGGCGCTGCAGCCACAAGAAGGCGGCGCCGAGCACGGCGAGGAGGCCGGACAACCGCCCGGTCAGCAGCAGGAACAGGCCGAGCCCGGCCAGCAGCACGATGCCGCCCCAGCGCGCGCCGCGGATCACCTGCTTCGGCTGGGTGTTGGCGAACCAGCCGGCGACCAGCGGCAGCCCGAGGCCGAGCGCCACGACCAGGATGAGAAGCTGCAGCACGGTGGCCCCTATCCCCCCATCCGGCCGATCAGCGCCGTGACCGCGGCGCCGCGGCGGCGGCCGAGATCCTCCAGCGCCGGGCGGCCGCCGGCGGCATAGACCGCGACCGCCGCCAGCAGGTCGCGCAGCTGGCCCGGGCTCGAGGCATCGAACGGGCAATAGGCGCCGCGGGTCAGCCGCGCGATCTCGCGGAAGGCGCGGGCGGCCATCGGGTCGGGGCCCTCATGGAACAGGAACACCGGCACGCCGCGCAGTGCCAGCCGGCCGGCCTGGGCGCAGACCGGGTCGAGCGATTCCTCGAAGGCGTCGCCGACGAAGACCAGCGCGTCGACCTTGCCGCGCCCGGCCTCCGCCTCCGCATGGCTCAGCACCCGGCCGAGCTGGGTCTCGCCGGCCCGGCAGCGCACCTTGCTCATCAGCCGCGCCAGCTCGGTGCCGTCGGAGACCCAGGCGGTGGCCTTGCATTCGCCGAAGCCGCGATAGAAGACGAGCTGCAGATCGAGTCCGCCCAGCGCCGCGGTCTCGGTGAACATCTCGCCCTGCAGCCGGCAGGCGCGGTCCCAGGTGTCCTCGCGGCTCTGCGTCGCGTCGAGCGCGAAGATCAGCCGGCCGCGCCGTCCATTCTGGCGCTGCGGCGGCGTCGCCGCCACCCGGCGCAGGAAGGCGTCGACCTCCGACCGGTTCCGGCCGGCGGGCAGCTTGTCGTCGGGGCCGGTCATGACTTCGTGTCCATCACCGATAATGATGGGGACCGGCGGGCGGAAATCCAATCGGAACGGGACGCGAACCCTCAGGAACGAAGACCTGCGCCGCGCTGTTCCGGAGCTGCTTCTGGCGGAAAGCGCGGCCGACCGCTAGCCTTGCCGCCGGTACCCATCATTCCGGATCGACGATGCCCTCTTCGCGCGCCCCCCTCCTCGCCGGCCTGGCCATCCTCCTCCTCGGCCTCGCCGCCCCCGGCGCCAGGGCGCAAAACACCGATTCGAAGGCCGAGATCATCGTCGCCACCGCGCCGGTGAACTCGCCGCTCGGCCGCTGGGGCAGCGCCTTCGTCGAGCGGCTGAAGGCGGGCCAGCCGGTGTCGGAGGCGATCACCGCGGGGGGCCTGCCGAATGTCGCGCTGCTGCAGAGCGGCCGGGTGGCGATCGGCCTGGTCT
>JAEKLZ010000504.1 GCA_019508225.1 Inquilinus limosus | reverse complement strand
CCCTCGCCCGCATCTGGCCGGAGCTGGCGGAATGGCCGGAAGCGGTGGCGGAGCAGGTCGAGACCGAGGCGAAATACGCCGGCTATCTCGACCGGCAGGAGGCCGACATCCGCGCCTTCCGCCGCGACGAGGGGCTGGCTCTGCCGGCGGAGCTGGATTTCGACGCGATCGGCAGCCTGTCGAACGAGACCCGCCAGATCCTGAAACGGTCGCGGCCGCCGACGCTCGGCGCCGCGGCCCGGCTGCCCGGCGTGACTCCGGCGGCGCTGGTGGCCCTGCTGAAGCATGTCCGGCGTGACGAGGGGGACCGGCGTGCCATCGCCTGATCAGAGCCGCCTTTCCCGTCCCACGTCGTCATTGCGAGCGCAGCGAAGCAATCCAGGGGCCGCGCGAACCGGCCTCTGGATTGCTTCGTCGGCTTCGCCTCCTCGCAATGACGGAATTGAGAAGCGGGAGAGGCAATGCGCTGGTCCTTGCGGCTCCGCGCCATGACGGACGTGTTTTCGTCCGGCCCGCCTCCGGATCTCCCGGAAAAACTCGATCGCTACGAGGCGCTGCTGCGGAAGTGGCAGGGTGCGATCAACCTCGTCGCGCCCTCCACCCTGCCGGAGCTGCGGCGCCGCCACTTCGAGGATTCGCTGCAACTGGTGCCGCTGATCCCGGCCGGCGCCAAGGTGCTGGTCGATCTCGGCAGCGGCGCCGGCTTTCCCGGCCTGGTGCTGGCCTTGGCCACCGGGCTGCAGACGCATCTGGTCGAAAGCGACCAGCGCAAAGCCGAGTTCCTGCGTGCTGTTTCACGTGAAACAGGGGTGCCGGTGACGGTGCATGCCAAGCGGATCGAGCAGGTGCCGCCCTTCCCGGCCGATGTGGTGACCGCCCGCGCCCTGGCCGCCCTGCCCGCTCTGCTCGACCACGCGGCGCGATTCGCCGGCCCGCACACCGTCGCGATCTTTCCCAAGGGCCGCGGCGCCGAGGCTGAATTGACCGCCTTGCCTGCATCATCGAAGATGACCATAGACCTCCATCCGAGCCGGACCGATCCCGACGCCGTGCTCATCCGCATCGAGGGGTTCGCCCGTGGCTGACGACGCCCACATGACCACCATGAGCCCGGCGGCCGAAACGCCCCGTCTCACCCGCACCATCGCCGTCGCCAACCAGAAGGGCGGGGTCGGCAAGACCACCACGGCGATCAACCTGGCGACCGCCCTCGCTGCTGTGCGCAAGCGCGTGCTGGTGATCGACCTCGACCCGCAGGGCAACGCCTCCACCGGCCTGGGCCTGCCGCGGGCCAAGCGCGGCGTCGGCTCCTACGACCTGCTGTTCGGCACCACCAATGTCGCCGAATCGGCGGTGGGCACCGAGGTGCCCGGGCTGGACCTGATCCCGGCCTCGGTCGATCTGGCCGGCGCCGAGCTGCAGCTGGTCGAGGCGGTGCGGCGCGAATACCGGCTGCGCAGCGCGCTCAGGCCCCATGCCGACGGCTATGATTATGTGCTGATCGACTGCCCGCCGTCGCTCGGTCTCCTTACCCTCAACGCGCTGACCGCGGCTGATGCCGTGCTGGTGCCGCTGCAATGCGAATTCTATGCGCTGGAGGGGCTCAGCCACCTGATGCGAACGATCGAGCGCGTCCGCAAGGCCTTCAACCCGGCGCTCGAGATGCAGGGAATCGTGCTGACCATGTATGACCGGCGCAACAACCTCTCCGACATGGTGGCGAGCGATGTGCGCCAGCACCTCGGGGCCAAGGTGTACGAGACGGTGATCCCGCGGAACGTCCGCGTCTCCGAGGCGCCGTCGCATGGCAAGCCAGTCCTGGTCTACGACCTCGCCTCCTCCGGCGCCCAGGCCTATGTCCATCTCGCCTCGGAGATGCTGAAACGCGAAGAGCAGAGGAGCGCGGCATGAGCGCGGCCGAGAGCAGCCACCGCCGCCGTCCCAGCCTGGGCCGCGGCCTCGACGCGTTGTTCGGCGAGGCCGATGAGGCCGATATCGCCGCTGCTGGCGAAAGCGGTGAGCCGCGGGCGCCGCGCACCCTGCCGATCGAGTTCCTGAGCCCCGGTCCGTTCCAGCCGCGGCGGAAGTTCGACGAAGGCGAAATGGACCGGCTGGTCGAGTCGATCCGCACCCAGGGCGTGCTGCAGCCGATCCTGGTGCGGCCGGTCGAGGGCAAGGCGGATCGCTACCACATCATCGCCGGCGAGCGCCGCTGGCGGGCGGCGCAGAAGGCCAAGCTGCACGAGGTACCGGTGGTGGTCCGGCCTATGTCGGACCGCGATGCGCTGCAGATCGCGATCATCGAGAACATCCAGCGCCAGGACCTGACGGCGCTGGAAGAGGCCGAGGGCTATCAGCGGCTGATCGCCGAGTTCACCCTGACCCAGGAGGATGTGGCCCAGGCCGTGGGCAAGAGCCGCAGCCACATCGCCAACACGCTGCGCCTGCTCGACCTGCCGGACACCGTGCTGGCCATGCTGCAGGAGGGGCTGCTGACGGCCGGCCACGCCCGTGCCCTGCTGGGCTGCCCGGACCCGGAGGCGGCGGCGCGGACGGTGATCGCCAAGGGGCTGAATGTCCGCCAGACCGAGCAGCTGGCGCGCGAGGTGCGCGAGACGCCTGCCCCGTCCCGGCCGTCATCGCGCGACCCGAACATCGTGGCGCTGGAGCAGGACATCGAGACCCGGCTGGGCTTCAAGGTAAAGATCGACACCCGCGACAACACCAGCGGCACGATCCACATCCAGTACAGCAATCTCGACCAGTTCAGCGCCGTGCTGAAGCGGCTGCAGGGCACGAAGGAGACGAGGTAGGGCGGCGCGCAGGGCGCCTGTATGGAGCCAACTGGATCCAGACAAGGCTCGATCCGGCATCGGATCCTGTTAACACATTGTTTTATTGCATTAATTTGCGATCTCGTTCATGCTACGTTCCATGGACAAGGCGCAGACCGATTTGGAGTCGGAAGCCCCGGCCACTCCCGCGGAGGAGCGGGCGGCGCGGCATCTGCGCATGCTCGCCCGGGCGGCGGACGTCCATATGGAGATCATCGAGGCGACCCGCACCGAGGCGGTGGAGGCCCCGCAGCCCGGAATCGACTATTGCCGGCGGATCGCCGTCGTCACCAAGTCGCTGCGGCTGACCCTGCTGCTGGAAGACAAGTTCGCCAATCATCGCGACGAGCGGCGCAAGGCCGTGGCGAAGCGGGAGTCGGCCCAGGCGGACTGGCACGACCTGCGGGTCAAGCTGGCGATGCTGGCGGCGGCCTATGAGGTGTCGGAGGACGACGATGAGGTCGACCGCCGCGTCGCCGAAGTCTGCGAGCGGGTGGAGCGGCCGGAGGTGGTCGAGTTCATCGAAGCCAGCCGGCCGGAGGTCGCGGTGGCGGCCCTGTGCCGGCGCTGGAACTTCCCGGTGGAGGTGGAGCGCTGGCTGGAGATGGCCGACGAGGCCATGGAGCACTATGGCTTCATCCCGCCGCAGGATGGCGAGGACGACGACGATGATCCGGAGGATCCGCCCGAGCCCCGCTCCGCCGCGCCCGTCCGCCGCAAGCCTCCGGATACGGGGTGAGCGTGCGGTCCGCCGCGCAAGGTGTCCGTAGTCCCAGAGAATCGATTGTTTTGCCTCTCCCGCCTGCGGGAGAGGTCGGAGGCGCTTGCGCCTCCGGGTGAGGGGGTTTTGTCGAGGCCAGGCCCCACCCTCACCCGGTCTCGCTGCGCGAGCCCGACCTCTCCCGTAAAACGGGAGAGGCAATTCAATGAGATCTCGACATCCTGTCAGCCCCTGCCCGGATGCTCCGACGGGACCCGGCCTCACTTCAGTCCGCTCTACCTGAAATCGCTCAATTTTTCCGCGCCACGGCCCGCGCGATGCGCAGCAGCGTGGCGGCGCAGATCGTCTCCGGCGGGCGTCCGGTGCGCTTGCATTCGGCCTCGGCCTCGATCAGCCGGCGCAGGGCCTCGCCGATCTGGGCCTGGTTCCAGCGCCGGGCCTGGCCGCGAATCGCCGCCTTGGCCTTGAAGAACACCGGCGGCCGCAGCGCCGCCATGGCGGCGTCCGGCGCGTCGCCGCTGTCGATCATCACCACCAGCTGGTGCAGCCGCAGGAAATGGCGCTGCACCGCGCGCAGGATGCCGATCGCCTCGCCACCCTCTGACAGCAGCCGGTTGAGCGCCCGGTCCAGGCCGGGCAGGTCGCCATCGGCCACCGCCATCGCCAGGTCGTCCAGCGACCGCTCGGTGGCGTCGCCGATGCAGGCGCGCACCGCCTCGAGATCGACGCGGCCGCCCTCCCCGGCATAGGCGATCAGCTTCTCGACCTCACGCCGGGCGATCTGGCGGTCGCCCACCAGCGAGGCGGCCAGCAGGTGCTCGGCCTCGCCATCGGTGGAGACTCTGGCCTCGGCCAGCAGGCGGTGGATGAAGCGGCCGATCGCCTCCTCATCCGGCATGTAGCAGGCGATGGCGGCCGCCCCGTCGGACCCTTCCGCCAGCTTGCGCAGGGCCGAGCGCGGCGTCAGCTCATCCGCCTCCAGCACGATCAGCGTGTCCGTCTCGCCGCCCGCCAGCGCCGCCTGCAACGCCGGTGCCACCGCGTCGCTCGCGTCGCGCACCCGCACCAGGCGCCGGCCGCCGATCAGAGACAGGGCGAAGACCTCGTCGACCAGCCGGGACGGGTCGCGGCCGATCTCGGCCGAGGCCAGTTCGGCGACGCGGAACGGGTCGGTCGGCGGGTCGACGACGCCGCGCGCCAGCGTGTCGGCATAATCGCGCACGGCGCCGGCATCCGGGCCGTACAGCAGCACCGCGCGGATGCCGGGATCGGGCCGCCGGACGAAGCCGTCGATCCGGTTCGGCGGCAGCTTCACGGATGCCGGTCGAAATAGAGCGCGAGACGGGTGCGGATGTCCTCGCCGAGCGAATGCAGCGCCCGCTCGCGGGCATCGCGCTCGCCGACCAGTGTCGTGTATTGGTCGGCCAGGATATTGTAGCTGGTGATCTCGCTGACCGAGTCGGAGAAGACCGGCTGGCCGGTCTTGCGGTCGGTCAGCACGAAGCTGGCCGTCATCGTCAGGTTCCTGCGGGTCGTCGTCAGGTCGCTGATCAGGTTGACGTCCTGCTGCGTTTCGGCGAGCGACGTGGCGAGATCGTAGGCCGGCTGGGCCGGCCTCCCCTGCGGGTTCAGGCTGCGGATCAGCTCGGTGCGCAGGATCTGGCCCGACCGCTCGCCGATGACCCCGACACTGATCTGCCCCAGCCGGTCGGACATCGCCGCGCCGACCGAGTTGGTGCCGTAGAGCGGTCGCAGCCCGCAGGCCCCGAGCGCGAGGATCAGCAGCAGCGGCGCTGCGCGGAGAGCCCGGGACTTAGCCGACGACATTGACGATCCTGTTCGGGACGACGATGACCTTGCGGACGGTGCGGCCTTCGAGCGCGCGGGCGACATTGGCGTCGGCCAGCGCGGCCTCGCGCGCGGTCGCCTCGTCGACGTCGCGCGGCAGCACGATGGTGGCGCGCAGCTTGCCGTTGACCTGGACCGCGACCTTGGCGGTGTCCTCGACCAGCAGCACCGGATCGGCCTGCGGCCAGGGCGCGTCGGCCAGCAGGCCGTCATGGCCCAGATGCTGCCACAGCGCCTCGCCGATATGCGGCACCATCGGGCCGATCAGCCGGACCACGCCGTCGAAGGCCTCGCGCAACGCCCAGGCCTCGCCCTGCCCCGTCCCGTCGATCTTGGCGACCAGGTTGGTCAGCTCGCGGATCCGGGCCACGGCCTTGTTGAAGTGGAACCGCTCCAGGTCCTCGCCGACGCCGGCGACGGTCTTGTGCAGGGCCCGGCGCAGCCCCTCGGCCGCGGGGCTGAAGCCGTTCGGCGGCGGCGACCCGGCCGCCGGCAGCGCCACGGGGGCCTCGGTGACCAGGCGCCACAGCTGCTGCAGATAGCGCCAGGACCCCTCGATGCCCGCCTCGGTCCACTCCATGTCGCGGTCCGGCGGGCTGTCCGACAGGACGAACAGCCGCGCCGCGTCGGCGCCATAGGTGTCGATGATCGCCTGCGGATCGACCGTGTTGCGCTTGGACTTCGACATCTTCTCGATGCGGCCGGCGGTGACCGGCGCGCCGGCGGCCAGCGTCGTCCACGCGCCCTGGTCGTCGCGGTTGACCTCGGTCGGGTACAGCCAGGCGCCGTGGGCGTCGCGATAGGTCTGGTGCGTGACCATGCCCTGGGTGAACAGCCCGGCGAAGGGCTCGTCGATCCCCAGATAGCCGCAGCGCTTCAGGGCGCGGACGAAGAAGCGCGAATACAGCAGGTGCAGCACCGCATGCTCGATGCCGCCGACATACTGGTCGACCGGCAGCCAGCGGTCGACCGCGGCGCGATCGAAGGCGCCCTCGGCCCGCGGCGAGCAGAAGCGCGCGAAGTACCAGGAGGATTCGAAGAAGGTGTCGAAGGTGTCGGTCTCGCGCCGCGCAGCACCGCCGCAGCTCGGGCAGGCGACATGCTTCCAGGTCGGGTGGCGGTCCAGCGGGTTGCCCGGCTGGTCGAAGGTCACGTCCTCCGGCAGCGTCACCGGCAGCTGGTCCTCCGGCACCGGCACGATGCCGCAGGTGTCGCAGTGGATGATCGGGATCGGGCAGCCCCAGTAGCG
>JAEKLZ010000503.1 GCA_019508225.1 Inquilinus limosus | reverse complement strand
GGTACATGGATCGCGACGAGATCCCGGCGCTGATGGCCGGGATCGAGGCCCGGCTCAAGGAGCCCGATGTCCCGGCGCTGCTCGACACCGAACCGCCAATGCGGGTCGCCGAACGCCTCTGCCGATCGCTCGGCCTCGAGCCCTATCCCGATCTCGACTGGGCGGACAAACCCGACACCGGATGACCGGCCGCCCTTGCTCGCTAAAAAAACATCGTCATCCCCGCGAAAGCGGGGATCTCGTCTCAGCCCAACGGGAAGAGATTCCCGCTTGCGCGGGAATGACGATCAAAGGACGGAGCGCCGCGCTTTTTTCCCTCTCCCTCGGGGAGAGGGCGGGGCCCGTCGCGTTGGCGACGGGAGGGTGAGGGGGTGTCTCCGGCTGCGCCGTGGCTTCAGAACGCCAGTCCCGTCTTGAAGATCTCCACGGCATAAAAAGCGAGCTCGCCGTCCAGCGCGCGCTGGATGTTGGCGGCCTTGCGGAAGCCGTGCTGCTCGCCGGCGAACAGGACGTAGCCGACCGGCTGGCCCTTGGCGCGCAGCGCGTCGACCATCGCCTCGGTCTGGTTCGGCGGCACCACCTCGTCCTCGTCGCCCTGGAAGAAGATCACCGGCTTCGACAGCTTGTCGGCATGGAACAGCGGCGACCGCTCGCGATAGCGCTCGGCCTCCGCCGGATACGGCCCGATCAGCCAGTCGAGATAGCGCGATTCGAATTTGTGCGTGTCGCGCGCCAGCGCCGCCGCGTCGCTGACCCCGAAATGGCTGGCGCCGCCGGCGAAATAATTGTCGAAGGCCAGCGCCGCCAGGGCGGTGTAGCCGCCGGCGCTGCCGCCGGTGATCACCGAGCGGGCGGCATCGGCCAGGCCCTGCGCCGCCAGATACTTCGCCCCGGCCACCGCGTCCTGCACGTCGACCACGCCCCAGGTCAGGTGCAGCCGGTCGCGATAGGCCCGGCCGTAGCCGGTGCTGCCGCCGTAATTGACGTCCAGCACGGCGATGCCGCGGCTGGTCCAGTACTGGATGCCCAGGTTCAGCGTCGAGGAGGCCGCGGAGGTCGGCCCGCCATGGATCTTCACCACCAGCGGCGGCACGTCGCCCGCCGGCGCCGCATGGTCCGGGCTGGTCGGCGGGTAGTACAGGCCATGGGCGGTGCGGCCGCCCGCGGTCGGGAACTCGACCGGCTGGGCCGGCGCGAAGAAGCCGCGCAGCGCCGGATCCTCGCCGATTTCGGTCGCCCGCTTCAGCACCTCGCGGCGCCCGGTGGCGAGGTCTAGCCGGACGACCTGGGCCGGGTCGCGCGGCGAGCCGGCGCGGAACACCGCCACCCGCTCATCGGCGCGGACCGAGCTGATATCGGTGTAGGGCAGGTCGATCGGCGTCATGGCGCCGGTCAGCAGGTCGACCAGGGCCAGCTTGCCCAGCCCGCCCTCGATATAGCTGCACAGCAGGCGACCGGGGCCGGAGAAGGCATAGGCCGACAGGCCGAACACCCATTGCGGCTGGCCGAACTCCGCCGCCATCGGCAGCACCGGCTCGACCGGGCCGCCACGGCCGTCGCAGCGATACAGGTTCCACCAGCCGGAGCGGTCGGCGGCGAAGACCAGCCATTGCCCGTCCGGCGACCATTCCGGCTGGAACACCGATTCGCCCGACCCGCCGGCCAGCGCCAGCGGCGCCCCGGCCGGGATACCGTCGGCATCGAGGTCGGCGACGAACAGCGTGGTCTCCACCCAGGGCATGTCGGGATGGTCCCAGACCAGCCAGGCCAGCCGGCCGCCGTCCGGCGACAGCCGCGGCGAGGCGTAGAAGTCGTGGCCCTGGGCCAGGATGCGGACGCTGCCGGCCGCGTCGCCGGCCAGCGGCACGGCGACGAGCATGTTGTCGGGATGGGCCCGGCCGGGCTGGTGCCGCTCGCCGATGCCGATCCACAGGCGCCGGCGCCCATCGACCAGCCCGTCGGCGAAGCGCCATTCCTCCCCGGCCTCGCCGGTGGCCGTCGTGACCGGGACCGGCGCCGATCCCGGCACCTGGCGGTACAGCCGGCGGTCCGGCGGCGCGCCCGCAGGGCCGGCGCGGTCGTTGGAGAAGAACACGGTGCCGTCGGCGACGGTCCAGGCGCCGCCGCCATACTCATGCACCCGGGTGCGGACATTGAATTCGGGCGGGGTGATCTCGGCCACCGTGCCGTCGGGCGCGCGCTGCATCAGCACGCTGCGCCCGCCCTCCTGCGGCCGGCCCTCGGACCACCAGACGGTGTCGCCGTCCAGCCGCACCTCGGACAGGCCGATCGACTGGGCCACGATCAGGTCGGAGGTGATCGGCGACCTCCAGAACCCGTAGGGGGCAACTCTGGTGCTGGGCATGGCGGCGACTCCGGTCGGTGGCGACCGCGCCAGCCTCTCCGATCGGCGGCCCGGATTCCAGTGCCGCTATTTTTTCGCGATCACCCAGACCGCATGGACGATGCCGGGAATGTAGCCCAGCAGCGTGAGCAGGATGTTGAGCCAGAACTGCCCGCCGAAGCCGACCTGGAGGAACACCCCCAGCGGCGGCAGCAGGATGGCGATGATGATCCGGATCAGGTCCATGCGGGTCCTTCAAGGCGCGGGCAGGCAATGCGCGGGCAGGGGGTCGGGATGCCCGGGCGGATGGTGGGCCCATCCGCCCGGGCGGCCCGTCACGGCGGGTTCGGCTTGGTCGACTGCTCGATGTTCTGGCCCGCCTTCTGGGTGTCCTGGCCGACCCCGCGGACGGTGTTGTCACAGGCCGCCATGCCGAGGCCGGCGGCCATCAGGCCGGCGATGAGTACGATGCGTGCGATCATGGTCTGCTCCTTACTTCTTGAGAACGTCGCGGACGGCGTCCTTCACCTTGCCGGCGGCGGACTGGACCCTTCCCGTCGCATTCTGCGCCCGGCCCTCGGCCTCGAGCTCGCGGTTGCCGGTCACCTTGCCGGCGGCCGTCTTGCCCTTGCCGATCGCCTGGTCGACGGCGCCCTTGATGCGATCCTTGTCCATGATTTCCTCCTGGGTTGGGAAACCGATCCGAGACGGACCGGTCAGGTAACGGCACCTCGACGCGGAAAGTTCCAGCGCCGCAGGGCCTTAGCGGCAGAGAAAGCGGCCGATCGCGAGGCCGGCGGCGAAGGCCAGGCCGAGGGCGGTCAGCGGCCGCTCGGCGACATGGCCCTGCAGCTCCTCGGTCATGGCGTCCGCCGCCCGGGCGGCGCGGCGCGCGCCCCGGCGGCCGGCGCCGATCGCCTCCTCCGCCGCGCCGCCGGCGCGGCCGGCCAGTGCGCCGATCTCCGACCGCAGCTCGGCCAGCGTGCGGGTCAGGGCGTCGACATCCTGTTCCAGGTTGCGGGTCGCCATCGTCATACTCTCCTCAAGGTTGCAGCGAACGGCACAGGTCGGCAGTCGCGGCAGCGCCGCGCACCGAGCCCATATGAGAGAAACAGCGAAAACTCAGATCAGTGGCCGTTTCGGCACCGGCGCCTCGGCCCATGCGGCGAGCGACCGCAGGGCGCCGGTGTCGTGCACCCGCAGTTTCTTGCGCGCCAGGGTGAAGACGCCGTCGCGATGCAGCCGGCGCAGCACCCGGTTGGTGTGGATCAGCGACATGCCCAGCATGTCGGCGATGTGGCTCTGGGTCAGCGGGAAGTCGAGCGCGTTGTCCTTGACCAGATCCAGCTGCCGCGCCCGCTTGTAGACGGCGAGCACGATGGTCGCCACCCGCTCCACCCCCGAGCGCTGGCCGACCGACAGCAGGTTGTCGTCGACGATGCCTTCCTCATGCGCGGTCAGCCAGGTGATGTCGTAGGCCAGGCCGGGATGGTTGCGGAACAGGTCCCACAGCTTGCGCCGGGGAAAGACGCAGACCTCGACATCGGTCAGGCATTCGATGCCGTAGGGCGCGCCGGTCTGCGGCGAGATGTGGAAGCCCATGAAGTCGCCCGGCATCAGGATGTTCAGGATCTGGCGCCGGGCGTCCTCCAGCTCCTTGAACCGGAAGGCCCAGCCGGAGAACAGGGTGTACAGGTCGCTGTCGTCGTCGCCCTGGGACATGATCTGCGCCCCGGCCTGATACTTCAGGTTGCCGCGGCGCATGCCGGCGATGAAGTCGAGCTCCTCCGCCGTGTTCGTCTTGAACAGCGGCTGGCCGCGCAGCGGGCAGGCGTCGCAGGGCGTCGCGGCCATCGATCGGATCCCCTCATCAACAAGCGAGTCGCATCGGACGGCCATCGAATTAAACCCGAAGGCCGAATCCGAATACGTCAAAAGTTAACTGCCGCTGCGATCCGGCGCGCTTTCCCGGACCGGCCGGTCATGATCGCGCCACAACTTCCGCCGACCCTGAGGCCACGGCTCCACCGATCCGGAGGGCGCGATGGCCTTCGTCATTCCCGGCGCGCTGCTGCTGTTCGCCATCCTGGTGGCCGTCCTGCCCTGGCAGGTCGGCGTCGCCCTGGCCGTGGTCGTGATCGGGACGCTGTTCGTGTTGACCATGCATTGGCGGGCGCAGGCGGAACGCAGCTGGCGGCAGGTCGTTTACAACACGCACCTCCGCGCCGGGGCCACCCCGGAGGAGGCGAAGGCCAAGGCCGACAAGGCGCGGCTGGACTGGGGGCCGGTCGACCCCTGAAGGCCGATTCCCGACAGCCGGGGGTTGGCCCGGACGGCCGGCCGGGGCATGGTGGCCGCCGACCACGGAGACTGCATGAGACCGAGTTCCTTCGCGCCTCGCCGCCGCCTCGCGCAGGCCATGCTACTGCTGGCGATCGCCGTGCCGGCCCGGGATGCCGCGGCCCAGCAGAGCCCGCCGCCCGGCCAGACCATCCCGCCCGCCGAGGCCGGCGCGCCGTCCAACGCGGTGCCGCAGGGCGGGCCGGCCTTCCGCCAGGCGATGATCCTGGGCCGGCAGATCTATGCGATCGACGGCGCCGCCGCCCTGGCCAGCGCGACGCTGCGCCGGAACGGCATCGACCCGCAATCCGGCGGCATCGTCGGCTGGGTGACCGAGCCGTCGGAGACCGGCATCCTGGTCCGCTTCGTCCGCCGCGGCGGCCGGGGGCCGGAGGCGGCGTACGACGTCACGGTCGATGCCGGCGGCGCCGCCCCGGTGCTGGCCCGCCGCGACGGCGCGCCGCTGACGCCCGACCAGGCCGCCCAGTTCGCCGCGGCGCAGACCGCGCTGGGCCGGCTGGACCAGCCCTGCTCCAAGACCTACCGGCCGGTGGCATTCCGCGACCCCGGCACCCGCGACTGGCGGGTCTACGCCCTGGCGACGTCGGAGGACCCCGGCGTGTTCATGGTCGGCGGCCATTTCCGCTTCCTGGTCAGCCCGGATGGCGGCCGCATCCTGTCCGGCGGCCGGCTGCCCCCGCCCTCCTGCCTGGCCGGCCAGAAATCGGCCGAGGGCCACCCGGCCGTCGCCTTCATGGTGGCCGAGCCGGCGTCGGCGATCCCGACCGAGGTCCATGTCTTCCTGAGCCTGCGGCAGAACCTGCCGCTGATCGTGGTGACCGCGGACAGCAAGCGCTGGCTGGTCGCCCACGGCACCATCGCCACGATGCAGAAGTAAGGTCAGCCGGCGAAGGCCACCAGGTTGTCATCGGGATCGCGGATGATGAAGGTGCGGGCGCCCCAGGGCTCGGTCCGCAACGTCTGGCGGAACGGCGCGCCGGCCGCCCGCAGCTCCAGGAACAGCGCCTTGGGATCGTCGACCGCGATCGTCGCCGACAGGACGTCGACCTCCCGCTCGCGGAAGCCCGGGGCGAAGACGGGGCCCTGGACCCGCCGCAGGTTCAGCCGCGCCTCGTCACGCCGGACCTGGGCATAGAAGGGCGGCTCGCCATAGGTGAAGGCGACGGAGAAGCCGAGCGTCCCGGCGTAGAAGCCGCAGGCCGCCCGGATATCGGCGACCAGCAGCTGCGGCTCGGCCGGGCCGAGGACCGGCCCGCCCTGCGGCTGCGGCACTGGGCCGGGCGCGGCTTCAAGTCCCTGGATCAAGGCCTGCCAGCCGTCGAAGCCCTCGCGCCGCGCCACCAGCTCCTGCGCGTCGGCCAGGGTGAAGGGCTGGCGCAGCACCTCGGCGTCGGTCAGGGGACTGAAGCGAGGCAGCCAGGCCCGGATCTGCTCGGCCACCGGGTGGTGCCGGTCGCGGTGCCAGCGCAGGACGGTCTTCGCCTGCTTGCGGAGATTTTCGAGATTCGGCATGGGGCGCATCCAGGGTGGTGGATCCTGCAGGCGGGCATTGCCCCTTCGGCCCAGCCGATGCGCCCTGCGAAGCCCGAAAACGATGATGCCGGGGCGGGTGCCCTGTCAAGGCGCCCGCCCCCTCCCTCACGCCGCCGCCTGCACCGCCGCGCCGCGGGTCCGGCGCGGCAGAACCAGCGCCACCAGCCCGCCGAGCACGATGCCCAGCACCGCGAGCATGAAGGCCAGCCGGGTGCCGTCGGCGATGACGAGGCGCAGCGCCTCGCCCTGTTGCCCGCCAATGCCGGCATTGGCGATGGCGATCAGGATGGCGAGGCCGATGGCGTTGCCGATGTTCAGCGTGGTCGAGGCCATGCCGGAGGCCACACCCTGCTCCTCCGCCGCGACGCCGGAGGCCGAGGCGATCCACATTGCGGTCCAGACGATGCCCTGGCCGATGCCCG
>JAEKLZ010000502.1 GCA_019508225.1 Inquilinus limosus | reverse complement strand
ACCGTCCGCTCGGACGACGGAGCGATGCAGCGGTTTCCGGCGGCGGAAACCGTTCCGATGGCCGACCAGATCGAGAAGCGCTTCATGGAATGGATGCTGCGCGGCGACGCCCGCGCGGGCACGGCGATCAACGAACTCGACCTCGCCCGCCAGTTCGGCGTCGCCACCACCGGGATCCGCGAGTTCCTCAACCGCTTCCAGCGCTTCGGCCTGATCGAGAAGCGGCCGAATGCAGGCTGGGTGTTCCAGGGCTTCACGCCGAGCTTCGCGCTCGACCTGTTCGAGATCCGCGAGATGTTCGAGCTGCGGTCGGCGATGACCTTCGCGGCGTTGCCGGCAAGCTCACCGCTGTGGCGAAAGATCGATGCCTTGCGGGAGGAGCACGTCGCTCTGCTGCAAGAGATCGAGCTCCGCTATCACGATTTCTCCGACCTCGACAGCCGCTTTCATCGGCTGATCAACGCGGCCGGCCCCAATCGCTTCATCGACGGCTTCTACGACGTCATCACCCTGATCTTCCATTACCATTATCAGTGGAGGAAGCACGACGAACGGCAGCGCAACGAGGTCGCGATCCGCGAGCACCTCGCCTATATCGACGCGCTGTTCAGCCGCGACACCTCCAGGGTCGAGCTCGCCTGCCGCGTCCATCTGGCATCGGCCAAGCAGACCCTGATCCGCTCGACATCGGGATGATCCCGGCCCGGCCGGTGTCTCATGGGAATGTCAGCCCTTCACGGCCCCGGCCGTCAGGCCCCGCACCATCGCCCGCTGCACGATCGCGAACAGCACGACGACGGGGACGATGCTGATGATGCCCCCGGCCGAGAGCGCACCCCAGGGCAGCTGGAATTCCCCGACCATGAGCTGCAGCCCGACCGGCCAGGTGCGCGACCCGGTGCTGGTGGTCAGCATCAGCGCGAACAGGAACTCGTTCCAGGCGCCGATCGCCACGAACACCGCGGTGGCGACCAGGCCGCCGGCCACCAGCGGCAGGACGATGCGCAGCATCGCGCCGATGCGCGACGCCCCGTCGATCCGGGCGGCGTCCTCCAGCTCCGACGGCACCGCGTCGAAGAAGCCCTTCATCATCCAGATGAAGACCGGCAGCAGGAAGGTGGTGTAGGCCAGGGCCAGGCCGATCCGGCTGTCGAGCAGGCCGACGCTGCGCATCAGGATGAACAGCGGCACGATGATCATGACCGCCGGAAACATCCGCACCACCAGGTAGAACAGCATCAGCTCGCGCCGGCCGCGGAAGCGGTAGCGGGCGACGGCGTAGGAGGCGAGCGTCCCGATCACGACGCAGATCACCACGGTGGTCAGCGTCACGACGGCGCTGTTGACGATCAGGGTCGGGAAGTTGGAGCGCGTCCAGATCGCGACGTAGTTGTCGAACGTGACCCGGTCCGGGATGTACTGGATCGTCGCGGTGACGATGTCCGCTTCCGGCTTGAGCGAGGTCAGCAGCGCCCACAGCACCGGAAACATCGCGAAGGCCACGATCGTCAGGGCGGCGGCATAGCAGAGCAGGACATGGATCCGGCGCCGGGCGGAACGGCTGCGAAGCATCAGTCCCTCATCGCGTTGGAGAGCTTCACATAGGCGTAGCTGAACACCATCAGCAGCAGGAACATCACCACCGACAGCGCGCTGGCATAGCCGAAGTTGAATTCCTTGTTCGCCTTCAGGAAGGCGTAGAGCGACAGCACCTGGGTCGAGCGGCCCGGCCCGCCGCCGGTCAGGATCAGCAGGATGTCGGGCGAGTTGACCAGGCTGATGACGCGCAGCACCACGGTGGCCACGATCACCACCCGCAGCTGCGGCAGGGTGATGTGCACGAACTGGCGCCACAGCCCGGCGCCGTCGGTCGCCGCCGCCTCGTAGAGGTCGCTGGGGATCCCCTTCAGGGCGGCCAGCAGCAGCAGCGCGAAGAAGGGGAAGCCGTGCCAGACCTCGACCACCATGGCGGCGAACATCGCCATGTCCGGATCGGCGAACCAGGCCTTGTAGCTGCCGAGGATGCCGACGCGCACCAGGATGTCGTTGAGCACGCCGAGGCGCGGATCCAGCATCAGCGCCCACATATGGCCGGCGACGACGTTCGGCAGGAACCAGGGCAGCAGCACCATGATCCCGAACACGCGGAAGCCCGGCAGGCTGGTGTTGAGCACGAGCGCCGTCAGCAGCCCGAGCAGCAGCTCGCCGCTCGCGGCCCCCGCGACCCAGACGACGGTGTTCTGCAGCGACAGCCAGAACACCGGATCATGGACCAGCGCGACATAGTGCTTGAGGCCGACGAAGCCGGTCCCGAGATCGACCCGGTTCAGCCTCATCTCGCGGACGCTGAGCACCATGCCCCACAGCGTCGGGTACAGCACGACCGCCAGGATCAGCACCAGGCTGGGGAGCAGCAGGTAATAGGCCCAGCGCCGGCTTTCCGACAGCCGGCCGAGAGGACCGAGCCGGCGGGCCGGGGCCGGTGCGGGCGCCGAGGGCAGGTCCAGCGCCGTCATGCCCGCGCCACGGCCGTGGCCTCGATCCGCTCCCAGTCGAAGTCGAAGCCGATCCCCGGAGAGTCGGAGACGGTGAGCACGCCACCCTCGATCGACAACGGGCCGAGGCTGCCCAGGTCCGCGATCTGCTCGCTCGAGATGACCAGTTGCTCGTAATAGTCGTTGTTGCGGATGGCGGCGCAGAGCTGGGCGTTGGCCAGGCCCATCCCGTGCACCTGGGCCCGCATGCCGTGGGCCTCCGCCAGATGCGCGATCTTGACCGCCCCGGTCAGGCCGCCTTTGTAGAAGGTGCTGGTCCGCGCCATGTCGAGCGCGCCGGCCTGGATCCAGCTGGCCATGTTCCAATGGCAGCCATCCGACGTCTCCGCCGCCAGGACCGGGATGTCGAGCGCATCGCAGAGCTTGCGGTACGAGCCCAGTTCGAACTCCCGCATCGGCTCCTCGTACCAGAGGAACCCTTCCGCCTCGAGCACCCGGCCGAATTTCAGGGCGGTGACGTAGTCCCAGCCGGCCGAGCCGTCGAACATCAGATCCGCGTCGGGCCCGGCCCAGCGCCGGAGGTTGCGGGACAGCGCCGCATCCTCCTTCGCATCGCCCCAGGCGTGCAGCTTGAAGGCGGTGAAGCCGGCGTCGATGCACTCCTTGATGTGCCGCTCGTACTCGGCCATCGAGTCCCAGGTGACCGTGGAGGCATAGGCCTCTACCCGCCGAACATGGCCGCCGAGCAGCTGGTGCAGCGGCATGCCGGCGGCCTTCGCCTTGATGTCCCAGGCGAGCAGGTCGACGATGCCGAGATGCGGCATCGCGATCTCCTCGATCCGGTCGATCTCCCAGACCAGCGTCCACAGCCTTTCGGTCAGGAGCGGGTTCTCGCCGATCAGGCGCTTCAGCCGCCGGTCGACCAGGCTCATCGCGCCCCAGGCATTCGTCACCTCGATCGCGCCGGTGATGCCGGAATCGGTGTCCATGCGGATCACGGCCTTCAGCGGCTTCCGGTCCGCCGGGGTGCCGTCGCCGGATCCGGCCAGCCCGTTGCGCCAGCGATAGGGATGGGCCGGATGCTCGGTCTCGACCACCCAGCAGCGGATGTCCTCGATGCGCATGCCGTGCCTCCCTCGGTCGTTGCTCTTGCCGTGCGGCGGGGCTGCTATTGCAGGGCGGCGTCGAGGCCGGCCATCAGGGCATCGACGCAGGCTTCCGGCGTGCTCCGGCCCACCAGCACCTTCTGGAATTCGGGCAGCACGACGTTGTCGTCCCATCCCGCGGAGCCGATGAACCGGGGCGGCAGGCGGCCGAATTTGGTGGTCTCGACCGCGGCACCGTACAGCGGGTTGCCGGTGATGCGGCTGTCCGACGCCGTCTCCGGCGAGGCCGGGAAATACCCCGTCTGCTCCAGGAACGCGATCGCGGCGTCGGGCTCGGCCCAGAAGGCGAGCCAGGCCCAGGCGGCATCGGCATTGGCATCCGACATCAGGCCGTTGAACAGATAGGTCAGCCGCGCGATATGGGCGGCGGGGCCGGCCGGGCGCGCCGCGGTCATGAACTGGCCCGGCTTCATCGCGCCGGAGATCTCCGCCAGCGATCCGGTGTGATGCCAGACCATGGCGGTCTGGCCCGTCTTGAACGCCTCCATGATCTGCCGGTAGCTGTCATTGGGGGCGCTGGGCGGGCAGGCCTTGTGCCGCGTGAACAGCTCCGACAGGAAGGTGACCGCCTCGACCGCCTTGGCCTTGTCCATCGCCGGCTTGCCGTCGACGACGATCGGCGAGCCGAAGCTCTCGATCATGTCGACCACGTATTGGTAGCCGCCGGCCCCGCCGCGCAGGCCGAAGCCGTAGCGCCCCTTCGCCGGATCGGTCAGCTTGATCGCGGCCTCCTGGAACTCGGCCAGCGTCTTCGGCGGCCCGCTGATGCCGGCCTCGTCGAACCAGTCCTTCCGGTAGTACATCCAGTCGACGAATGTGAAGGCCGGGACGCCGTAGATCTTGCCGCCGACGCTCGCCCCGGCCCACCGGTCCTCCGGGAATGCCGCCGCCTTGTCCCAGCCCTTGATCCGGTCGGTGATGTCGATCAGCCCGCCCATCCCGACCATGTCGTTGACCCGCTCGGCGATCACCATCGCCGTGTCGGGCTTCGACCCGGAGACCACCGCCGCGGTGATCTTCGACATGTATTCGGGATTCGGGATGTTCTCCTGGGTCAGCGAGATGCCGGGATAGCGCTGCCGGAACAGCGCCATCACCGCCTCCAGCCCCTTGAACTCGCTCTCGCTGGTCAGGTGGTGCCAGTAGTTGATGTGGCCTTCCGCGGCCGCCCGGGCGAGGCGTGGCGCGAGTGCCAGGACCGGGACGGCCGCGGCGGTGCGCAGCAATGTGCGCCGATCGACGAGCATGACATGTCCTCCCTGTTTTGCGTTCTTGGGCTTTGCGTTCTTGACTGGTCAGGACGAGAGCCGGATCGGCGTCGATGCCGGGGCCGGCGGCAGCTCCTCCGGCCGCAGCACCTTCGGCGCCGCCCCGGCCCGGGCCTCGGCGGACAGCACCAGGCCATGGCCCGGCCGGTCCGGCGCATAGGCATAGCCGTCGCGCATGGCGATCGGTTCCTCGACCAGGTGGTTGTAGTTCTGGAACGAGTATTCCAGCCAATCGGCCTCGGGCAGCGCGGCGGCCAGATGGACCCCGATCTCCAGCGAGGTATTGCCGAGCGTCACCGGGACGCCGTGCTCCGCCGCCAGCCAGCCCGCCTTCAGCACGTCGCCGATATGGCCGTGGACGTTGAGAAGGTCGGCGCCGCGGCCCTCCAGCAGCCGGCGCTTGCCGCGCAGGTCGAGATACTCGCCGGAGTTGACCAGGACATGCGGCGCGGCCAGGCGGATCTCCCGCAGGCCGTCGACATCGTCGCGCAGGCAGGGATCCTCGACCCAGAGGATGTCGAAGCCCGCGCGCCGGAACTGGTCGAGCCGCCGGATCGCCTCCTTCGGCGACCAGGCCTCGTTCGCATCGATCATGATCGGCCCGTGGCCCTTGGCGATCTCGGCCACCAGCGCCAGGCGCCGGAGATCCCATTCGATGTCGGGATGGCCGACCTTGATCTTGAAGCCGCGATAGCCCTGATCCCGCGCCTGCCGGAACAGGGACGCGTAGTCGTCGTCGGTCAGGTGGAAATCGAGGCCGCTGGCATAGACCCGCACCTTGGGATCGCTGCCGCCGAGATAGCGGTAGAGCGGCAGGCCGGCCTCCTGAGACGCCAAGTCCCACAGCGCCTGGGCCACAGCCTCCTCGAAGCCGAGCGACGTTCGGCGGTTGCTGCCGCCGCGAGGCCGGGTGACGCGGTGGATCAGCCCCGCCGGCGCCTGCCCCGCCAGGCCGGGCCACGCCTCCTCGGCGAAGATCCGCTCGATCTCGGCCAGCGCCGGCAGCGGATGGAACAGGCTATGGAAGAAGCCCGTGCCGGTGCGCCCGTCATCGGTGTGCAGCTCGACCACGCCGATATGCGCCTGGGCGATGCGGACCTGGCTGTCCCCGATCACCCGGTCGCGGGCGAACTGGAAACGGGTCAAGGTGAAATCGGTCAGCCGCATCCCGGGCTCCTCCATGCGCCGCCTTGCGTGACGGCTATTGATATATCAACTCAGGTAACAGATATTTCTGTAGGCGGCAATTGAATCATCAGGCAAATGAGCAGCACTCTGAGACGGCCATCCGACGAACCTCCGGCGGTGCTGCGCGTCGAAGCCGCGCCGAATCTCAGCCGCGTCGCCTATGAGCGGTTCAAGGAGGCGCTGTTCGAACGGCGGCTGCAGCCCGGCGCCTTCATGTCGCAGGCGGAGCTGGTCGAGATCGTCGGCTCGCCGCTGGGCCCCCTGCGGGAGGCGCTGCAGGTGCTGCAGGCGGAGGGGCTGGTGACGATCCGGGCCCGCGCGGGCATCGAGATCGCCAAGCCGGACCTGGCGCTGGTCCGCAATTCCTACCAGCTGCGCCTCTTCCTGGAGACGCCGGCGATCCGGCACTTCGCCGAGACGGCGCCGCGCGACCGGATCGAGGCGATGATCGCGCAGCATCGCGAGGTCGTCGGCTGGGTCGAAGGCGGGGATGTCGACCGCGACCTGGCGCGCCGGATCGAGGAGGTCGACGCCAGCCTGCATCTCGGCGCGATCGACG
>JAEKLZ010000501.1 GCA_019508225.1 Inquilinus limosus | reverse complement strand
GCGCGGTCATAGACATTGGCGTAGCGGAATACGGTCTCGATCCGCACCTCCTTGGCCGCGGCGGCGACCAGGTCGACCGCCACCGGCTCGACCGGCATGCCGATCACCACCAGGCAGCCACCGGGCCGCACCACATCGAAGATGCCGGGATAGGCGCGCGGGCTGCCGCTGGCCTCGAACACCACATCGGCGCCCCAGCCATCGGTCGCCGCGGCCACCGCATCGGCCAGCTTGGTCTCGCGGATGTTGACGCCGGTGATGCCGGGGTAGCGCTCGGCGATCGCCAGCTTCTCCGGCAGCAGATCCGAGATCAGCACCCGGCTGCAGCCGCCGGCCAGGGCGGCCAGCGCCGCCATGATGCCGATCGGCCCGGCGCCGATCACCACGGCGAAATCGCCGGGCTGGATCCGCGCCTTGACCGCCGCCTGCAGGCCGACGGCGAAGGGCTCGACCATCGCGCCCTCGGCGAAGGAGACGTTGTCCGGCAGCTTGAAGGTGAAGCCGGCCGGGTGCACCACCTCGGGCGTCAGGCAGCCATGCACCGGCGGGGTGGCCCAGAACACGACGCTGGGGTCGACATTGTAGAGGCCCAGCTTGGAGGCCTTGGAGGTCAGGTCGGGAATGCCCGGCTCCATGCACACCCGGTCGCCGGGCTTCAGGCTGGTGACGCCGGGGCCGACCTCGCTGACGGTGCCGGCGGCCTCATGGCCCAGCACCATCGGCTCCTTCACCACGAACGGCCCGATCCGGCCATGGGTGTAGTAGTGCACGTCGCTGCCGCAGACGCCGACGGTGTCGATCCTGATCCGGACATCGCCCGGCCCGAGGGACCGGGGCAGGTCGATCTCGCGCAGCGACAATTCCCTCTGGCGCTCAAGGACCAAGGCACGCATCTCGCATCCTCCCGAATTCGGGCCGGACGCGCAGCCGGCCCCTGACGTCCCCTTGGTACGACTTTTGTCGCCGGCGGGGAAGATGCGGCTGCACATATGTCTTCTATCGGATACCAAAGTTCATGGTTCGCCTTTCCCATATCGTCATGGCGAGCCCCGAAGGGGCGCGGCCATCCAGGGGCCGGGCCGCTCGCATTGGCCCTGGATGGCCACGGCGCTCCGCGCCTCGCCATGACGGAACGGGAAGGGCCTCAGCCCGCCAGCGCCAGATAGTCCCGCTTGCCGACCTCGACGCCCTTGTGGCGCAGGATGTCGTAGGCCGTCACCACGTGAAAATAGAAGTTCGGCAGCACCATGTTCAGCGCGTAGTTGCGGCCGGTGAAGTCCACCTTGCGGTCGCGCAGAGTGAGGGTGATGGTCTCCTCCTCGCGGCCGTCGACCTGGTCCGGCCCGACGCTCTCGAGATAGGCGACGGTCTTGGCCAGACGCTCCTTGAGCTCGGCCAGGGTGGCCTCGTTGTCCTCGAAGGGCGGCGGCGTCAGCCCGGCCAGGCGGGCGGCGCCGAATTTGGCCGCGTCGCTGACGCGCTGGATCTGGCCGGACAGCGGGTACATGTCGGGGGCAAGGCGGGCTTCGACCAGCGTGTCGGCGTCGGCATGGGCGGCGGCCTTGTCCAGCAGCGTCGCCAGCATGCGCAGCTTCGGCAGCATCACGCCGATCGAGATCTCGTGCAGGGAGATGGGCAAGGGATGGCTCCGATGAAAAGCGGGCGCCGCATCGTCCCGGGCGTTCGGCGGCGGATGATTCCTCTCCCTCGACTCGCTTGCGGTCAAGAGTCGCGGAGGGCCGACTTGACCGATCACATCGTTCTCTGTACCGATTGGTACAGTCAGTTCCGTTCGGTACACCCCGTCGAGGAGAACCGTCATGGCCGCCGATCGTCCGCCGCTGCCGCCCTTCACCCGCGAGACCGCGATCCAGAAGGTCCGGGGGGCGGAGGATGGCTGGAACAGCTGCGACCCGCAGCGCGTGTCGCTGGCCTATACCGAGGACAGCCGCTGGCGGAACCGGGCGGAATTCCCGCAGGGCCGCGCCCAGATCGTCGAGTTCCTGACCCGGAAATGGGCGCGGGAGCTGGAGTATCGGCTGATCAAGGAGCTCTGGGCCTTCGAGGGCAACCGCATCGCGGTCCGCTTCGCCTATGAATGGCGCGACGATTCCCGCCAGTGGTACCGCTCCTACGGCAATGAGAACTGGGAGTTCGACGAGCACGGGCTGATGCGCGCCCGCCACGCCTCGATCAACGACCGGCCGATCGTCGAGTCCGAGCGCAAGTTCCACTGGGACCGGTCCGGCCCGCGGCCGGCGGACCATCCGGGCCTCAGCGATCTCGGGCTATAGCCTGCCTTTCTCACACCCCTTGCGTCCTGCGCCGGTTCAACATGCCGACAGGGCAGGAGGGCGGCGCAGCGCGATGCAGCGCATCGCGCAAGCCGTTCGACGCACCATGTCGGCATGTTCAACCGGCCCGGAGGGTCGCCTTGCGGCGGCCGTCTGCGGGCGCGGGCCACTCGACCGTATGGCCCGATACGCTCTTCGCGGCCCGCGCCCTCATCCGACTCACCGCAAGGCGACGCAGGATGCAAGGGGCGTGAGAAAGGCAGGCTGACCTTGCCCAGGGTGGTGGCGGAGCGGGCGGATGTGCTGCCCGCCTTGTCCGAGGTGTTCCGCGAGCATGGCTATGAGGGCGCCAGCCTGGCCCTGATCGGCCAGCGCACCGGCCTGGGCAAGGGCAGCCTCTATCACTTCTTCCCGGGCGGGAAGGAGGAGATGGCGGCGGCGGTGCTGGCCGAGATCGACGCCTGGTTCGAGCAGCACATCTTCCGCCCGCTGCGGGAGAAGGAGCCGCGCCGCGCGGTGCCGGAGATGATCCGCGCGGTCGACGGTTATTTCCGCTCCGGCCGCCGGGTCTGCCTGGTCGGCGCCTTCGCCCTCGGCGATGTCCGCGACCGCTTCGCCGATGCCATCCGCGGCTATTTCGCCGCCTGGGCCGACGCGCTGGCGCAGGGGCTGGAGCGCGGCGGCCTGGTCGAGGACGAGGCCCGCGACCGGGCGGAGGAGGCGGTGGCGGCGATCCAGGGCGCCCTGGTCCTGGCCCGGGCGCTGGACGAGCCCGCCGCCTTCCGCCGCTCGCTGGCGCGGATCGAGGTCCGGCTCATGGCGGGATGGAGGTAAGCTGGGTCTGCTCGACGGCATGGCCCACCCCCTCACCCTCCCGCCGCCAACGCGGCGGGCCCCTCCCTCTCCCCAAGGAGAGGGGAACAAGATCAGCCCCTTTTTTACCTCTCCTTGGGGAGAGGTCGAAATCGCGCAGCGATTTCGGGTGAGGGGGCGGCCGGGCCTATCCGGTTGTCGACTCTTCGGTCCCCATCTCCGTCATGGCGAGGCGCGTAGCGCCGTGGCCATCCAGAGATCGAGCCGCTGGATGGCCACGCCCCTCCGGGGCTCGCCATGACGGGTCAACGTTTCGGGCCAGCGTCAGTCCTCGCGGTCTCCCAGGAAGTCGATCAGCGCCGCGGCGGTCTCCTGCGGCCGCTCCTCCTGCAGCGCGTGGCCGCAGGGCAGGGCGTGGCCACGGACATCCGTCGCCTTGTCGCGCCAGGTCTGCAGCACGTCGTACAGCTCGCCGACCACGCCCTGGGCGCCCCACAGCGCCAGCAGCGGCGCCTCGATCCTGCGGCCGGCGTCGGCGGCGTCGTGCTCCAGGTCGATCGTGGCCGCCGCCCGGTAATCCTCGCAGATGGCATGGACCGCGCCGGGCTGGCGGTAGCAGCGCAGATACTCCTGCACCAACTCCTCGCGCGGCACGTTCGGCGTCCGGCTCTGCCCGGCCAGGTGGTGGCGCAGGTAGAATTCCGGGTCGGCCTCGATCAGCCGCTCCGGCATCGGCGCCGGCTGGATCAGGAAGAACCACCAGAAATAGCGGGTGGCGAATTCGCGGTCGGTGCGGGCGTACATCGTCGCCGTCGGCGCGATGTCCAGCACCGCGATGCGGCGCACCGCCTGCGGATGGTCCAGTGCCATGCGGTGGGCGACGCGGCCGCCGCGGTCATGGCCGACCACGGCGAAGCTCTCGTGGCCGAGGGCGCGCATCACCGCCACCTGGTCGACGGCCATCGCGCGCTTGGAATAGTTCGTGTGGTTCTCGCCGCCCTTCGGCCGGGAACTGTCGCCATAGCCGCGCAGATCGGCGGCGACCACCGTGTATCCGGCCGCGACGAGCCGAGGCGCCACCTCGCACCAGGTGGCATGGGTCTGCGGATGGCCGTGCAGCAGCAGCACCGGCGGCCCGTCGCCGGCGCGCGCGCCATGGATGCGCAGGCCGGGCGCGGTCTCGATGTCGAAGGGCGTGAAGCCGGGCAGCAGGTCCTGGGTCATGGCGACGCCCAGTCTTCAGCGCCGGAGCGGCAGTTGGTAGCGGAATTCGTCGCTGGGGCCGCCCTTGAAGTGGTCGGCATCGCGGATCAGGCCGGTCCGCTCGAAGCCGAGCGCCTCGACCAGCGCGATCGAGGCGGTGTTGCGGGTGTCGATCGAAGCTCCGATCGCGGTGACCGCCGGCTCGGCCGCCAGCGCCTCGACCACGGCCCCGACGGCGCGGCGGCCGATGCCGCGGCCCTGGCTCCCGCGGAACACGAAATAGGCGATGTCGGCCGCGCCGGCGCTGCCGACCGTGGCCTCGACCAGCCCGGCATGGCTGCCGTCGGGCAGGCGGATCGCCCAGTTCAGCCAGGCCTGGTCCCCGGCCGGCGACCGCCGCGCCGCCAGGCGCTCGAACCGGGCCCGCAGCGCCGCGGCGTCGGCCGGCGGCTGCTGCGGGATGAAGCGGTAGAGGGCGGGGTCGGCCAGGCCGTCGAACAGCGGCTCAGCGTGGCCGGGGTGCAGCGGCTCCAGCGTCAGCTCTCCGGCGGTCAGCGCCGTCTCCGCCAGGGCGGCGATGCCGGGGGTCAATGCGCCCGGTCGGCGGGCGGTTGCGAGATCCGGTCGACCAGCGCGATGCCGATCGCCGACAGGATGAAGACGCTGTGGATCACCGTCTGCAGGATGATGCCGGTCTCGGTATAGCCGGTGCTCTCCGGCGCCCCGACATTGCCGGCGCCGATGAAGGTGCGCAGCAGGTGGATCGAGGAGATGCCGATGATCGCCATGGCGAGCTTCACCTTGAGGATGCTCGCATTGACGTGGTCCAGCCATTCCGGCTGGTCGGGATGGCCGCTGAGCCCGAGGCGGGAGACGAAGGTCTCGTAGCCGCCGATGATGACCATGATCAGCAGGTTCGAGATCATCACCACGTCGATCAGCCCCAGCACCACCAGCATGATCTGCTGCTCGGTGAAGTCGATGGCGTGGATCACCAGGTGCCACAGCTCCTTCAGGAACAGGAAGGCATAGACGCCCTGGGCCACGATCAGCCCGAGATAGAGCGGCAGCTGCAGCCAGCGTGAGCCGAAGATCACCATCGGCAGCGGCCGCAGGCGACGCGGCAGGGGGGCGGGGGTGGCGTCGCGGTCCTGCGGCATGTCCGGCTCCGGAAGGGGGTGATCGGACGCCCTTATACAGGCGCGACCCTGTCAGGCGGACAGGGATTTTCCGGGAACCCGCTCCGCGCCTCGATTCGTCGGGGGTGCCATTCTTTCGACAAACATGATAGGTTTGAATGGCTTGTCGTTGATCCCTGCGATCACGATGTAAGACAGGGCGCTTGGGCCCGGGGGAGACTGGAGGGGGGCCGTCATGGCCGGTTCGGGACGCTGGCTGAGGACCGCGGCGATGCTCGGTCTGGTCGCCGGATTGATCGCCGGGTGCGGCGGTGACAAGCCCCGGCCGTCCGGCGGCAACATCGCCTATTGGGAACCGCAGATCCAGAAGGCGTCGAAGCGGTTCAACGTGCCGCCGGAATGGATCCGCGAGGTGATGCGGATCGAGAGCGGCGGCCGCGCCACCTGGAAGGGCGGGCAGCAGATCACCAGCTCGGCCGGCGCCCAGGGCCTGATGCAGGTGATGCCGGCGACCTATGAGGAGCTGCGCCAGAAGCACGGGCTCGGCAGCGACCCCTACGATCCCGAGAACAACATCATGGCCGGCACCGCCTATATCCGCGAATTGTACGAGATGTACGGCTCGCCCGGCTTCCTCGGCGCCTACAACGCCGGCCCCGGCCGCTACCGGCAATATGTCGAGGGCGGGCGCAGCCTGCCGTCGGAGACCCGGCGCTACATGGACGTCGTCGGCACCCAGATCGCCGGGATCGAGCCGGGATCGAGCCGGCCCGACCGGATGACGCAGTATGCCGAGCAGCAGATCCAGACCCGGGTCGACGGCGCGATCCAGGCCCGCACCGGGCAGCCGGGCGGCCGGTCGCCGGTGGTGATGGCGATGGCGCCGATCCCCGACCGGCTGTCGCCGGACGAGCAGGGCACGATGGCCCGGGTCGACACGGCCATCGCCGCCCGCACCGGCCAGCCGCTCCCGGTCCAGCAGGCGCCCCTGGCGGCGCCGGTGTCACGCCCGGCCGTGGTGGCGATGCAGCCGATCCCCGACCGGGTGGCGCCGATGCCGGCGGCCGCGCCGGTCGCACCGGTCCGCCAGGCCGCGGTGCGGCCGGCCCCCGTCCGCATGGCGCCGATCCCGGACCGGCCGCAGGTCGCGCCGGTCGACGACGTGCTGCTGGCGATGGCGGCCTCGCAGCCCGAGCGGCCGAGCCCGGCCCCGGTGGCGACCCGGCCGGTCGCCCAGCCTCAGGCCCGC
>JAEKLZ010000500.1 GCA_019508225.1 Inquilinus limosus | reverse complement strand
GACCACGACCTTTTCGCCGACCTTGACGCCCCAGCGATGCAGATAGGCCCGGGCGGCGCCGGCCAGCAGGATGCCGGGACGGTCGTTCTCGGCGAAGACCAGGCTGCGCTCGATCGAGCCGGTGGCCAGCACCACCTGCGTGGCCCGCACCTTCCACAGCCGCTGCCGCGGCGTGCCCACCGGCACCGCGTGCGGCGGAATGTGGTCGCTGGCCCGCTCCAGCAGGCCCAGCCAGTTGTGGCCGTAATAACCGAAGGCGGTGGTGCGCGGCAGCACCCGGACATCGGGCATCGACGCCAGCTCGGCCACCGTCGCCTCGACCCAGTCGAGCGCGCCTGTGTCACCGATCGATGCCGTCGGCTCCGACCGCAGCCAGCCGCCGAAGCGGGGCTGGTCCTCGGCCAGGACGACCCGGGCGCCGGCGCGGGCCGCGGCCAGGGCGGCACCGAGGCCGGCGAGGCCGCCACCGACCACCAGCACGTCGCAATGGACGTTCATATGGTCGTAGCGGTCGGGGTCGGGCTGGCGCGGCGACACGCCGAGGCCGGCCGCCTTGCGGATGAAGCGCTCATAGATCATCCAGGCCTTGGGCGAGCGCGGCCACATGAAGGTCTTGTAGTAGAAGCCGGCCGGGATCAGCGGCGCGAACAGGTCGTTGACCGCATTCAGGTCGAAGCGCAGCGACGGCCAGCGGTTCTGGCTGCGCGCCGCCAGCCCGTCGAACAGCTCGACCTGGGTGGCGCGGCTGTTCGGGTCGGTCCGCGCCGCGTCGGGGCCGAGCTGGACCAGCGCGTTCGGCTCCTCCGGCCCGGCCGAGATCACGCCGCGCGGCCGGTGATACTTGAAGCTGCGGCCCATCAGGTGGACGCCGTTGGCCAGCAGGGCCGAGGCCAGCGTGTCGCCCTCATAGCCGCGATAGGAGGTGCCGTCGAAGGCGAAGGCGACGCCCTGGGTGCGGTCGATATCGGCGCCGCGGCCGACCAGGCGGTAGCGTTGGGTCATGGGTCTAGGAGCCGGAAGCGCTGGCGGGATCGACCAGCGGCGCGTTGGCGGTGCCCCGCGCCGGCTCGCCGGACGGGGTGGGGATGGATTGGCCGTCGATCGCCGGCGGCGGGTCGCCCGGGCCGTAGACCGCCAGGATCTCGTCGGTCGCCGTGTTGCGCGCGACGTTGAACCAGCGCCGGCAGCCATGGATGTGGACCCAGCGCTCATAGTGCAGCCCCTTGGGGCTGGAGCGCATGAAGACGTAGTCGCCCCATTCCGCATCGCTCAGCTCGGCCGGGTTGGACGGGCGCCGGATATGGGCCTCGCTGCCGCAGCGGAACTCACGCTGGTCCCGCGGGCCGCACCAGGGGCAATCGATCAGGAACATGATGGTTTCCCCCTCAGCCGGCCGCGGCGTAAGGCGGCCTGTCCAGGCCGCCCGGCGACAGGGTGAAGATCTCGACCCCGTCCTCGGTGACGCCGACGCTGTGCTCGAACTGGGCCGACAGCGACCGGTCGCGGGTCACCGCGGTCCAGCCATCGGCCAGCACCTTCAACTCGGGCCGGCCGGCGTTCAGCATCGGCTCGACCGTGAAGATCATCCCCGGCCGCAGGATCAGCCCGCGCCCCGGCCGGCCGACATGATGCACGTCCGGCGCGTCGTGGAAGACCCGGCCGACGCCGTGGCCGACGAAGTCCCGGACGACGCTGAACCGCGCCGCCTCGGCCATGGTCTGGATGGCATGGCCGACATCGCCGAGATGGGCGCCCGGGCGGATCGCCGCGATCCCGGCCATCATCGACTTATAGGTCACGTCGACCAGCCGCCGCGCCTTCACCCCGGCGTCGCCGGCCACGTACATCCGGCTGGAATCGCCATGCCAGCCATCGACGATCACGGTCACGTCGATGTTGAGGATGTCGCCATCCTGCAGCCGTTTGGCCGCGTCCGGGATGCCGTGGGTGACGACGTGGTTGACCGAGATGCAGCTGGCGTGTCGGTAGCCCTTGTAGCCGATCGTCGCCGACCGGGCGCCGAGCTCGGCGATATGGCCGGTGACGATGGCGTCGAGGTCCAGCGTCGACACGCCGGGCCTGACCTCCGGCGCGATCCGGTCCAGCACCTCGGCCACCACTTGGCCGGCCCGGCGCATGCCGGCGAAGGCCTCCGGCCCGTGCAGCGGCACGCGCCGCCCGTCGGTGTCGATCTCGAATGCGCCCGAATGGATCTTCATGCCCGCCGCCTCAATGCGCCACGGCGGCGGCGCCGTGCTCGGCCACCAGCGCACCGGAGCTGAAGCGGTCCAGCGCAAAGGGCGCGGCGATGGCGTTGGGTTCGCCGCGGGCGACGGTGTGGGCGAAGACATGGCCCGAACCGGGCGTCGCCTTGAACCCGCCGGTCCCCCAGCCGCAATTGATGAACAGGTTCTCGACCGGGGTCTTGCCGATGATCGGGCTGGCGTCCGGCGCCACGTCGACGATGCCGCCCCATTGCCGCAGCATCCGCATGCGGCTGAAGATCGGGAACATCTCGACGATCGCCGCCAGCGTCTCCTCGATGATGGCGAAGCCGCCGCGCTGGGAATAGGAGACGTAGCCGTCGATGCCGGCGCCGATCACCAGCTCGCCCTTGTCGGACTGGCTGACATAGGCGTGCACGGCGTTCGACATGACGACGCAGTCGATCACCGGCTTGATCGGCTCGGACACCAGCGCCTGCAGCGGGTGGCTCTCCAGCGGCAGGCGGAAGCCGGCGAGGTTGGCCAGGACCGAGCTGTGGCCGGCCGCCACCACCCCGACCTTGCCGGCGCCGATATACCCCCGCGTGGTCTCGACCCCGACGACGCGCCCCTGCTCGGTGCGGAAGCCGGTGACCTCGCAGTTCTGGATGATGTCGACGCCGCGGCTGTCCGCGCCACGGGCATAGCCCCAGGCGACGGCGTCGTGCCGCGCCGTGCCGGCCCGGCGCTGCACCGTGCCGCCATAGACCGGGAAGCGGATGGTCGGGTCCGGGTTCAGGGCGGGGCAGAACTCCAGCACCTGCTCGCGGGTCAACCACTCGCTGTCGATGCCGTTCAGCCGGTTGGCGTGCAGCCGGCGCATCAGCTCGCGCGCCTCGTGCGGGTCGTGGCAGATGTTCATCACGCCGCGCTGGCTGAACATGACGTTGTAGTTGAGGTCGGCCGACAGGCCCTCCCACAGCTTCAGCGCGTGCTCGTAGATGAAGGCCGAGGCGTCGTAGAGGTAGTTGGAGCGCACGATGGTGGTGTTGCGGCCGGTGTTGCCGCCGCCGATCCAGCCCTTCTCCAGCACTGCGACATTGGTGATGCCGTGCTCCTTCGCCAAGTAGTAGGCGGTGGCCAGGCCGTGCCCGCCGCCGCCGACGATGACCACGTCATAGGCCGGCTTGGGGTCGGGCGAACGCCACGCCTTCTGCCAGCCTTCGTGGTGCGACAGCGCCTGGCGCGCGAGGGAGAAGACGGAATAGCGGGACATCGATCCGGAGCGGGTCCTAGGGTGAGCGTCGCATGGTGCAGAGCCGGCCGGCCCGGCGCCAGCTTAGGCGCGACATGCAGGCGTCGCCCAGCGCCAAGGGCGGGGCGGCTCTTATGGGCTTAGACCAGGCTTACGGCCAAGTGCTTGCCCACGGCGGAGGCTGCCTTGACGAGCGTGTCGAGCTGAATCCGATCGTTGTCCGGATCGAGAAGGCGGCTGAGCTGGGTCGCGCTCGTCTTCATGCGGCGGGCCATCTCGGATTTTGAGATCTTCTGCACGGCCATCTCATGCTCGATCTGCAGTGCGAGGGTCCGCTTGATGGCGGTCGCCGTCACCTCATCGTAAATGCCGTCCTCGCGCAGGAAGCTCTCGAAGCTTTCGCCGATATGCGGGTTCTTAGTCTTCATAGCGCTGCACCTCCTTCATGCGGGTTGCGGCTACTTTGAGTTCCTTGTCCGGCGTTTTCTGCGTTTTCTTGATGAACCCGTGCAAGAGCACCATCTGGTTGCCGGCCAGGACGAAGAACACGCGGGCAATCCGTCCCGATGAGATATTGGAACGGATTTCATAGAGGCCCTTGATTCCCCTGATCGAGGAGCATTTGGGCATGCCGACCGGCCAGCGGAATTCCAGCGTGGCGATGTCCGTGCCGATCGCCTTCCGGTCTTCCAGCATCAGCTCCATAAGCCATTCCCGCACAGGCCGTTTCCCTGCGTCCGTGGCATAGAAGCTGGCCTGCAGTCTCTTAGTGGGCGCCTTCATACTTACCTCACAAGGTATTCCTTGTAAGGCAAGATATCAAGCTAGCTTCCGCCGGCCTGCGCGTCAGTCCGTCGGAATCTCCCGCCCGCGGCCGACGCGGCGCAGCATGGCGATCAGGTCGGGCTGCTCGTCCCTGACACGGCGGTATTGCGGGCGCAGCGCGTCGCGCAGCCGGCCCTTGGTGCCCAGCGCCGCCTCGGCATAGTCGATCATCACCGTGTTCGGCCAGGCCTGCGGCCGGATCGCCGCCAGCCGCGCCACCGAGGCCTCCTCCTCGCCCGGATGGCGCTGGGCGATCAGCATCAGCATCGACGCGGTCGAGCGCGACACGCCCATATGGCAATGCACCAGCAGGTGGCGCAGGCTTTCGCCCTCCAGCGCCATGGCCTCGCCGAACTCCAGGATCTCGGCGACATGGTCCGGGGTCGGGAAGATGTGGCCCGGCATCTCGTCAATGATGTCGTGGAAGCGCAGGTCGAGGCGGCGATGCGGCGCGAAGCCGTCGAAATAGGTCTCGGCCGGGGTGCCCGGATCGGCGATCGACAGCACATGGGTGACGCCGGCGGCGCGGAAGCCGGCGATCTCCTCCAGGCCGCAGACAGTGAGATGGCGGTCGGGGTGCAGCAGCATCGGATCGTCCTCGGAAGCGGGCGAAGCACTGTCCCGCCCGGCCGCGTCCCGGTCAAACGCCGATGCCGGGCCTCAGCCGTGCGGGCGGATCATGTGCAGCGCCGCGATTCAGCGAGAGGAGCTTCAAGAAAGGGCCGTGCAGGTCTAGTTTGACCATAACTGGAGAGCGCTATGTACATCACGAGCCTGCGCAAGGTCGGCAGATCCGTCATGCTGGTTGTGCCGCCGGCGCTCCTTGATGCCCTGAACCTCGGCCCCGGCGCCAAAGTGGGTCTGACCGTCGACAACGGCCGCTTGCTAATCGAACCGCACATCCGCCCGCGCTATACGCTGGACGAGTTGCTGGCCCAATGCGAAGCCTCCGCTGAACCCGCGACGGAGGACCAGCAATGGTTCGATGCCAAGCCGGTTAGCAGCGAACTCCTATGACGAAGCTGGCCGCGATCCTCGAATAGGCTAGAACAGCCCCTCGATCCGTCCGCCTTCATCCAGCCGGATGTTGTTCGCCGCCGGTGTCCTCGGCAAGCCCGGCATGGTCATGATCTCGCCGCAGATCGCCACCAGGAACTCCGCCCCCGCTGACAGGCGCAGCTCGCGCACCGGCACGATGTGGTGCGACGGCGCCCCCTTCAGCGCCGGGTCGGTGGAGAAGCTGTACTGGGTCTTGGCGACGCAGATCGGGAAATGGCCATAGCCGCCCTTCTGGTATTGGGCGAACTGGTCGCGCACCCGCTTGTCGGCGATGATGTCGTCGGCGCCGTAGATCGCGGTCGCGATCGTCCGCATCTTCTCCCACAGCGGCAGGTCGTCGTCGTACAGGGTGCGGAACTGGGAATGGTCCTCGGCCAGGGCCGCGACCTTGTGCGCCAGATCGACCGTTCCGGCGCTGCCATCGGCCCAATGGCTGCAAACTTGCGCCTCGACCCCGTGCTCGGTGCAATACTCCCGCACCGCCTGCAGCTCGGCCTCGGTGTCGGCGACGAAGCGGTTGACCGCGACGATCGCCGGCACGCCGAACTGGCCGACATTGCGGATGTGCCGGCCGAGATTGGCCAGGCCCTTCTTCAGCGCCGCCACATTCTCCTGCCCCAGCTCCTCCTTGGCCACGCCGCCATGCATTTTCAGCGCTCGCACGGTGGCGACGATCACCACCGCCGCCGGCTTCAGCCCGGCCTTGCGGCACTTGATGTCGAAGAACTTCTCGGCCCCGAGATCGGCGCCGAAGCCGGCCTCGGTGACGACGTAGTCGGCCAGCTTCAGCGCCGTCTTGGTCGCCATCACCGAGTTGCAGCCATGGGCGATGTTGGCGAAGGGGCCGCCATGGACGAAGGCCGGGTTGTTCTCCAGCGTCTGCACCAGGTTGGGCATGAAGGCGTCCTTCAGCAGCACGGTCATCGGCCCGTCCGCCTTCAGGTCCTTCGCCGTGACCGGCCGGCGGTCGAGCGACTGGCCGACGATGATATTGCCCAGCCGCTGCTCCAGATCCTCCAGGCTCTTGGCCAGGCAGAAGATCGCCATCACCTCCGACGCCACGGTGATGTCGAAGCCGTCCTCGCGCGGGAAGCCGTTCTGGGCGCCGCCCAGGCTGGTGACGATCGAGCGCAGCGCCCGGTCGTTCATGTCCATCACCCGGCGCCAGGTCACCCGGCGGGTGTCGAGGCCGAGCGCGTTGCCCCAGTAGATGTGGTTGTCCAGCAGCGCCGACAGCAGGTTGTGGGCGCTGCTGATGGCGTGGAAGTCGCCGGTGAAGTGCAGGTTGATCTGCTCCATCGGCACCACCTGGGCGTGGCCGCCGCCGGCGGCGCCGCCCTTGATGCCGAAGCAGGGGCCCAGCGA
>JAEKLZ010000195.1 GCA_019508225.1 Inquilinus limosus | reverse complement strand
GGTCCAGTCGTCCGGCACGCTGACGGAGAAATCTCGGTTCACGCTTGTCTGCGCCACGCGGGGCCTCGCTGGTGGAAGGGGCGGGATCAGGGCTTGCCGGGCTTCGCCGGGTCGGGAACGAAGGGCGGCGTCTTGGCGTCCGCGATGTCCGGCTTCTTGGCCGACCCGTCATAGACCGTCCGCGCCGCCTTGGCCCAGCCGGTGCCGGCCTTTCGGGCCAGCTCCTGCTGCGCCTTGTCGGCGACGACCTTGCCCACGGCGTCCTTCATCGCGCCGGGGCTGCCCGGGAGGGCGCCAACCGCGGCATCCGCCGCCTTCTTCGCGCCGTCGACGGCCTTCTTGGCGCTATCGACACCGCTGCCGAGGCCGGTCGCGCCCACCAGGGTCTTGGCCCGTTCGCTCCAGTCGCTGCCCAGCTTGCGCCCCGCGGTCTTGGCGACGCCGTCCGTGATCGCGGTCTCGGCCGCGTTGATGGCGGCATCCTGCACCCCAGCCGGGAGGCCGGACAGGACGCCCCTCACCTTGTTGCGGGCGCGGTCGAGGATGGAGGCCGAATCGACCTGCGGCATGTCGCGGAAATCCACCGGCACGGTGGGCGTGGTGCCGGTGAGCTCCGGCAGAGCCGAGATCGGGCTCGAGCCGGACGAGCCGGCGGCCGCGCTCGTCGCCCCGGCAGCGGCCGACGACACCGCGCCGGCGGCCCCGGCCGCGGTCTGCATCGCCTGCTGCGCCGCGCCGGCGGCGAACTGCGTCACCTCCGGCGGCGCGAACTCGACCAGCGGCCGGATGACCTTGTCGCCGATGGTGTTGAAGGCGACCTGCCGCATGCCGTGGGCCGCAGCCATGATCGGCGTCTTCACGGAGCTGCCTGAGAAGGACATGGCGTCTTTCCCCTTTCCTGAGCCGCGGCTACCAGGCGGGCCCGAAGGTCCGCACGGCGATATCGTAGGCCCGCCGGTTGATGGCATCGACGAGCATGAGATCGGGATTCGGGCGGGCACTGATCAGGATGAAAGAGACCCAGGCATCCCCGGCCTTGCCGATGGTGAGGCGCACCTTGATCGGCGACCCGTTGACCTCGGCCTCGGCCTCGCCCTCCCGCGCCTCCTTGAGATCGGTGCGGAGGTCGACCGGCGCCAGCGCCATGCCCGTCACATCGGCGCCGGTCGCGCGCTTGACCGCGCCCAGCAGCGTGTCGGCGAGATCGCCGTAGGAGACATAGGCCGATTGCGGCGCCACCAGCACGTTGAGCTGGCCGATGGTGTGGTCGTCGACCTTGTTCTTGAAGTTGAGGCTCTCCTGGCTCGGCCCCGCGCTCTCGTCGCGGCTTTCGGCCCAGCCTTCCGGCACGCCGAAACTGGCCGGCAGGATCTTCGAGATCTGCACGGTCCGGACCGGCTCGACCGACGGGCTGTCGGCCGCCTGCAGCAGCTGGAAGCTCTTCGCGGCGACGACGAACGGCTCCTCCGCATTGGCATAGGCGGCCGTCTCGGCATAGCCGGTGACCAGGTACAGCCTGTTGCCATTCTTGTAGGTGGACATCCGGTACAGGAAATCCTTGCCGTCCGCCCGGCGCCCGGCCAGCACATCGGCATTCCAGCCGGCGGCCGAGTAATAAGTGTGCTGCTTCAGCATGGTGTAGCCGTTCTGCCGCAGCCAGACCGTCAGCCAGTCGGCGCTCGACAATTCGCGCCGCAGCGTCTGGGCGAAGACCTCGATCATGGCCCGCTGGTCCCGGCTGCCGTAGCGCGACAGCAGGACCAGCCCCTCGGCCTCGGGGGTCTCCGGCTTGTAGGGCTCGAACTTCAACCAGTCCTTGGGCAGGCGCAGCCGGAAGGACAGGGCCGGGTCGCCATTGTCCTCGACCTGGAGATTCGTCGATTGCTCGATCTGGGCCTGCGTGGAGCGCGGCTTCAGCAGAAGATCAGTCACGGCACTCTCCTCGGCCTGGGCCGGCGTATGGGGCAGGATCACCGCCAGGGACAAGCCGACAATGGTGATGACGACGATCGAAAAGGTCATGAGCTCGGCCAGACGGCCCTCTCCCGCCATGCGGGAGACATCCCTCCGGCGGTACAGCCACAGCAGCGACAGGCGCCACGTCAACGGCACATCTCCCTGTGTCGCGGTCTGCCGCTCGTTCACCCGGATGATCGATCGAAAACCGGCCAGCACCGCCAGGACGAACAACCCGTAGACGCAGAGCGCGAGGCCGGCGACGAGGCCGAGCGAGACCGGCGTCTCCGCCTGGCCGTGGCGCTGCACCCAGCCATAGGTCGCCGCCAGCAGGACCGCCAGGATGGCGACCAGGCCGAGGGCGATCCGTCCGGTTCGCCCCCTCCGGGGCAAGAGCGCCGCCAAGGCTGCACATATCGGACACATCGGCCGCTATTTGCCGGTGCGCGGCGGGGGGCCGACGCTGATGTCGGTCCCCAGCTCGACACCGACGAGGGCTTCGAGCTCGCCGAAAGCGCCGGCATGATAGCGGCTGTCGGCGCGATCGTAATAGGCATGGCCCCCCGCCCCGCCGCCGACCGAGCCCAGCGACCCAGAGGCGCTTCCCTTGGCCCCCAGGGTCCAGTCGTCCGGCACGCCGGGCAGCCAGCCGATCGGGACCGAGAACTGGCCCTCCGCCTTGCCGTCGACGGCGGCGGCGCTGGCCTTCGCGGCGCCGGCGATGCCGATGCGCTGGCCGTCGTCGCCGAAGGTGTACCCGGCCGACGCCTCTGCCGCGAACAGCTTGCCCTCGCCGGACAGGCCGAAGCTGCCGGTCGCGGGGTCGCCCACATTGCCGCCCGCCTTGAGCCGGGCCATCGCCGCCTCGCCCGAGACCTGCGCCCCCATCCCGGCGTTGGTCATCCCGGAATAGACCTTGCCGCTGGCGGCGAAGGCGTCGATCTCGAAGTTTTCGTGCTTGACCGTGGCGCCCGCGACGGTCGCCTCGGCCTTCAGCACGCTGCTGTTGGGCGTCGTCGTCACCTCGGCCTTCGCCTCGGCGCCGAAGAACTTCGCGTCGGCCGGGCTGCCGGGGGGCGATTGCGCGCCCCACCATTTGGGGTTGGCGCTCCAGCTGGTCGCGCCCGCGCCGCCGCCCTGGGCCACGCCCGGGCCCTGGTTGGCGCCCTGCGCCCCGGGCGGCGCGGCGAGGTTGGCGTCGGCCACGGTCGGTCCCTGCCCGCCGGCGGCGGTCTGGGCCGGGTCCGGGGGCGAACAGTTCAGCAGGATCGGCGGGCCGTGCGCGTCGATCGCATCGGCGTTCATCAGCAGGTTGGCGCCCGCCGCCTGGTTCAGGATGGCCTGGTCGCCCAGGACATGGACGCCCTGGTCGAAGATGTTGACGAAGCTCTTGGCCGCCCCGCCCGGCCCCTGGGCCGAGAACACCTTGGTCTCGGACTGGGTCTCGACCCCGTCGGCACTGAGGCGGATGCTGTGCTTGCCGTTGAAGGACAGGACGATCTGCGTCTCGTCCATATGGATCATTGCGCCCTTGTGCTGCAGCGTGATCCCCTTCGGGGTCAGCTGAATCTGGGACGCCTGCACCGTGGTCAGGTGCAGCGTCTCCGCCGCCACCGTATGGGCGTTGCCGACCTGCTGCCGCTTGTTGTTGCGGACGATCTCGGTCGCGTCCTTCTGGGCATGCTGGAACATCTCCTCGCTGCCCGCCTGGTCCTCGAAGCTCAGCTCATTGAACCCGGCGCCGCCCGGGCTGGTCGAAGACTTGAACCCGGTGCGGGTCTTGTTCGCCGGCAGCGCCAGGGACGGCATGGTCAGCGGATTCGGCACCACGCCGACCACCAGCGGCTTGTCCGGGTCGCCTTCGAGGTAGCTGACCAGCACCTCCATGCCGATGCGCGGGATCGTCTGCGACCCCCAGCCGGACCCGCCCCAGGGCTGGCTGACGCGCAGCCAGCAGGACGAGGTGTCGTCCCCCTTGGCGTAGCGGTCCCAGGGGAACTTGACCTTGACCCGACCGTAGCGGTCGGTGTGGATCTCCTCCCCCGGCGGCCCCACCACCAGGGCGGTCTGCATCCCGTCGATGCGCGGATGCGGCGTCCGCTGCTCGGGCACCCAGCGGGTGCCGGCGGGGATCACCCGGAACCGGTTGGAATAGGTCGGCGCCGACCGGTCGCCCATCACATAGGTCTGGTCCTCGGCCGAGTGCACGACCCCGACCACGGCATATTCAGCGTTCTCCGTGGCGATCGGATGACCGTAGAGCCGGAATTTCTGCGCCGGCGCGATGCGGCGGTTGCCGCTCTCGGCCTCGATCACCTCGAAGCCGGCCTCATGCGCCTCGATGCGCCGGCGGGTGACATGGTCGGCCCGGTCCTTGTCCATGAACCGTCCGCCCCAGCGATACATCTCGAACAGGCGGTTGGACTCGATCGGCGCCACCGAGGGCTGGTTCCGCGTCACCGGCGCCTGCGGGGTCTCGAAGTTCCAGTCGGCCTCCGCCGCCTGGCCCGGCTTGAAGGCAAAGCGCCGGGTCCAGCCCGTCACGTCGTTGAGGTCGAGATTGGTGGTGGTGAAGCGGACTTCCGGCTCGGCCCCGAAGGTCCAGGCGTGCGCGCCGTCCGCCACCACGAAGACGTGCCGCGGCGGCGCCCCGTCGCTGCCCGGCTCGTGCCGGAACCACCAGCACCAGCCCTCTTCCTCGAGCAGCCGGCAGATGAAGGCGTAGTCGGTCTCGTTGTACTGGACGCAGTATTCGCGCACCGCCTTGGGCCCGATCACCGGCCCGAAATCATAGTCGCGGATCTTCGCCTCGGTGAAGATCTCCTCGAGGATCTGCTGGGTGGTCTTGTTCTGGAAGATCCGGCAGTCGGAGGTGTGGGTGAACAGCCAGAACCAGGGCCGGACGTCGATCGTGTAGCTCCGCATCCCCTCGCCCAGCGCCGGGCCGGCCACGAGCGCGGCGACGACCCCCGACCATTGGCGCCGCTCGCCGCCGGGCAGTTCCAGCGACCAGCTGATCGGCAGCCCGACCAGCTCCTTCGGCGTCACGTCCTGACGCTTGGACCGGACGCGCAGCCGGAACTCGAACAGGCCGCTCAACCCCTCGCTGCCGTCCATCACCTCGAGCAGGAAGACATCCTCGCCGAGGGGGGTGTCGACCGACAGGAGGCGCCCGGCCTGGGTCAGCGACGCGGTGTAATCATAAGGAGACATGGGGCACCCCGACCCTTCGGTTCGCCACCCCCGCCGGCCGTGACGGCCGGCCGGCAGGAACGGTCGAAGACGGCATCATACGGTCAGCGGGCCCGCCCCTGCGCGGGACCGGGCGAGTATCGCAAGGCGGCGGCGATCACGGCCAGGGCCGCCAGCAGGCGGCTTCCGGCGGGGCGATCGCGGTCCGCAGCCCCGGACGGGCGGTGCGGCTGGTCGCCGAACGCCGCCAGCCGGATCTCCTGCGCATCCGCGCCCGGCACCAGGCGCGCGAGCTCGGCGTTGAACCGGCCCGCCCCGGCGGAGAAGGCCGTCGCCGGCACCGGCAGCTGCCGGGCGATCCGGCAGGAGCGGCGGGCGAGATCCTCTTCCGAAGCCTGGTTCGGCGCCGGCGCCGCCTTCGAGGGCAGCTGCCAGGCCAGCCGTCCGCGGAAGCTCGGCGGCGGCATTGTCGGCGCCAGCTCGGCGATGCAGGATTCCAGCACCATGACTTGGCGCTGGCGCTGCAGCAGCCCCTGCGGGCCCGCGGCGCCCGACGGCGATTTGCCCTCGAGCTCCGTCAGCACCGTTCCGACGAGATTCAGGACCTGATCCGGACGCATGGCTCCGATCTCTCCAATCTTTCACGGCGCGATGCGGCGGCGGTCGGCCACCGCCCGCCGGCAGGACGGGCCCGGGCATCCGGCTGTCGCGGATGCCCGGGCGTCCGGCCGTCAACCCTTCTTGGTGGTCGCGATGTCGTAGCTGGCGACCTGGTTGTTCACCGGCTTATGGTTCTCGTCATAGGTCGTGTATTTGAGGTCGACCTTGGTGAAGTTCAGCGTGATCTCCTCGACCGGGCGGTCGCCCGTCGTGTTGACCTGATAGCCGCTGACCAGCGCGTTGGTCAGCTTGTACTCCATGTAGGTGGCGCCCGGGCTGCCCGTGGTCACCAGATGGATGGTCACGGTCTTGCCCTGGTTGCCGGTCGCGGCGGCCTCGAAGAACTTCAGGGACGACCCGTCCATCGACTTGGTCAGATGCACCTCGCCGACCACGGGCTCGGACGCTTCGCGATTCTGCGCGGAGCCCGACGGCGTCGACACGGCCCGGTGCACCCCCCAGTTCATCGCCGCAACGTCGACCCACTTCTTGTGGGTCTCATGAGTCGCATCACCCTGGATGCCGTCGATCTGCACATAGATCGCCATTTCGCCCTCCGTTTTAAGGAATGCCTGCGCGGCCAATAGACTCTGCGCCGCCGGTGTCGACCATTGCTGAGGATTGTGACAATCTGTGGACCGTCTTGATCAAAATTTCCGGGGAGAGAAACCCCGAGCACATGACCATTGCCATCATCAGCCAAGAAGTTAAGCCCGATTCACTTTCATGCTGAGAGACGACGGATATCGCGTTGCCATGCCGACAAAGCCGCCGAAAAGTCACATTCATCGTTCATCACAGTGCCATCCATACACCGCCGCCGCGATTCTGGAAGCTGAAACGCAATTAGCGCATAATTCCTCCGTTGGGGAGATCAATGATTCGATCAGGCTCAGTGCGGCAAGGCAGGACGCCCGTCCTGCCGGTTTCGGCTGCCCGGCGAAGCATTCCGCCCGCGGCGGGACCCCGCTATGGTAGGGAAGCCGGCCCGATGAGCGGCGCGATGGGATGGATTGACCGAGACATGAGCGGCGACAGGTGAGCAGTTCGGTGCAGACACCGGCGATCTTGGATATCGAGGCGCTGGCCGCCCCCGTGCCCGGCCCGGCCCCCCATGGCGAGGATCTTCGGTCCGACTTCACGTCGGGGGCTGATTTCCAGCGCCTGCGCGACCTGCGCACGCGCGTGCGGGCTCTGGAACGGGCGGCCGATGCCGCCGATGACGAGACCCGGCCCGTCGCCGAATGGCGCGAGATCCTCGATCTCGGGACCGAGCTGCTGACCCGCCGCAGCAAGGACCTCGAGATCGCGGCGATGATGGTCGAGGGCCTGGCCCGGCTGCACGGCTATGCCGGCCTGCGCGACGGCTTCGGCCTGATCCGCGTGCTGGTGGAGCGGTACTGGGATGGCCTGTTCCCCGAGCCGGATGAGGACGGGGTGTCGACCCGGGTCCGGCCCGTCACCGGCCTGAACGGCGAAGGCGGCGAAGGCACGCTGATCCAGCCGCTGCGCCGGATCCCGCTGATCCATGGCCAGCAGCGGCACTATTCGCTGTGGCAGGTCGCCCAGGCCGGTGACGTCGCCGGCCTCGATCCCGCCCAACGACAGCTGCGCCTGGATGGCGGCGCCACGGATCTGGAAGCGGTCCGGGCCGCGGCGCAGGAGATGACGGCGGCGGCGGTCAACGCCCTGCTGGCCGACATCGCGGCGGCGCAGGAGGCGTTCCAGGCGCTGTGCCGGATCCTCGACGAGCGCTGCGGCGCCGATTCCCCGCCGAGCTCCAACATCCGCAACGTGATCGAGGCGGCCCGGGACGCCGTGTTCCTGGCCCTGGGCGACCGCGCCGAAGCCCTCCGCGCGCCGCAGGAGACCCAGGAGCTCGCTGCTGCGGTGCCGGGCCAGGCGGCCGGCAACGGACAGGTCCCCCAGGCCGCCGCCCGTTCGGGCGAGATCCGCACGCGCGAGGACGCGTTCCGCCTGGTCGAATTGGCCGCGGCCTGGTTCCGCCAGGCCGAGCCGCAGGCCGTGATCTCCTACACCCTGACGGAGGCCGTGCGGCGCGCGCGGCTGTCGCTGCCGGAGCTGCTGGAGGAGCTGCTGCGCGACGAGACCGCGCGCGGCGACTTCCTGATCACTGCCGGCGTCAAGCCGCGCATCGGAGAGTGACCGTGGATCTGCGCCTTTCCCCCAACCCCCTGAGCCAGGCGAGACGATGATGTCCAGCATTCATGACAAGCTTCAGCGCGTCCGCAAGCCTCGCGTCCACATCACCTACCAGGTGGAGACGGAGGGTGCGGTCGTCGAGAAGGAACTGCCCTTCGTCGTCGGTGTCCTGGGGGATTTCTCCGGCGATCCGACCCAGCCCCTGGCGCCGCTGCGCGACCGCAAATTCGTGCAGATCGATCGCGACAACTTCGACGACGTCATGGCGCGCATCGCCCCGGGCCTGAAGCTGCGGGTGGAGAACACGCTGAAGGGCGACGGCAGCGAGTTCGCGGTCAACCTGGCCTTCAAGTCGCTGGACGATTTCGAGCCGGCGGCGGTGGTCGCCCAGGTCGAGCCGCTGCGCAAGCTGATGGAGACGCGCAACCGGCTGCGCGACCTGATGTCCAAGGTCGACCGGTCCGAGGACCTGGAAGCCCTGCTGGAAAAGGTGCTGCAGAACAAGGAGCAGCTGTCGCAGCTGTCCACTGCGCTGGACAAGGCCGGCAGCCCGGCCGCGGACGGCGGCGAGACGAAGGAGTAAGGCGATGGCTGTGGAACGGACCCCGCAGACCCAGGGCGCAGCCCAGGCCACCGAGACGGCCGAGGTCAGCCTCCTGGACCAGGCGATCGGCGCCACAAAGCAGACCGAGCCCGAACGGGCGCAGGAGCTGCTGCGAACGCTGACGGAAGAGGCGCTGAAGGGCACGGTCACCTATGACCGCAACCTGACGGTCACGCTGAACCGGGCGATCGCCGCGATCGACGAGCAGATGTCGCGCCAGCTGGCCGCGATCATGCACAATGACAAGTTCCGCAAGCTGGAGGGATCCTGGCGCGGCCTGCATCACCTGATCCAGAGCAGCGAGACCAGCGCGACGCTGAAGGTCCGCGTCATCAACGTCTCCAAGCGCGACCTGTACCGGGACGTCAGCAAGGCGGTCGAGTTCGACCAGAGCCAGATCTTCAAGAAGATCTATGAGAGCGAGTTCGGCACGCCGGGCGGCGAGCCCTATGGCGCGCTGATCGGGGATTACGAGTTCACGAACCACCCCGAGGATGTCGAGCTGCTGCAGCATATGAGCCAGGTCTCGGCGGCGGCCTTCGCGCCGTTCATCTCGGCCGCCGGCCCGCAGCTGTTCGGCTTCAACGACTACACCGAGCTGTCGCGCCCGCGCGACCTGGAGAAGATCTTCGAATCCCAGGAATACGCCAAGTGGCGCAGCTTCCGGGACAGCGAGGACAGCCGCTTCGTCACCCTGACGATGCCGCGCGCCTTGGCCCGACTGCCCTATGGCGCCAACACCCGCCGGATCGAGGAGTTCGGCTACGAGGAGGCCCCGGCGGACCAGAACGGCGCCCCGCGGGCCATGGACCATGACAATTATTGCTGGATGAACGCCGCCTATGTGATGGGCGCGCGGCTGACCGACGCCTTCGCCCAGTACGGGTGGTGCACCGCCATCCGCGGGGCCGAGGGCGGCGGCAAGGTCGAGAACCTGCCGTTCCACACCTTCGTCAGCGACGACGGCGACCCGGACCACAAGTGCCCGACCGAGATCGGCATCACCGACCGGCGCGAGGCCGAGCTGTCGCGCCTGGGCTTCCTGCCGCTGTGCCACTACAAGAACACCGACTACGCCGTGTTCTTCGGGGCCCAGACCACGCAGAAGCCGAAGAAGTACGACCGGCCGGAGGCGACGGCGAACGCCGCCATCTCGGCCCGCCTGCCCTACATGATGGCGACGTCCCGCTTCGCCCATTACCTGAAGGTGATGGCGCGCGACAAGGTCGGCTCCTTCCTCGAGGCGTCGGACTGCGAGGCCTGGCTGAACCGCTGGATCATGAACTACGTCAACAGCAACAAGGATGCCGGGCAGGAGATGAAGGCCAAGTATCCGCTGGCGGAGGCCAAGATCTCGGTCAAGGAGATCCCGGGCTCCCCGGGCGCCTACAACGCCGTGGCCTGGCTGCGCCCATGGCTGCAGATGGAAGAGCTGACGACATCCCTGCGCATGGTCGCGCGCATCCCGAATGTCGGCGGCAATTCCTGATCCTGCCCCCCGGGCCGCGCCCGAGGCGCCGGCCCGGCCGGCCGCCTCCGGGCCGGCGCCGCTGGGGCCGGAGCTGGTCGACCGGATCCTGGCCGGCGGCGGCCGCGAGGCGGCCGCCGGTGCCGGGCCGGTCGTGGCCTTCCTGGCCGAGACGCGAACGGCACCGGCCCTGGCCCTGTGGTTCGGACGAGGGCGCGCCGCCCAGTTGCTGCACGACCGCCGCGCCCTGGTGGCGGCGCTGGACCGCGACATCGCCAGGCTGGACGCGCTGTTGTCCGCGCAGGTGGACGCGATCCTGCACCATCCCGAGCTGCAGCGCCTGGAGGCGGCTTGGCGCGGCGTCGCCTATCTGATCGGGATTGCCGGGCAGTCGGACCAGACCAAGGTGCGCATCCTCGACGTGGCCTGGCCCGAGGTGTGCCGCGATTTCCAGCGCGCGATCGAGTTCGACCAGAGCCACCTGTTCCAGAAGGTCTATGAGCAGGAGTTCGGGATGCCGGGCGGCGAGCCCTTCGGCGTCCTGGTCGGGGCCTATGAGCTCAGCCACCGCCCCGGTCCCGGCCGGCCGACCGACGACGTCGCCGGGCTGCGGGGCATGTCCCAGGTGGCCGCGGCCGCCTTCGCGCCCTTCGTCGCCGGGGCGCATCCGACCCTGCTGGGTATCGAGAGCTTCGCCGAACTGGGCCTGCCGATCGACATCGCTCGCGCCGTGTCCGGCCCCGATTTCGAACGCTGGCGCTCGCTGCGCGATCTCGACGACGCGCGCTTCCTGGGCCTGACCGCCCCGCGCGTGCTGATGCGCCTGCCCTGGCCGGACGATGGCAGCCGCACCGACGGCTTCCGCTATCGCGAGGACGTCTCCGCCCCCGACCTGTCGGGCTATTGCTGGGGCCCGGCCGCCTTCGCCTTCGCCGGCACGCTGATCCGCGCCTTCGACAGCTTCGGCTGGTTCGCCGAGATCCGCGGCGCCTCCGCCCTGGGCGGCACCGGCGGCCTGGTGCTGGACCTGCCGCAGATGTCCTTCGGCACCGACCGGCCCGGCGTCGGCGTGCGGATCGGGACGGATGTGGAGCTGACCGACGCGGTCGAGAAGGACCTGTCCGATCTCGGCCTGATCGCCCTGTGCCGGGCCCGCGACACGCCCCATGCCGTGTTCCACGGCAACGCCTCGCTGCAGCGGCCCAAGGCCTATGAGACCCAGGCCGCCACCGCCAATGCCGGGCTGTCGGCGATGCTGCAATACGTCTTCTGCATCAGCCGCTTCGCCCATTATGTGAAGATCATCGGCCGCGACCGGGTCGGCGCCTTCCAGACCGCCGAGGACTGCCAGGAATACCTGCGCCGCTGGCTGCTGGAATATTCGATCTCCAGCGACAGCGCCAGCAGCGAGCAGCGCGCCCGCTTCCCGCTGCGCGAGGTCGATGTCGCGGTGCGCGAGCTGCCGGGCCGCCCCGGCCTGTACAGCTGCACGATCCATCTGCGGCCGCATTTCCAGCTGGACCAGGTGGCATCGGCCTTCCGCCTGGTCACCGAACTGAACGCCCCCGGCGCGCGGGCCGCGTGATGCCAGAGACCCGATCGAGGATCCTTCGATGACCGACGCGACCGCCCATTTCCAGGCAGGCCAGCTGTCCGACGCCGTGGCCGTGGCGCTCGCCGATGTGAAGGCGAAGCCGGGCGATACCGGCAAGCGCGTCTTCCTGGCCGAGTTGCTGTGCTTCGCCGGCGATTTCGAGCGCGCCGACCGGCAACTCGACGTGATCGGCGACCAGGATCCGGGCGCGGCCCTGGGGCTGGCGCTGTTCCGCCAGCTGATCCGCGGGGCGCAGGCCCGGGCGGAGTACTTCTCCGCCGGCCGGCTGCCCGAGTTCCTGTCCCCGCCCGAGGCGCATCTGCAAAAGCTGCTGGAAGCCGGGATCGCGCTGCGCGAGGGCCGCGACGACGAGGCGGCGCGGCTGGCGGGAGAGGCCGAGGCGGCGCGGCCGCCCTGCCCCGGCCGGATCGACGACACCGAGTTCGACGATTTCCGCGATGTCGACGACATGGTCGCCCCGGTGTTCGAGGTGCTGACCAGCACCGGCAAATATTATTGGGTGCCGGCCGAGCGCGTGCTGGCCGCCGAGTTCCACGCGCCCGAGCGCAGCCGCGACCTGCTGTGGCGCCGGGTGACGATGAGCGTGGCCGACGGGCCGGATGGCGATGTCTACCTGCCGGTGGTGTACGCCGCGCCGGGCCCGGCGGCGCCGGGCGGCGCGGAGGATGCGGCACGGCTGGGCCGCGTCACCGAATGGCTCGGCGGCGACGGGTCGCCCGCCCGCGGGGTCGGCCAGCGCTGCTGGCTGGCCGGCGAGACCGCCGTGCCGATCCTGCAGGCGCGGCACTTCGCTGCGCGCCCGGTAGCCTGAGCGCCGCCCCGGCCATGGCCAAGGACGACACCGCCCTCCTGCTCTCGCTGCTGGACCGGCTGCTGGCCGACGAGGCCGAGCCGGCCATGCGCGGCGGCGTCCGCCGCACCGCCCAGTCGCTGGCCGAGATCCGCAACGGCGTGCGCCGGGACCTGGAGAATCTGCTGAACACCCGGGCCCGCCCGCTGGCCTGGCAGCCGGCCTGGACCGAGCTGGCCTCGGCCCTGCCCGGCTACGGCATCCCGGACTTCACCGCCATGCCGATGACCTCGGCCGAGGACCGCGAGCGGTTCCGCGCCGTGATCGAGCAGACGATCCGGCGCTTCGAGCCGCGCTTCCGCAGCGTCAGCGTCCGGCTGCTGGACAATGCCGAGGGGCTGGACCGCACGCTGCGCCTGCGCGTCGACGCGCTGATGTACGCCGACCCGACGCCCGAGCCGATGACCTTCGATTCGGTGCTGGAGCCGGTCAACCGCAGCTTTTCGGTGACGACGCGCAGCCATGGCTGAAGAGCTTCTCGCCCATTATCAGCGCGAGCTGACCTATATCCGCCGCCTGGCCGGCGAGTTCGCGGCCGCGCACCCGACCATCGCCGGCCGGCTGCGGCTGAGCGGCGAGGCGACGGACGATCCGTTCGTGGCGCGGCTGATCGAGGCCTTCGCCTATCTCAACGCCCGCGTCCGCACCAAGCTGGACGACGATTTCCCCGAGCTGACCGATGCCCTGATCGGCATCCTGTACCCGCACTACCTGTCGCCGATCCCGTCGATGACGATCGCGCGCTTCGACTGCGCCCCCGACCTGACCGCCGCGAACCGCCTGCCGGCGGGGTTCGAGGTCAATACCGAGACGGTGGCGGGCGACACCTGCCTGTTCCGCACAGCCTATCCGGTGACGCTGTGGCCGATCGCGCTGGACACCGTGGCCTTCGGCGCCCGGCCGATGGCGGCGCCGCCCAATCCGCGCGCCGCGGGCACCGCCGCGATCCTGCGCATCGGCCTGAAATGCCTGGGCGACGCGACCACCTTCTCCTCGCTCGGCCTCGACCAGCTGCGCTTCTACCTGTCCGGACCCGCCCAGCAGGCGCTGCCGCTGTACGAGCTGATCCACAACAATTGCGTCTCGGTGGCGCTGGCCGAGGGGCCGACCGACCCGAACCCGGTGATCCTGCCGCCGCGGTCGATCAAGCCGGTCGGCTTCGCGGCCGACGAGGGGCTGCTGCCCTACCCCGCCCGCTCGCATCTCGGCTACCGGCTGATCACCGAGTACTTCGCCTTCCCGGAGAAGTTCCTGTTCTTCGACCTGGAGGGGATCGAGGCGAAGACGCTGATGCAGTCCGGCAAGCGGTTGGAGATCTTCCTCTACCTCAACCGGACCTCCGCCGATCTGGAACGCAGCATCGGGGTCGAGTCCCTGGCCATCGGCTGCACCCCGATGGTCAACCTGTTCCCGTTGCGGGCCGAACCGATCGCCGTCAACCAGGCGACGGTCGATTATCGGGTGGTGCCGGATTCGCGGCGGCCGATGGCCACCGAGGTCTATTCCATCCAGGGGGTGGAAGGGGCGGACGCGCAAGGCCAGTCGACCCGGTTCGAACCGTTCTACGCCATGCGCCCCGGCGGCCGCCGGGCCTATTGGCATGCCGACCGCCGGCCGGGACGCCCCGGCGATCCCGGCACTGAGGTCTTCCTGTCGCTGGTCGACGAGGCCTTCGACCCGGCCGCGCCCGCCGGCATGACGCTGTCGACCGAGATCCTGTGCCTGAACCGCGACCTGCCCAGCCGCCTGCCCTTCGGCGGCGGCCATCCGCGCCTGACACCGGTCGAGGCGCCGGCATCGGTGCGGCGCGTGCAGTGCCTGACCCCGCCGACGTCGACGCTGCGCCCGTCGCTGGGCAAGCATGGCCGCTGGCGGCTGATCTCGCATCTCGCGCTCAACCACCTGTCGCTGACCGACGATGCCGGCGGGCTGGACGCGCTGCGCGAGGTCCTCAAGCTGTACGACTTCCGCAACGCGCCGGAGACGCAGGCCATCATCGACAGCCTGCTGAAGGTGTCGAGCCGCCGCGGCTCCGCCCGGATTCCGGGCGATGCGCTGGGTGGCTTCGCCCGCGGCGTCGACGTCGCGGTGGAGTTCGACGGTGAGCGCTTCGCCGCCGCCGGGCTGTACCTCTTCGCCTCGGTGCTGGAGCGGTTCCTCGGCCTGTATTGTAGCGTCAACTCCTTCTCGCGGCTGACCGCCACGGTCCGCGGCCGGCCGCAGCCGCTGAAGCGCTGGCCGGCCCGGTCCGGCGAGACGGTGCTGCTGTGACCGGCCCGCTGGCGCGGCGCCCGTCCGCGGTCGAGGCGTTCCAGGCCATCCGGCTGCTGGAGGCTGCGGCCCGCAAGGCGGATCCCGGGCCTGACGGCCGGGGCCGGCCGATCGGCGAGGATCTCGACCCCGCCAAGGAGGCCGTGCGCCTGACCAGCAGCACCGCCCTGGCCTTCCCGGCCGGATCGGTGGCCGGGTACGACCCATCCGAGGGCGACGCCCCGCCCCGGCTGGCGCTGGCGCTGTTCGGCCTGGTCGGCCCGTCTGGCGTGCTGCCGAGCCATGTGACCGCCGAGGTCAACCGCGCCATCCGGATGAAGCGGCCGGCGCTGAAGACCTTCCTGGACCTGTTCCACCACCGGCTCGCCTCCTTCTTCTACCGGGCCTGGGCCAAGTACCGGCTGCCGGTCGCGTATGAGCGGTCGGGCGGCGCCGAGGATGACGTGTCGGGCGCGCTGCTGGCCCTGGTCGGCCTCGGCACGCCGCATCTGCGGCGGCGCCTCGCGGTCGAGGACGAGGCGGTCGTCCACTATGCCGGCCACTTCGCGCGCTGGCCGCGCTCGGCCGCGGCGCTGGAGGCGATGCTGGCCGACTATCTCGGCCTGCCGGTCGCGGTGAAGCAGTTCGAGGGCAGCTGGCTGCCCCTGCCGGCCGAGGAGCAGAGCGCCCTGCCGTCGGCGGCGGCGCCCGAAGGCAGCTTCTGCCGCCTGAGCATGGATGCGGTGGTCGGCGAACGGGTCTGGGACGTGCGCGGCAAGTTCCAGGTCCGGGTCGGCCCGGTGTCCTGGGCCCGCTTCCAGCAGCTGATCCCAGGGTCGGAGGATGTGCGGCGGCTGGTGGAGCTGACCCGCCTCTATGTCGGCCCGGGGCTGAGTTTCAATCTCCGGGTGATCCTGGACCGCACCGACGTGCCCGAGCCGCGGCTCGGCACCGGCGCGGCCAGGCTGGGCTGGACCAGCTGGGCGGTGTCGCGGCCGCCGCCCGCCGATCTGGCCGACGCCGTGTTCGAATTCGATTCCGCCTGACGCCGCCCCGTATGACGAGACAGAGCCATGGCAGCCATTGACCTGAAATCCCTTGTCGGAAAGCTGAACACCCCCTGCCGCCGGGCGCTGGAGGGGGCTGCCGGCCTGACCTTGTCGCGGTCGCAGTTCAACGTCGAGATCGAGCACTGGCTGATCAAGCTGCTCGAGGACGACCAGAGCGACATCGTCGCCTGCCTGCGCCATTTCGAGATCGATGCCGGGCGGGTCTCGGCCGAGCTGAACCGGGCGCTGGACCGGCTGAAGACCGGCAACACCCATCCGCCGGCGCTGTCGCCGTCGCTGGTGTCGCTGGGCCGCGAGGCCTGGCTGCTGGCGACGCTGGAATATGGCGAGGAGCGGATCCGGTCCGGCCACATCCTGGCGGCCCTGCTGGCCGACGAGACGCTGGGCCAGCACGCCAGGGCCGCGTCGGCCCTGCTGGGCCGCATCCCGCCCGACGCGCTGCGCCGCGAGCTGTCGCGGATCGCGGGCGGCACCGCCGAGGCCCGGGAGGCAGTGACGCGTCCGGCCGCGGCCGAGGGCGGTTCCCCGACCGGCCCTGGCGGCTCCGGCGGCGGTCGGACCGAGGCGCTGGATCGCTACACCATCGACCTGACGGCGCGGGCCAAGGCCGGGCGGATCGACCCGGTGCTGGGCCGCGACACCGAGATCCGGCAGGTGATCGACATCCTGACCCGGCGGCGCCAGAACAACCCGATCCTGACCGGCGAGGCCGGGGTGGGCAAGACGGCGGTGGTGGAAGGCTTCGCCCTGCGCATCGCCGCCGGCGACGTGCCCGAGCCGCTGCGCGCCGTGGCGCTGCGCACGCTCGACCTCGGCCTGCTGCAGGCCGGCGCCGGGGTGAAGGGCGAGTTCGAGAACCGGCTGAAATCGGTGATCGAGGAGGTCAATGCCAGCCCGACGCCGATCATCCTGTTCATCGACGAGGCCCACACCCTGATCGGCGCCGGCGGCCAGGCCGGCCAGGGCGACGCCGCCAATCTGCTGAAGCCGGCCCTGGCGCGCGGCGAGCTGCGCACCATCGCCGCCACCACCTGGGCCGAGTACAAGAAATACTTCGAGAAGGACGCCGCCCTCACCCGCCGCTTCCAGGTGGTGAAGGTCGAGGAGCCGGGTGAGGCCGCGGCCATCGGCATGATGCGCGGCATGGTCCCGATGCTGGAGGCGCATCACCGGGTGCGCATCCTGGATGAGGCGGTGCAGGAGAGCGTGCGCCTGTCCCACCGCTACATCCCTGCCCGCCAGCTGCCGGACAAGTCGGTCAGCCTGCTCGACACCGCCTGCGCCCGGGTGGCGATGGCTCAGGCCGCCACGCCGGCGGCGGTGGAGGCGAGCCAGCGCACGATCGACCGGCTGGATGCGGAGATCGCGATCCTGACGCGCGAGCAGGCGACGGACGGGACCCGCGGCGAGGAGATCGCGGCGCTACGCCAGAAGCGGACCGACACCGAGGCGACGCTGGCGACGCTGCGCGGGCGGTGGCAGGAGGAATCGGGGCTGGTGGACCGGATCCGCGACCTGCGCGCGCGGATCGAGGAGGCCGAGGGCCTGCCGCCGGTCGGCGCCAGCAAGGAGAAACCGGCTGCCGACGCGCCGCCGGCCGCGCCCGCGGACCCGGCCGAGATCGCCGCCTGGCGGACGGAGTATGGCGAGGCGCGCGCCACCCTGTCGGCGCTGCAGGGCGAGACGCCGCTGATCCCGGTCGAGGTCGATGCCCAGGCCATCGCCGAGGTGGTGGCCAACTGGACCGGCATCCCGGTCGGCCGCATGGTGGCGAACGAGATCCGGGCGGTGCTGAGCCTGGAGGACAGCCTGCGCGAGCGGGTGGTGGGCCAGGACCATGCGCTGGGCGCCGTGGCCCAGGCGATCCGCACCTCGCGCGCCAAGCTGACCGACCCGCGCAAGCCGATCGGCGTGTTCATGTTCGTGGGTTCGTCCGGCGTCGGCAAGACCGAGACGGCGCTGGCGCTGGCCGACCTGCTGTATGGCGGCGAGCAGAACCTGACCGTGATCAACATGTCGGAGTTCAAGGAGGAGCATAAGGTCTCGATGCTGCTCGGCTCCCCGCCCGGCTATGTCGGCTATGGCGAGGGCGGCGTGCTGACCGAGGCGGTGCGGCGCCGGCCCTATTCGGTGGTGCTGCTGGACGAGCTGGAGAAGGCGCATCCCGGCGTCCAGGACGTGTTCTACCAGGTGTTCGACAAGGGCATGCTGCGCGACGGCGAGGGCCGCGACATCGACTTCAAGAACACCGTCGTGATCATGACGTCGAATGCCGGCACCGACCTGATCGCCAAGCTGTATGCCGATCCGGACACGGCGCCCGATGCGGCCGGCCTGGCCACGGCGCTGCGGCCGGAGCTGCTGAAGACCTTCAAGCCGGCCTTCCTGGGGCGCATCTCGGTGATCCCCTACCTGCCGCTGGGCGACGACACGCTGCGCAGCATCGCGCGGCTGCAGCTGGAGCGGATCCGCAAGCGGGTCGAGGAGTCCTACGGCGCACGCTTCGTCTATGACGACGACCTGGTCCAGGGGCTGTGCGCCCGGGCGACGGAGAGCGAAAGCGGCGCCCGCGCCATCGAGCAGATTCTGTCCCGTACGGTTCTTCCCGAGCTGGCCGCCCTGTTCCTGGCCAGGATGGCGGAGGGCGCGCCGATCGAGGAGGCGGGCGTGTCGTTGGACTCGCAGGGCGCCTTCCAATATCGTGTGTCCTAGCATCGTCAGGGGCGGCCCGCCCCGCACCGGCGCGTGGGCCCGCATGCCATGAAGCTGATTCTCGACCTGATCTCGGGCGGCGGGGACTCCCGCAGCTTCGACCACCGCGGTCTGACCATCGGCCGCGGCGACGATTGCGACTGGGTGCTGGACGACCCGTCGCGTTTCCTGTCGAAGAGCCACTGCTTCATCGACTATGTCGACGGCAGCTACGTGCTGTTCGACCTGTCGACCAACGGCACCTTCGTCAACGGCAGCGATTCGGCGCTGGGCCGAGCCAACAGCCGGGTGCTGTCGGATGGCGACCGGATCACCATGGGCGACTACCAGTTCGCGGTGCGGATGTCGGGCGCCGAGGCGCCGGCGGCCGCCCACTCGATCGATGTCGACGACCCGATGGCCTATCCGTACGGGGCCGAGCCGCGGGGCGACGCCCCCGCTGCCGGCCGGCTGCCGTCCTGGGCGGCGGAGGAGACCCGGCCGGAAGATCCCTTCGCCTTCCCGTCCGACAGCGATGCCGACCAGCGCTGGGCCCGGCCGGCGGAGCCGGACCACCTGCCGGCCGAGCAGGTGGCGTTCCGCCCGCCCTCGCCGAAATTCCAGGAGATCCCCGAGGACTGGGCGGCCACGCCGGAACCGGAGCCCGTCCGCGGCAAGGCCCCGCCGCGACCGATCCCGGCGGACTGGTCGATCCCGCCGGCCGCCCGCCCGCCCGAGCCGCCCGCCCCCGCGCCCATCGCCGCCCCGGCGCCGCCGCTGTCCGAGCCGCCGCCGCTTCCGGACGAGCCGCCCACGATCCAGGTTCGCGTCCCGGAGCCGCCGCGGGCCGCGCCACCCTATGCCCCGCCCGTGGCGGAGGCCCGGCCGGCCCAGGCCGCAGCGCCCCAGCCGACGCCGGCGCCGGCCGGCGGCCCCGACCTGCTGCGCATCATGCTGGAGGCCGCGGGCCTCGATCCCACCCGGTTCCCGGCCGAGCGCGGGCCCGAGATCGCGGCCATCTTCGGCGAGATCGTGCGGACCAGCGTGCAGGGCCTGATCGAGGCGTTGAACGCCCGGTCGGCCTTGAAGAACGAGTTCAGGATCGAGC
>JAEKLZ010000499.1 GCA_019508225.1 Inquilinus limosus | reverse complement strand
CGACCTGCGACATCCCGCCCAGCAGCGCTGCCGCCAGCAGGCTGCGGACGAGAACCCTGGAGAAGCCTTGCATCTTGTGTATCCCCCTGTTGGGCTGGCTCTTCTTCGGAGCTCAAGGCTATGGCCTATACCACCGATACGCCCCTGCCAAAAAGGAGGAAGGTCTTAACCTGGGGTCATGGTCCATCGAGATTCGGGCCGATTGCGGCCCCGCCCCGCCTGGGCTACCCAGAAAGCCTCAAGGAGGAGTCCCCGAGAATGACCGACAGCCCCGCCGGCGCCCTGGCCGGCCTCAAGGTGCTCGACCTGACCCGGGTCCTGGCCGGCCCCAGCGCCACCCAGATCCTGGGCGACCTCGGCGCCGACGTGGTCAAGGTGGAGCGGCCGGGCGTCGGCGACGACACGCGGAAATGGGGCCCGCCCTTCCTGCAGGATGGCGACGGCGCCGACACCAGCGAGAGCGCCTATTACCTCAGCGCCAACCGCAACAAGCGCTCGATCGCCATCGACTTCACTGAAGGTGACGGCCGCGCCCTGCTGCGCCGGCTGGTGGCCGAGGCCGACGTGCTGGTCGAGAACTACAAGCTCGGCGACCTCGCCCGCTACGGCCTCGGCTATGACGACCTGAAGGACGAGTTCCCGGCGCTGATCTACTGCTCGATCACCGGCTTCGGTCAGACCGGCCCCTATGCAGCCCGCGCCGGCTACGACTACCTGGTCCAGGCCATGGGCGGGATCATGAGCCTGACCGGCCCGGTCGACGGCGAGCCGATGAAGGTCGGCGTCGCCATCGCCGACCTGATGACCGGCGCCTATGCCGCGGTCGGCATCCTCGCCGCGCTCGACCACCGCCGCCGCACCGGGCGTGGCCAGATGGTCGACATGGCACTGCTGGACACCCAGGTGGCCTGGCTGTCCAATGCCGGCCAGTACTACCTGACCTCGGGCGTGCCGACGCCGCGGACCGGCAACGGCCATCCGACCATCGTGCCCTACCAGGCATTCCGGGCTTCGGACGAGTACCTGATCCTGGCGGTCGGCAACGATTCCCAGTTCGCCAAGTTTTGCGCCGTCGCCGGCCGGCCGGAGCTGGCGGCCGATCCGCGCTTCGCCACCAACCAGGCGCGGGTGCGCAACCGCGAGGTGCTGGTGCCGATCATCGCCGGGCTGATCGCGGAGAAATCACGCGGCCATTGGCTGGAGGCGTTGGAGGCCCGGCAGGTGCCCTGCGGCCCGATCAACACCATCGACCAGGTCTTCGCCGACCCGCAGGTCGTGGCCCGCGGCATGCGGATCGAGATGCCGCATCCGCTGGCGCCGGACCCGGTCGCCTTGATCGGCAGCCCGATCCGGCTGTCGGAGACGCCGGTCAGCTATCGCCACGCCCCGCCGGTGTGCGGCGCCGACGGCGTGGAGGTGCTGCGCGACTGGCTCGGTGAACCGAAATCGGATTCCACCCGTTAATAGGAGGAAGCTGAGCCTGGCGTCACGCGCCGGCCAGGCGCGCCCACCCCCGACCGGGATGCGTCGCGCCACGAGTTCCGTCGCGCCTGGCGCCGAAAAGACGGAGAGCAGAGACATGGTCAAGACTGTGCATGCGGCGTCTGCCGCCGCCCTGGCCGGGTTGCTGATCGCAGTGCCGGCCGTGGCCCAGAACACCGTGGTCATGCCGCAGGCCCCGGCGGTCGTCACCCCCGCGCCGACCGTGGTGGCGCCGGCGCCGCCGACCGTGATCGCCCCCGCGCCGGTGGTCACGGCGCCGGCCGATGCCTATCCGGTCGACCCCAACACACGGGTGGACCAGCCCGTCCTGATGCAAGGCGGCGTGCAGCCCTATCACCCGCCGGTCACGGCGATGCCGAGCGGGCCGGCGCCGGGCGATCCGCGCGAATACGCCACCGACGGCGCGCCGATCACCGTGACCGGCCATGTCGACGGCGTCACCCATCTGGGCGGCATGACCTCGTTCCGGCTGCAGACCCCGACCGAGGCCTGGACCGTGGTGGTGCCGGACGGCGAGGCCGGGCGCATCGGGCGCTCGGCGACCGTGACCGGCTATCCGCATGTCGAGATCCGCAACCAGCTGCTGGCACGGAGCGTGTCCACCCGCTGAGGCGGAGCCGGCCGCAACGGATCACCGAACAAAAAGAACCCCAGCGCCGAGATCCGGCGCTGGGGCTTGGTGACTGATCGCTGGAAGGGGGAGAGAAGCGATCAGCTCACGGGGTTGGACGACGGCACCGCCGTCATCGAATGGGTCTTGCTGGAAAGAACCCCGGCGCCGAGGCCCGACGCCGGGGTTTCATGAACGATCGCTGGAAGGGGGAGAGAAGCGATCAGTTCACAGGGGTGGACGACGGCGCCGCCGTCGTCGAGCTGGTCTTCCGGTGGGCAGCCTTCTTGGCATGCTTGGCGGTGTGCGCACGATGGTGCGCCGTGTGATGGGTCGTCTTGTGGGCGGTTGCTGCCGGCGTGGCGGTGGCGTCCGTCGCGCCCGAAGTCTGGGCGAAAGCAGCGACGGGCAGGGCCAACGTCATGATGCCGGCAAGGATAAGTTTCCGCATAGTCAGCGCTCCCGGGAGCCGTGTTGAACCGGCACATCGGATAGTGCCGCACCACCAAAGAAGGCCATGAATCGGGGGGCCGGGGCATCTTAACTCTTGGTAAGGCGGCTAAACTCTTCGTAAACTTGCAGCCAAGGCTGACTCCGGTTCCGCAGATCCTGTTGTGACGCCTGCGGCGTCGCTTTCAACACCGACGACCGGCCGAGAATGGCTTGAAACCGCTGCAGGCCCTGGTTCCGGGCGCACGGGCTCCCGAGCATCCGGGGCATCCTCGAAGGCGCCGGTTCGGTGCAGGGCCTCATTCTGTCCTTATCGAAATTCGATAAACCCTTATTGACCATCGATAAGACCCGCCGCATAGTGGCGTGGTGATTCGACTGGGGTGAGTCCTGTTCATGAACCGCGTCGCGCGCCTCAGCAGCGTGCTCCGTCTTGCCGTCACGGCTCTGGCCTGGCTCATCCTGGTGGCGACGATCCCGCTCCTGATCTGGGCCGTCCGCTACGCCAGAATCGATCTGGCGGACGGAGTCCAGGTGCCGATGTCTTCGCTGCCGCTGCTGCCGGTGGTGCTGATCGTGGCGCTGTACGCGCTGCGCTCGCTGCTGATGGTGGTGGTGCTGTTCTCGCTGCGCCGGATCCTGACCCATTTCGGGCACGGACAGTTCTTCACCCGCGATTGCGTGGCCTCCTTCCGCCGCATCGGCCTGCAACTCATGGCAGTGGCGGCGGCCGACGTGGCGCTGCCGATCCTCCTCATCCTGGCGCTATTGGTCACCGAGCCGCGCTTCGACCCGTCCGATACCTGGGCCCTGTTGACCGATCTTCCCTTCATGCCGTTGCTGGGAGGCCTGTTCGCCCTGATCATGGCCCATGTCCTCGGACAGGCGGCCGATCTGGCCGAAGACGCAGCCCTGACGGTATAGCCGGATGCCCATCATCGTGCGTCTCGACGTTGTGCTGGCCCAACGGAAGATGAGCTTGACGGACCTGTCCAACGCGGTCGGGGTCAGCATCCCCAACCTGTCGATCCTGAAGACCGGCAAGGCGCGGGCGATGCGGTTCTCCACCCTGATGGCGCTGTGCCGGCATCTGCAGTGCCAGCCCGGAGACCTGCTCGAATATGTGCCCGGCCCCGGGGACGACGCCCCCGAGCCGCCCGACTAGACCGTCCCGCCCGCGGGGCGGACTTCCAAACCCATTCGACGATCGACCCAGCGAGGATCCGATGATTTCCCGCAGCGCCCGCGCCTTGCCTGCCGCCGCCCTTCTGGCCTTCGGGCTGCCGCACGGCTCCGCCGGGGCCGAGCCCGACACCGGCCTCGCCGGCTCCAGCTTCATCGTCGGCCTCGGCGCCGGCGCCGGCTTCGCCCCGACCTATGAGGGGTCGAAGCGCTACGAATTCCTGCCGGTGCCGGCGCTCAGCCTGTCCTGGAACGACACGCTGGTGATCGACAACACCACCGCCCGGGTGACGGTGATCCGCACGCCCTGGCTGACGGCCGGCCCGCTGGCCGCCTGGCGCCCGGGCCGCCAGCAGGATGACGACCACCGGCTGAAAGGGCTGGGCGATGTCGACGACGCCTTCGACCTCGGCGGCTTCGCCCGGATCGGCTTCGGCGGCTGGTCGGCCTCGGTCGCGGCCCGCCAGGACGTGATCGACAGCGGCGGCGCCCTGGTCGATTTCAACACCGGATACGACCTGCCGCTGTCCGACGCCTTCACCCTGTCCATCGGCGCCGACGCCACCTGGGCCAGCGAAGACTACATGGCGGCCAATTTCGGCGTCACCCGGCAGCAGGCCCGGCGCAGCAAGTACAGCGCGTTCGACGCCGAGGCCGGCTTCAAGAATGCCGGCCTGTCGCTCGGCGCCAGCTATGCCCTGAGCGAGCGCTGGTCGCTGAATGCCGTCACCGGCTACGAGCGCCTGCTGGGCGACGCCGCCCGCAGCCCGATCGTCAAGGACGGCGGCACGGCGGACCAGGCCTACGGCTTCGTCAGCGTCACCTACCGCTTCGGCCTGTAGCGGCCGGAGCCCAACAGGGGAGTCGGGATGCGATGATCCTTCGAGCCTGCCTTGTCCTCCTGCGCAGCCTGGCCCGCGGCCTCGCCGGGCTGACCGGCCGCAGCCAGCGCCAGGTGCGGGTCGTCCGCCTGCTGCCGCACGGCGCCGCGCACCGCCGGCCGGCGCCGCTGCGGGTGGCCCACGACTCGCGGCGTTCCAGGGCGCCCCGATGGGCCGGGCGAGGCCCGAGATGACAGCCGCCATGCTCTGGCTCGGTGGTGTCCTGCTGGTTGCCGAACCCTATCTCTGGGTCGGCACCGTGCTCTGGCTCGGCGGCATCCTGCTGTTCGCCGCGCCTTACCTCTGGGCCTGCGCATTGTGCGTGGTCGCCCGCGACCCGCCCGGTGCGACCGAGCGGCCGGGCCCGCCGCCGCGGCAGGAATGATAGGATGGGCAAATCGACGCCGTTTGCCCGGAAGCAGATGAAGGACAACACATGGTAATCCGTGCTCGCTGCCGACCGTCCCGCTGGCTGGTCCTGGCCGCCGCGGCCATCGCCCTGGCCGGCTGCGGCGTCGTCGCAGCGCCGTTCCGCGTCACCGGCGCCGTGGTCAAGGCCGTGCCGGTGGTCGGCCACCCGGTCGCCGCCCCGTTCGACGCCACCGGCGACGCCATCGACTGACCCCGTTCCGGATCGCTGGGCAGCCATCCCGGCGATCCGGGTTTCGTCACCCATCATGACCCGCTATGGTCGGCGCCCGTCTCCGCAGCGCCGCAGATGACCGACGACGACCCTACGACCGCCGAGTCCGGAAGCATCTTCCGCCACCGCGGCTTCGCCTATTACTGGACCGCCCGGCTGATCGCGACCTTCGCGGTGCAGTTCATCAGCGTCGCCGTCGGCTGGCAGGTCTACGACCTGACCCGCAACCCGTTCGACCTCGGCCTGGTCGGGCTGGCGCAGTTCCTGCCGTCGCTGCTGCTGGTGCTGGTCACCGGCGCCGCCGCCGACCGCTATAACCGCCGCCGCATCATGGCCATCTGCATCGGCGCGGAGATCCTGTGCGCGCTGGCGCTGCTGGTCCTGACCATCGGTGGCGACCACCGGGTCTGGCCGATCTTCCTGGTCCTCGCCGGCTTCGGCATCGCCCGCGCCTTCCTCGGCCCCGCGGTGCAGTCGCTGCTGCCCAACCTGGTGCCGCCGGAGGAGCTGTCGACCGCGATCGCCTGGAACTCCTCGTCCTGGCAGATCGCCACGATCAGCGGCCCGGTGATCGGCGGCCTGCTGTACGGCCTGGCGCCGGAGGCGCCCTACGCCCTCGCCATCGTGCTGATGGCGGTCTCGATCGGGCTGGTGACGCTGATCCCGAAGCCGATGCAGAAGACCGTGCCGGAGCCGGCGAGCTGGGAGAGCCTGGGGGCCGGCTTCCGCTACATCTGGGGTGAGAAGGTGGTGCTGGGCGCGATCTCGCTCGACCTCTTCGCCGTGCTGCTGGGCGGTGCCACCGCGCTGATGCCGGCCTTTGCCCGCGACATCCTCGAGGTCGGCCCCTGGGGCCTGGGCCTGCTGCGGGCCGGCCCGGGCATCGGCGCGCTGGTGGTGGCGATCTGGCTGGCCCGCCGGCCGATCGAGGACCAGGCCGGGCTGATCATGTTCGCCTGCGTCGCCGGCTTCGGCGCCGCCACCTGCATCTTCGGCGCCTCGACCCTGCCCTGGCTGTCGATCGTGGCGCTGGCCCTGATGGGCGCCTTCGACATGGTCAGCGTCTATATCCGCGAGACCCTGATCCAGCTGTGGACGCCGGATTCGCTGCGCGGCCGGGTGAACGCGGTGAACATGGTCTTCGTCGGCGCCTCGAACGAGCTCGGCGAGTTCCGCTCGGGCATCTCGGCGTCACTGATCGGGGTGGTGCCGGCGGTGGTGGTCGGCGGCCTCGGCACCATGGCGGTGGCCGGGCTGTGGTCGGCCTGGTTCCCGCAGCTGCGCCGGATCCGCCACCTGAACCACGCCGCGTAGAGCGGTTTATTTGAATCGCATCTCGCCGGTACAATCGGGCCCGGCAGTACAGATTGCCTCTCCCGTTTACGGGAGAGGTCGGAGACGCGAAGCGGCTCCGGGTGAGGGTTCTTTGTCGAGGCCCGGGCCAGCCCTCACCCGGTCTCGCTGCGCGAGCCCG
>JAEKLZ010000498.1 GCA_019508225.1 Inquilinus limosus | reverse complement strand
TTTGCCGGAGCGAGGCTCCGGCGGCGTGAAGGCGGGCAAGCTCACACCGTTCCTCGAGGTTGAACTGCCGATAGTTTCGTCCCATCGCAACACCCCCTTCAAAGGGTGTTGCACTTCGTTTGTGAAGTCAGGGAATCTCTTTCCGGCCAAAGCGTGACGAGATCCCCGCTTCCGCGGGGATGACGACGAAGGAATGTGGAGGGAAGGCGAAAGAGGGGCCCGCCTCTACTCCGCCGCCTCGACCAGCGGGGCGGGGGTGTAGTTCAGGATCGGGCCGAGCCAGCGCTCGACCTCGGCGATCGGCATGCCCTTGCGGCGGGCATAGTCCTCGACCTGGTCGCGCTCGACCTTGGCGACGCCGAAATAATACGAGTCCGGATGCGCCAGGTAGAGGCCGGAGACCGATGAGCCCGGCCACATGGCGTAGCTCTCGGTCAGGCGCACGCCGATCCGCTTCTCGGCGTCCAGCAGACGGAACAGGGTGACCTTCTCGGTGTGGTCCGGCTGGGCCGGATAGCCCGGGGCCGGGCGGATGCCGCGATAGGGCTCGCCGATCAGCTCGTCCGGGGCGAAGGCCTCGTCCGGCGCGTAGCCCCAGAACTCCTTCCGCACGCGCTGGTGCATGGCCTCGGCGAAGGCCTCGGCGAAGCGGTCGGCCAGCGCCTTCACCAGGATCGAGGAATAGTCGTCATTGGCCCGGGCGAAGCGGTTGGCGATCGCCTCCTCCTCGATCCCGGCGGTGACGACGAAGCCGCCGACATAGTCGGCCTTGCCGCTGCCCACGGGCGCGACGAAGTCGGACATCGCCACCCGCGGCCGGCCGTCGCGCTTCGACAGCTGCTGCCGCAGGGTGAAGAAGGTCGCCAGCTCCTGCCGCCGCGCCTCGTCGGTGAACAGGCGGATGTCGTCGCCGACCGTGCCGGCGGGCCAGAAGCCGATCACCGCCTGCGGCTTGAACCAACGCTCCTCGATGATGCGGGCCAGCATCGCCTGGGCGTCCTGGAACAGCTGCCGGGCGGCCTCGCCCTGCTTCTCGTCCTGCAGGATCGCGGGGTAGCGGCCCTTCAGCTCCCAGGTCTGGAAGAACGGCGTCCAGTCGATGTAGCGCGCCAGCGTCGCCAGATCCCAATCCTCGAACACGCGGGTGCCCAGGAAGGACGGCTTCGGCGGTTCGTAGCCGGCCCAGTCGATGGCGAAGGGTGTGGCCCGCGCCGCGGCCAGCGGCAGGCGCTGCTTCTCCGCCTCCGCCCTTGCATGGCTGTCGGCGACCTTGCGGTACTCCTCGCGCACGCCCTCGACATAGCCGCGCTTCGCCTCGGGCGACAGCAGGTTGGAGACCACGCCGACGGCGCGGCTGGCGTCGTTGACATAGACGGTCTGGCCGCGGGCGTAGCGCGGATGGATCTTCACCGCGGTGTGCACCCGGCTGGTGGTGGCGCCGCCGATCAGCAGCGGGATGTCGAAGCCGTCTCGCTCCATCTCCGCCGCCACATGGACCATCTCGTCCAGCGACGGGGTGATCAGCCCGGACAGGCCGATGATGTCGACCTTCTCGGCCTTCGCCGTCTCCAGGATCTTGGTGGCCGGCACCATGACGCCGAGATCGATGATCTCGTAGTTGTTGCAGGCCAGCACGACGCCGACGATGTTCTTGCCGATGTCGTGCACGTCGCCCTTGACGGTCGCCATCAGGATCTTGCCGGCGCTCTGCCGCCCACCGGCGCCGCCATTGGCGACCTTCTCGGCCTCCATATAGGGCAGCAGATGGGCGACCGCCTGCTTCATCACGCGGGCCGACTTCACCACCTGGGGCAGGAACATCTTGCCGGCGCCGAACAGGTCGCCGACCACGTTCATGCCGGCCATCAGCGGGCCTTCGATCACATGCAGCGGCCGCTCGGCTTCCAGCCGCGCCTCCTCGACATCGGCGTCGATGAACTCGGTGATGCCGTTGACCAGCGCATGCTCCAGCCGCTTGCCGACCGGCCGCTCGCGCCAGGTCAGGTCGCGCTCCTTGGCCTCGCGCCCGGCGGCGCCCTTGAAGCGCTCGGCCAGGGTCAGCAGCCGCTCGGTGGCGTCGTCGCGGCGGTTGAGGACCACGTCCTCGCAGGCCTCGCGCAGCTCCGGCTCGATCGATTCATAGACCGCCAGCTGCCCGGCATTGACGATGCCCATGTCCATGCCGGCCTGGATGGCGTGGTACAGGAACACCGCGTGCATCGCCTCGCGCACCGGCTCGTTGCCGCGGAACGAGAAGGACAGGTTGGAGACGCCGCCGGAGATATGGGCGTGCGGCAGGGTCTGCCGGATCAGCCGGGTGGCCTCGATGAAAGCGACGCCGTAGCCGTTGTGCTCCTCGATGCCGGTCGCGACCGCGAAGACGTTGGGGTCGAAGACGATGTCCTCGGGCGGGAAGCCGGCCTCTTCGGTCAGCAGCTTGTAGGCCCGGGTGCAGATCGCGACCTTACGCTCCAGCGTGTCGGCCTGGCCGGCCTCGTCGAAGGCCATGACCACCACGGCGGCGCCGTAGGACCGCACCAGCCGGGCGTGATGCAGGAAGGCCTCCTCGCCCTCCTTCATCGAGATCGAATTGACCAGGGGCTTGCCCTGGACGCATTTCAGCCCGGCCTCGATGATCGAGAATTTCGAGCTGTCGATCATCACCGGCACGCGGGCGATGTCGGGCTCGGCCGCGATCAGGTTCAGGAACTCGACCATGGCCCGCTCGGAATCGATCAGGCCCTCATCCATGTTGATGTCGAGGATCTGGGCGCCGTTGGCCACCTGGTCGCGCGCCACCTCCAGCGCCGCGGCGTAGTCGCCGGCGGTGATCAGCTTGCGGAAGCGGGCCGAGCCGGTGACGTTGGTGCGCTCGCCGACATTGACGAAGGGGATGTCGGTGGTCAGCGTGAACGGTTCCAGCCCCGACAGCCGCATCAGCGGCGCGACGGTCGGAACCTGGCGCGGCGGCAGGTCCGCCACCGCATCGGCGATGGCGCGGATGTGGTCGGGGGTCGACCCGCAGCAGCCGCCGACGATGTTGACCAGCCCTTCCTCGGCGAAGCCGCGGATCTGCGCGGCCATCGCCTCGGGCGTCTCGTCATACTGGCCGAACTCGTTCGGCAGGCCGGCATTGGGATAGGCGCAGACGAAGGTGTCGGCGGCCTCGGCGATCTCGGCCAGATGCGCCCGCATGGCGTTGGCGCCCAGCGCGCAGTTCAGGCCGATGGTGAAGGGCCGGGCGTGCCGCACCGAGTTCCAGAAGGCGGTCGGCGTCTGGCCCGACAGGGTGCGGCCCGACAGGTCGGTGATGGTGCCGGAGATCATCACCGGCAGGTGCACGCCCTTCTCGGCGAAGACCAGCTCGGTGCCGAAGATCGCCGCCTTGGCGTTCAGCGTGTCGAAGATGGTCTCGATCAGGATGATCTCGGCGCCGCCGTCGACCAGGCCGCGCACCTGCTCGGCATAGGCGTCGCGCAGCTGGTCGAAGGTGACCGCGCGGTAGCCCGGGTTGTTGACGTCAGGCGAGATCGAGGCGGTGCGGTTGGTCGGCCCCAGCGCTCCGGCGACGAAGCGGCGGCGGCCGTCCATCGCCCGGGCCTTGGCCGCAGCCCGGCGGGCCAGCCGCGCGCCCTCGCGATTCAGGTCGTAGACCACCTTCTCCATGCCGTAATCGGCCTGGGCGATCGAGGTCGAGGAGAAGGTGTTGGTCTCGAGGATATCGGCGCCGGCAATCGCATAGCCGAAATGGATCGCCTCGATCGCGTCCGGCTGGGTCAGGATCAGCAGGTCGTTGTTGCCCTGCAGGTGGCAGTCGCAGCCGGCGAAATGGGTGCCGCGGAAATGCTCCTCGCCGAAGCCAAGGCCCTGGATCTGGGTGCCCATGGCGCCGTCCAGGATCAGCACGCGCTCGCGCGCCGCCGCGGTCAGCGCGGCCAGAACCTCGGTGCCGTCGACCGGCTCCAGGGGAATGTCCAGGGTATCGGCGCGTGTGGTCATGGCGAGCAGCCGGTGGTTCCGGGTCGGGCTGTACGTAATGACATAAAGATATCTTTATATCAACATCCGAAGTCGCGAAGAGAACGCCAAAGGTCGCCGGGAGGCGACTTTTGACCGGCTTGTTTGACCGGCTTAGTTGACTGCCGCAGTCGGCTCCAGCCCGGTCGCGGCGATGGCCGGGGCGGCGGCGGGGGAGGCCAGGAAGTCGAGCAGCTTCCTCGCCGCCGCCGGATCATGCGAGCCGGCGACGATGCCGGCGGAATACAGCGTCACCTGCTGCAGCTCCGGCGGTAGCGGCCCGACCAGGTCGATGCCCTCGACCGCCTTCAGTTCGGCGATCTGCTGGAAGCCCAGTTCCGCCTCGCCCTGGGCCACGATCTCGCCCACCGGCGTGGCCGGGATCTGGCGGGCCTTGCCCTCCATCTGTGCGGCGATGCCGAGGCGCTGGAACATCTTGGTCGAGATGTAGACGCCGCTGGCGCTGTCGGAATAGGCGATCGACTTCGCGGCCAGCAGCGCCTGCTTCACCGCCTCGGCCGAGCCGATGTCCGGCTTCGGCGCGCCCGCCTTCACCGCGACGCCGATGCTGGAGCGGGCGAGGACGACCTTGCTGTCGGCCAGCACCTTGCCCTGCTTGATCAGATCGTCCAGGGCGTATCCGACCATGATCACGACATCCAGCTTCTCGCCGCGCGCCAGCCGCACCGGCACCGCATTGGGCGTGTCGCCCATCGACGGGCCCCAGCCGATCTTCAGCGTGTCGCCGCTGGCACGCTCGTACTCCGGTGCCAGGGCCTTGTAGGCAGGGGCGAAGCCGCCGGAGCTGACGACCTGCAGCTCGGCCGCGGCAACGGGCTGGGCCAGCAGCAGCAGGGCCGTGGCGGCGAAGGCGGCGACGCGGGAAACGATCGGCGGCAGCGTCATGGGGGGAATCCTCGGCTGAATTCGGATCGTGCCTGATCGTTGCTCAACACAGCGCGACCCGTGCCCGCTGGTGCGGTAGCCCAGCCATGCCCGGACACCGTGCCGCAGCCGGCTTGCCTCACCGAAGCTTATGTCCGACGTAGCTCCTATGCGCGTTGCCGTCGCGGTGCGCTCGGAGTCTTCTGATGAGCCTGGCCTTCGATCCCGATTTCCTGCGCCTCCTGGCCGGCAGCCACGCCCGGCTGACCGGTGCGCCGCTGCTGCCGGAGGATGTGGCCGGCGGCGACCCTGCCGCACAAGCGCGCTGGCTTTACGAATCGGCGCCGTTCTGCGTGCTGGCGCACAACACCGACGCCGATCCCCGCTTCGTCTACGCCAACCGCGCCGCCCAGGCCCGGTTCGAATACGGCTGGGACGAGTTCACGACGCTGCCCTCCCGTCTCTCCGCCGAGGCGCCGGACCGGGCCGAGCGGCAGCGTCTCCTGGACGCTGTCGCCCGCGACGGCTTCATCGGCGATTATCGCGGCCTCCGTATCGCCAGATCCGGCCACCGCTTCTGGATCGAGCGCGCCACCGTCTGGCAGCTGATCGACGAGGCCGGCGTGCTGCGCGGCCAGGCCGCGACGTTCAGCGACTGGCGGGACGAGTAGGGGCGGCCCTCAGCCGCCCTGCCGTGTCCCCAGCTGCTGCCAGTGCCCGGGGTTCAACACCAGCCGGCCGGACTCCCCGAAGCGGAGAGTCAGGGGATAGCGCCCCGGCACCATGAAATCGGTGGCCGAGACCGGCTTCAGCTCGGTCCGCTCCTCCTTGCCGATGGCGAAGGCGTCGCGCGCGCCGGTCGCCTGGGCGAACAGGGTGTCGCCCTCGGCCGTGACCTTGACCGTCACGAAGGGGCTGAAGACGTAGTCGCCGGCCAGGGCCGCCAGCGTGTCCGCCGGCAGCACCGGCTTGGCGGCGGGCGTCGCCGGCTTCGGCTGGTCGGGCACCGAGGCCAGGATCGCGTCCCACATCACCTCGCCGCCGATCACGCCGAGATCGACCGTCGGCAGCATCGCCGCCTCGTCCGCCAGCTCGCCGGTCGAGACGGCGTACAGCACGTCGCCGTCGAACTCGGTGGCGAAGGGCTGCAGCGCCCGGCCCATCGAGCTGTGCACCTGGATCGCCAGGCGCTGCAGCTCCGCCGGCTTCAGCTTCTGGTTGGTGACGACCAGGCTGACCGTGGTGTTGCGGGCCGGGGCGTCGGCGTTCGGCGCGCCGGTCCAGCCCGGCTTGCGGCTGGCCGGATAGCCCGCCAGCAGCGCCGCCGTGGACAGGTCCTTCGGCCAGCCCTTATCGCCGTAGCAGGCCGCGACCTTGCCGTCGCGGGTCGTCACCACGCCCAGCGCGTTGACCACGACGAAGGCGGCGACCTTGACCTCACCGATCTGTCGGAAGGCGCCGCCCTGGCCGGAGAAGGCGTTGCAGCCGAACAGCGATCCGGTGACCGCCAGCCGGCCGGCGCCCTGGGCGCCCAGCGGGAAGACGCCGGGTTTGGCGGCGCGGAGGGCAGCCTGGGCCAGCCGCTTGTCCGGCACCAGCTCGTTCAGCCGGCGACCGCCGAGATCGTAGATGATGGCGCCGACCGACAGGGCGATGTTGTCCCAATGGCCGCCGCGGACGCCGTCCTCCTTCAGCGCCGAGGCGACGGCGGTGGTGGCCTCCAGCCCGTACCAGGAGCCGCCGGCGAACACCACGGCGTCCAGCTCCGGCGCGTCATAGCCCAGGCGCAGATAGTCGGTGTTGACCGTGCCGGGCCCGCCGCCGCGGACATCCACGGCAGCCAGCGA
>JAEKLZ010000497.1 GCA_019508225.1 Inquilinus limosus | reverse complement strand
CGGTCGAATAGGCCTTTTCGACGGAGGCTTTGTACTCGAACCCCGCCGCGGCCATGTACTCGCTCATCTCCTTGCGGCCGCCGAGCTCGTCGATGAAGCGCTGGTCCAGCCACGGCTTGTAGACCTGCAGGTTCGGGTTCACGAGCAGGCCGTAGCGGTAGAACCGCTCGATGTCGTTGCCCTTGTAGGTGCTGCCGTCGCCCCAGATGTCGACGCCATCCTCGCGCATCGCCTCGACCAGCAGGGTGCCGGTGACCGCGCGCCCCAGCGGCGTGGTGTTGAAATAGGTCGCGCCCGCCGTGCTGATGTGGAAGGCGCCGCACTGGATGGCGGCGATGCCCTCGGCGACCAGCTGCGACCGGCAGTCGATCAGCCGCGCCGTCTCGGCGCCATAGGCGAGGGCCTTGCGCGGAATGTCCTCGTAGTCGCTCTCGTCGGGCTGGCCGAGATTGGCGGTGTAGGCGCAGGGGCGCGCGCCCTTTTCCCGCATCCAATGCACCGCAGCGCTGGTGTCCAGACCGCCCGAGAATGCAATGCCGACGCGCTTGCCGACGGGAAGTTCGTGGAGAATGTTCGCAACCACCGCTCGCTCCGGAATTCTGCCTGGGGCCTGCCTGACCGCCGGCAAGCTAGACCGGTTGCCGGCGAATGTTAAGGGTTGCCTCAAGGCTGGCCTTTGTCCCCGCCGAGGGTTGACGGCGGGGCCGATCCGAGCGACCATGAAATTCTGTTCAGTCAGTGTAAAAAATTACACGTCGGAACGACGGAGCTGGATCGACGGGATGGACGATCAGGTCAGCCTGGCCACGCGCGCCGCGTGGCTGTCCTATGTGCGCCGCCTGACCCAGGGCGAGATCGCCGACCGGCTCGGCGTGTCGCGGGTCAAGGTGCACCGGCTGATCTCGCTGGCCGAGGAGCTGGGGCTGGTCAGCGTCCACATCGCCGGTCGCCCGGCCGAATGCCTGAAGCTGGAGGACGGGCTGATCGACCGCCACGGCCTCGGCTTCTGCCGCGTCGTCCCGGCGATCGACGAGCAGGACCAGCCTTTCGAAGCGCTGGGTGCCGAGGGTGCTGCCTACCTGTCCCGCTATCTCGAGACCGACGGCGCCAAGGTGATCGGCGTCAGCCACGGCCGCACCTTGGCCGCGCTGGTCAACCGGCTGCCGCGGATCGCGGCGCCCGAGACCAAGTTCGTGTCGCTGCTGGGCAGCCTGACCCGCAAATCCTCCGCCAACCCGTTCGACGTGGTGCAGCGCCTGGCCGACAAGACCGGCGGCGAGGGCTATTTCATGCCGGTGCCGATGGCCGCCGACAGCCTGGGCGACAAGGCGGTGATGCTGTCGCAGAAGAGCGTCCAGGCGGTGCTGGCCCTGGCCCACCGCGCGACGCTGTGCCTGGTCGGAATCGGCGAGCTGGGGCCGCAGGCGCATATGCTGCAGACCGGCGTGCTGACCCGCGGGGAAATTGACGACCTGCGGGCCAAGGGCGCGGTCGGCGACCTTGTCGGCCAGTTCCTCGATACCGAGGGCCGGCGCGTCGCCTCCGAGGTCAACGACCGGGCGCTGAGCGTCGGGCTCGACGACCTGAAGGGCCGCCGCGTCGTCGCCATCGCCGGCGGCGCGGTCAAGGCCGACGCCATCACCGCGGCGCTGATGAGCGGCATGGTGACCGACTTGATCATCGACGAATCCGCGGCGGTGGCCATGGCCGCGCGCCGGGGTGCCCGGCCGCCGCCACGACGGCAGCGTGAGACTAGCTGACAACGACAAATCCTGGGAGGACCACCGATGAAGCGCACGACCGATCTGTTCGACCGCCACGTCGCAGGCCAGATCTCGCGACGGGAGCTGATGACCGGGGCCGCCAAGCTGGGCTTCGGCGCCGCCGCGACCGGGTTCTTCCTGAACCAGGCCGGCACCCGGGCGCTGGCCGCGACCGGCCCCGACTTCAAGAAATTCGCCGGCAAGAAGATCAGCCTGCTGCTGAACAAGCATCCCTACACGGATGCGATGATCGCCAACCTCGACAACTTCAAGGCCATGACCGGCCTGGACGTCAGCTACGACGTGTTCCCCGAGGACGTCTATTTCGACAAGGTCACCGCCACCTTGTCGAGCAAGTCGCCGCAATACGACGTGTTCATGACCGGCGCCTACCAGACCTGGCAGTACGGCCCGGCCGGCTGGCTGGCCGACATGAACCAGTACATCAAGAACCCGGAGCTGACGGCGGCCGCATACAATTGGGACGACGTGCTGCCGGGCCTGCGCGCCTCCACCGCCTGGTCGGGCGTGCCGGGCCAGCCGCTGGGCGGCGACGGCGCCAAGCAATGGGCCGTGCCCTGGGGCTTCGAGCTGAACAGCGTCGCCTACAACAAGCGGATCTTCGACGCCGGCGGCAGCCGCAGTTGGGCGACGATCCATCCGGGCTACCTGTCGGGCCTGACCAACTACGGCGGCAAGGATTTCGACACCACCGGCGGCAAGCTGAAGGCGGCGATGAACAGCGCCGAGGCCAAGGACTTCACCAAGCTCTGGATCGAGATGATCCAGAAGGGCGGCCCGAAGAACTGGACCACCTACACCTGGTACGAGGTCGGCAACGACCTGGGCGCCGGCGCCTCGGCCATGATCTTCGACGCCGACATCCTGGGCTATTTCCAGAACAAGGGCACCAAGGAGGCCGGCAACCTGGCCTACCACCCGTTCACCGCCAAGCCCGGCGCCGCGGCCCCCACTCCGAATGTCTGGATCTGGTCGCTGGCGATGAGCGCGTTCTCGCAGCAGCCCGATGCCGGCTGGTACTTCGTGCAATGGGCCAGCGGCACCGAGCACACCACCTTCGGCGCCACCAAGGCCGACCTGGTCAACCCGGTGCGCCAGTCGGTCTGGGACAATGCCGACTTCCACACGCGGCTGGGCAGCTATCCCGGCTATCTCGACCAGTACAAGGCCTCGGCGGCCGGGTCGAAGATCTACTTCACGCCGCAGCCGCTGTTCTTCAACCTGACCACGGAATGGGCGGCCAGCCTGCAGAAGATGTATGCCAAGGAGATCCCGGTCGATGAGGGGCTGGACCAGCTGGCCGAGTTCATCGACACGCAGCTGAAGGATGCCGGCCTGGCCGACTGACGCCGTCCCGCGCGGACCGGCCTTCGCCCCGCCGGTCCGCGCGGCAGCCCCGCCCCCGCCGTCTCTCTCCCCCGGCGGGGGCGGGGCTCAGCGATCGACTTCGAAACAGGACCCTGATCGTGGCAACCATCACCGCCGACACCGCGCCCCGAACGCGCCGCAGCACAGGCCCCGGCCTGCTGCCCTATCTGCTGAGCCTGCCGGCGCTGCTGGTGACGATCGGGATCCTGATCCCCTTCGCCACGGCGGTGTATTATTCGCTGCAGCGCTACAACCTGGCCTTCCCGGCCGGGCGCAAGATGATCTGGCTCGACAATTTCGTCGCCCTGTTCGGCGATGGGCGGTTCTGGGGCACGATCCAGGCGTCGCTGACCTACACCGTGCTGACCGTCGGGGTGCAGCTGCTGCTGGGCCTCGGCATCGCGCTGCTGCTGGTGCGGCGCAGCCTGATCAACAACCTGATGAGCGTGCTGCTGATCCTGCCGCTGATGGTGGCGCCGGCGATCGCCAGCCTGATGTGGAAGCTGATGACCAACCCGAATTTCGGGATCCTCAGCTATTTCGTGACCAGCCTCGGCTTCACCGATTTCCGCTGGGCGTCGGACCCGGCCTCGGCGATGTTCACCGTGGTGCTGGTCGACACCTGGGTCTACACGCCCTTCATCGCCATCCTGCTGCTGGCCGGCCTGCGCGCCCTGCCCCGCCAGCCCTTCGAGGCGGCGGAGCTGGACGGCGTGCCGCGCAGCTTCGTGTTCTTCCGCATCACCCTGCCGATGCTGCTGCCCTATATCCTGACCGCCAGCCTGTTCCGGATGCTGGACAGCATCCAGCAATTCGACATCGTCTACGCCATGACCCAGGGCGGCCCGGGCGACCGGCTGATGCTGTTCCAGATCCGCGCCTATCTCGAGGCCTTCACCTTCACCAATATCGGCCGTTCGGCCGCGATCCTGATCGTGCTGTGGGCGATCACCTTCGCGCTCAGCAACGTCTTCATCAAGCAATGGCTCCGCCTGCGCGCCCGCGCGCATGGCCGGGCCTGACGGGAGGGGCACGATGAGCTTCGGCCGGATCCTCCACGGCGTGCTGCTGACCCTGGTGGGGCTGTTCTTCCTGTTCCCGCTGGTCTGGGTGGCGCTGATGTCGTTCATGACCAACGCCGACATCCTGCGCAGCCCGCCCAGCGTCATCTTCAGCCCGACGCTGGAGAACTATGCCGCGCTGATCGCCGGCGAGCTGTCGACCAATGTCGGCGCGCTGAAGATCGACTACATGCAGAACCTGCTGAACAGCCTGATCCTCAGCTCCTGCTCGGTGCTGCTGTCGCTGCTGCTGGGCGTGCCGGCGGCCTACGCCTTCGCCCGGTTCAAGTTCCGGCTGGGCGAGAACATGGCCTTCACCATGCTGTCCTTCCGCTTCGCCCCGCCGCTGTTGGTGCTGCTGCCGCTGCAGCTGTATTTCCAGGACCTCGGCCTCAGCGACACCTATATCGGGCTGATCTGGGTGTACCAGCTGATCACCCTGCCGCTGATCCTGTGGATCGTGCGCGGCTATTTCGAGGACATCAGCGAGGACATCGAGAACGCCTACCGGCTGGACGGCCATTCCTGGCTGCGCACCTTCCTGAAGGTCGCGGTGCCGCTGGCCCGGCCCGGCATCGCCGCCGCCGCCCTGCTGGCCTTCATCTTCGCCTGGAACAACTTCATCTTCGCGCTGATCCTGGGGTCGAGCTCGATCCAGCCGGTCACGGTCGGAGCGCTGGCCTTCATCACCGCGTCCGGCATCAATTACGGCCAGATCGCCGCGGCGCTGGTGCTGTCGATCCTGCCGACCCTGGCCCTCGCCCTCTACGCCCAGCGCTACCTGGTCGAGGGGCTCAGCCTCGGCGCCGTGAAGGGGTGACGACCATGGCCTTCCTCGACATCGCTGGCCTCGGCAAGAGCTTCGGCAAGACGCAGATCCTCGACGGCCTCGACCTGCAGGTCGAGAAGGGCGAGTTCGTGGTGGTGTTCGGCCCGTCCGGCGCCGGCAAGACCGTGCTGCTGCGCCTGATCGCCGGCATCCTGCAGCCGGAGGCGGGCGACATCCGCATCGGTGGCGCCTCGATCCTGGGCCAGGGGCCGGAGACGCGGGATGTCGGCATGGCGTTCCAGAACTTCGCCCTCTACCCGCATTTGCCCGCTTTCGAGAACATCGCCAGCCCGCTGCGGGCCCGGCGGACCGGTGAGGCCGAGATCCGGAAGCGGGTGCGGGAGGTGGCGGAGCTGCTGCGCATCGGCCATGTGCTGGACCACCTGCCGAAGCAGCTGTCGAACGGGCAGAAGCAGCGCACCGCTTTGGCCCGCAGCCTGGTGTGCTCGCCCTCGGTCCTGCTGCTCGACGACCCGCTGCGCAATGTCGACGCCAAGATCCGTTACGAGATGCGGCAGGAACTGCCGCGCCTGCTGCGCGCGGTCGGCGCCACCGTCCTCTACGTCACCCAGGATTACAAGGAGGCGATGGCGCTGGGCGACCGGGTCGGCGTGCTGCTGGACGGCCGTTTTCGCCAGATCGACACGCCCGCCGGCATCTATGGCAAGCCGCAAGACACCCGCATCGCCCGGCTGTTCGGCGACCCGCCGATCAACCTGATCGAAACTTCGGCTCAGGACGGCCGCATCAGCATCGCCGGCACCGCTTTCCCCGCACCGGCCGCGTTACCTGCCGGCAAGCCCTGCCTGGTCGGGCTGCGGCCGGAGGATGTCGAGGTCCGGTTCGAGCCGGCGGAGGATGCCGTGCCGGTCGACCTGGAGGCGGTGACGCCGCTGAATGTCCGCACCGTGATGCTGCTGCGCGCCGCCGACGGCACCGAGATCCTGGCCAGCCGGCCGGAGGATCAGGGCGACGATCTGGGCCGCGGCCGGCGCCGCGCCTGGGCCCGGCCGGACCTGGCCCGCGCGCTGTGTTTCGACCGCGAGACCGGCGCCCGCCTGCCGGCCGCGACCGTTTGAGAGGCCCCATGGCAACCCTGACGCTCGACGCCGTCTCCAAGATCTACGGGCCGCGGCTGTCCCACCCGATCCGCGCGGTCGACGCCGTGTCGCTGGCGCTGCGCGACGGCGAGCTGGTCGGCCTGCTCGGCTCCTCCGGCTGCGGCAAGACCTCGACCCTGCGCATGATCGCCGGCTTCGAGAGCGTGTCGGAAGGCACCATCCGGATCGGCGACCGGGTGATCAACGACCTGCGCCCGGCCGAGCGCAACGTCGCCATGGCGTTCGAGGGCTATGCCCTGTATCCGCCGCTGACGGTGCGCGACAATATCGGCTTCAGCCTGCTGCGCGACCGCATCCCGAAATCCGAGGTGCAGCAGCGCGTGGCCCATGTCGCGGCGCTGCTGGAGATCGGCGATATCCTGGACCGCTATCCGCAGGCGATCTCCGGCGGCCAGCAGCAGCGCGTCAGCCTGGCCCGCGCTTTGGTGCGGCGGGCGCAGCTGTCCCTGCTCGACGAGCCGATGTCCCAGCTGGAACCGCAGCTGCGCGCCGTGCTACGGGCGCGGATCAAGGACTATCTGATCGAGCACAGGATGACGACGGTCTTCGTGACCCATGACCAGACCGAGGCGCTGGCCCTGGCCGACCGCATCGCGGTGATGGAGGGCGGCCAGCTGCAGCAATTCGCCTCGCCCACCGAGCTGAAGAAGCGCCCGGCCAACCTGTTCGTCGCCGGTTTCATCGGCGAGCCGCCGATGAACCTGTTCCCGGCCCGGGTGGTGCGCGAGAATGGCGGCCTGGCGGTCGAGGTGCAGCGCGAGGACGGCGAGGCCGCCTTCCGCCTGCCGCACTCCGGCCCCGGCCTGGCCGAAGCTGGCCGCGTCCATCTCGGCATCCGCGGCCACGAGATCCGGGTCGGCGCCGCCCGTGCCGGCGAGACGGCGCTGCAGGGCACGGTGATCGCCAATCAGTGGCTGGGCGACCAGAGCCATATCGCACTGGACGTCAACGGGGTGCGGCTGACCATCGTCACCGACCGGGCGCTGGAGGCCGCGGCCGACACAAGGCTGGCGCTGGCCCTGCCAGACTCGGCGCTGCACCTGTTCGACAGCGACAGCGGCCTGGCGATCGCCCATGGCGGCCGCCCGGCGGTGGCGGCGGCAGCATGACCGGGGACGTCCTGATCGGCCTCGATTCCGGCACCTCGGTGGTCAAGGCGGTGGCCTTCGACCTGGAGGGCACGCCGGTCGAGCATGCGGCGCGGCCGAACACCACGATCCCGGTCGACGGCAGCGGCATGGAGCAGGAGTTCGACCGCACCTGGGACGACGCCGCGCTGGTGCTGCGCGAGCTGGCGGCGAAGCTGGAGGCGCGGAACCTGCGCGTCGCCGGCATCGCCGTGACCGGCCAGGGCGACGGCACCTGGCTGATCGACCGCGACGACGAGCCGGTCGGACGGGCCATGCTGTGGCATGACGGCCGGTCGGGCCCGATCGTGGCCGAGCTGCACAAGAGCGGCACGGCCAAGGCGGTGCAGCGCTTCACCGGCACCATGCTGAACATGTCGAACCAGTCCGGCCAGCTGCTGTGGCTGAAGCGGCACCGGCCGGAGGCACTGGCCCGCGCCACCACCGCATTCCACTGCAAGGACTGGCTGTATTTCCGGATGACCGGCGAGCGGGCCACCGACGTCTCGGAAGGCACCTTCACCTTCGGCGACTACCGCAGCCGGGAATACGCACCGGAGGTGCTGGAGCTGTTCGGCCTGCAGGACGAGGCCCGGCTGCTGCCGCCGATGGTCGACGGCGTGCGCCAGAATTCGGCACTGACGCCCCAGGCCGCGATCGCAACCGGCCTGCCCGCCGGCACGCCGGTGGTGCTGGCCCCGGTCGACCTGCTGTGCGGCGCCCTCGGCTCCGGCCTCTACGACCCCGAGGGCCGCGCCGGCTTCACCGTGCTGGGCTCGACCGGAGCGCATATGCGGCTGGTGTTCGGGGCCGACCGGGTGACCCTGGGCGAGGAGGTCGGCTACACCATGCCGTTCATCGCCCCAGGCAGCTACGTCTCCATGGTCTCGAACATGGCGGCGACGCTGAACATCGACTGGCTGTGCGGCGTGGTCGAGGAGGTGGCGCAGGCCGCCGGGGCGACGCTGCCGAAGCGGTCCGACCTGATCCGGCTGCTCGACGCCAAGGCCGCGGCGGCGAAGCCGGGGCGGCTCTTGTACCACCCCTTCATCGCCGAGGCGGGGGAGCGCGGGCCCTTCGTCGACAGCGCCGCCCGCGCCTCGATCATCGGCCTGTCCGGCACCGCCGGGGCCGGCGACCTGATGCGCGCGATCTATGAGAGCCTCGGCTTCGCCAGCCGCGACTGCTACGAGGCGGTCGGCGGCACGCCGGCGGAAATCCGCCTGGCCGGCGGCGCCGCCCGCAGCACCACCATGCGCGGCATCCTGGCGGCCGCCACCAACGCGCCGGTCCGCCTGGTGAAGCGCGAGGAGGTCGGCGCCGCCGGGGCGGCCATGGTGGCGGCGCTGAGCTTGGGCATCCTGCCGGACATCGACGCCGCCTGCGCCCGCTGGGTGACGCCGCTGCTGGCCAAGGCCGAGGCGCCCGACCCGGCGCTGGTCGAGCATTATGACCGCCTGTTCCCGCAGTACCGCGCCAGCTACCGCAGCCTGCGCCCGGTCTGGCATGCATTGGAAGACCTGAGGACCCGAGGATGACCCGACGCATCGCCGTGATCGGCGACCGCTTCATGCTGCCCAGCCTGTTCGTGGAAGCGCTGGAGAAAATCCCGGCCGCGCTCGACATCCGGACGCTGGAGCAGCCCTGGCCGGACGAGCCGATGGTGCATGGCTACACCGGCACCGGGCTGGACGGGTTGAAGGAGTTCATGGGCGATCCGGACGAGATCGTCGAGTTCATCGGCGATGCCGAGATCCTGGTCACCCATCTGGCCCCAATTTCCGGTGGCATGCTGGAGCGGCTGCCGGCGCTGAAGCTGATCGGGGTCAGCCGCGGCGGGCCGGTCAACATCGACATGAAGGCGGCCAAGGCGCGCGGCGTGAAGGTGGTCAACGCGCCCGGCCGCAACGCCAGCGCCGTGGCCGAGTTCACCATCGG
>JAEKLZ010000194.1 GCA_019508225.1 Inquilinus limosus | reverse complement strand
CGCGGTCGAGCAGCCCCTTCAGCGCCCGGTACACCACCGGCGGCGCGGTGATGCCGTCACCCTTCATCTCGCGCAGGATGTCGTAGGCGCTGGCCGGCTCGGCGCTGGCCCGCACCAGGTCCAGCACCCGCTCCTGCCAATGCGACAACCCGGCGCGCGGAGGCCGGCCGCGCCGGGTCGTGCCCGTCGCCGTCTTCGGTGCTGCGGCGGCCTTGCCCTTCGGCGCCGCGCCTTCCAGCTTCTGACTCATGCGTCGAGTGATAGCATGCGGCCGCTCCCCGACGCCACGCCCTGCCCGATCTTGAAACCGACCGGTCACCCCCCATTTCCTCTTTAACGAGAGTGGGGATGCCGCGTGGGCCCCGCTCCGCAGGCGCCGGGGAACCGGGCCGCCCGAGCCGGGGGTTCCGGCAGCTCGCTCTCAGGAGGAGTGACCATGACGCGCGTGTCGCTGTTCAACAGTCCGCTCCTGCTCGGTTTCGAGCAGTTCGAGCGGACGCTCGACCGGATCGGCAGGACGCCGAGCGACGGGTATCCGCCCTATAATATCGAGCAGCTCGGCGAGGACCAGCTCCGCATCACCCTGGCGGTCGCCGGCTTCACCGATGCCGACCTGACGGTGCAGATCGAGGACAACCAGCTGGTGGTCCGCGGCAAGCAGGCCGACGACAAGGAGCGCCTGTTCCTGCACCGCGGCATCGCCGCCCGCCAGTTCCAGCGCGCCTTCGTGCTGGCCGAGGGTATCGAGGTGACCGGGGCCTCGCTCGACAACGGGCTCCTCAACATCGATCTCCGCCGGCCGGTGCCGGAGAGCAAGGTCCGGACCATCGCCATCAACCGCTCTGCGGCGAAACCCAACGGCAAGACCGCGATCGACGTCTCGACCGACGTCGAAGGGTGAACCGAAACATTGGTGACCATCATGAACACCGACACCATCCCGACCTTCACCCAGATGTCGCCGACCGATTTCGCGGCGATCGGGTTGAACCAGATCGCCTTCGTCAAGCCGGTGACGGTCGAGGGCGAACCCGCCTTCTCCGTGCACGGCGCCGACGGCACCCCGCTGGCTGTGGTCAAGGATCGCGACCTGGCCTTCGCCGTGGTCCGGCAGAACGATCTGGAGCCGGTCAGCGCCCACTGAGCGCCCGCGCTTCATCCTGATGAGCTGATGCGAAAGCCCCGCCGCCGGCGGGGCTTTTTCTATTTCACGGCACCCGCGGTCAGCCCGGCGATGAACCAGCGGCCGACGATGCCGAACAGGATCACCACGGGCACCGTCGCCAGCGTCGCCCCGGCCAGCAGCAGGCCCCAGTCGATCTGGTACTGGCCGATGATCCCGGCGAAGCCGACCGGCAGGGTGCGGTTGGCGTCCGACAGGATCAGCACCGAGGCGAACAGGTATTCGGTCCAGCTGGCGATGAAGGCGAAGATGGCGACGCTGGCGATGCCCGGCGCCGCCAGCGGCACCATGATCCTGAGCAGGATCGCCAGGCGCGAGGCGCCGTCGATCAGCGCCGCCTCCTCCAGCTCCACCGGGATCGAGGCGAAGAAGCTGCGCATCATCCAGATCGCGAAGGGCGAGGCGAAGGTGACGTTGACGATCACCAGCGCCGCCGGCGTGTCGATCAGCCCGGCCTGTGACATCATCCCGTAGAGCGGGATCAGGATCAGGATGCCCGGGAAGGCATAGGCCACCAGCACCGCCCGGAACAGCAGGTCGCGCCCGGGGAAGCGCAGCCGGTAGAAGCCGTAGGCGGCCAGCACCGAGAGCATCACGGTGATCGCGGTCGAGCCGAGCCCGACCACCAGGCTGTTGCCGAGATAGCGCGGATAGTCCGAGGCGCCGAGCAGCCTGTCGAAATGCCGCAGGGTGAAGCTCTCCGGCAGCAGCGTCGGCACCCGGGCGATGATCTCCTGCGGCGCCTTGATCGCGCCGGTGGCGACAAACCAGAAGGGCAGCAGCACGAGGACGGCGAGGCCCAGCAGCCCGCCGCCGATCGCCAGGGATTGGCCGAGACCGCGCCTCATGCCTCGCCCTTCGGCGCCAGCGCACGGGTCAGCAGGACGGCCAGCGCCATCAGGGCCAGGCTGACCAGCACCGACATCGCCGCCGCCTGGCCCAGCCGGTACGACTTGAACGCGGTCTCGTAGATCAGCACCGGCAGGGTCTGGGTGGCGCCGGACGGGCCGCCCGCCGTGGTCAGCCAGATGATGTCGAAGACGTTGAAGGACAGCAGCGTGCCGACCACGCCCAGCACCAGCAGGGTCGGCTGCAGCAGCGGCCAGGTGATGCGGCGGAAGCGCTGCCACGGGCCGGCGCCGTCGATCGCCGCAGCCTCGTACAGATCGGCCGGGATGCGCTGCAGCCCGGCCAGCAGCATCACCGCGACGAAGGGGAACCAGCGCCAGGAGTTGATCACCACCAGCGAGGCCATGGCGCTGCTGGCCCCGGCAAAAAAGCCGACCGGCCGATCGGTCAATCCGAGCGACACCAGCAGGTAGTTCACCACCCCGCCGGAGGTGCCGAGCAGCCAGCGCCAGATGATGACGACGACGATGGTCGGCACGATCCAGGACAGGATCACCCAGACCCGCACCAGCCGCACGCCGCGGAAGCGCTGGTTCAGCAGCAGCGCGGTGCCGAGGGCCAGCAGCGTCTGCAGCACGGCATTGCCGGCGACCCAGACCAGGCTGCGCCCCAGCGCCGCCCACAGCCGGGCCATCTCCAGCACGTCGACATAGTTGCCGAGCCCGACGAAGCCGCCATCGGAGCCGATGACGCGGATATCGCGCAGGCTGAGCACGACCGCGGCGCCGAGCGGGTACAGGATGGTCGCCGCCAGCCAGACCAGCACCGGCGCCACCATCAGCATCCCGGCGATCGCCTCCGACCGGTTGCGGGACAGGCGTCGAGGCCTGGCGGTCACGGCACGGCCTACCCGATCGGAAGCGTCAGCGCACCGCCTCCTGCATCCGGGCCTGCCCGGCCTTGACCGCATCGGCGGCGGACATCTCGTCGACCACGATCTTCTGCAGCGTCTCGGCCAGGATGCTCTGGGCCGAGATCGCGGCGATGCTGGGGAAGGTGTGGCCGCCGGTGAAGCCGAACAGGGCGCCGTTGCGGCTGTTGGCGATCATCGCCTCGATCTGCGGCTTGTACTTCACCACCAGCGGGTCGCTCCACAGGCTCTTGGCCTTGGCGCCGTCGGCGGTGACCGGCAGGAACAGCCCCGGTTCCATATTCAGGAACCGGCCATAGGTCTCCGGCTCCAGCAGCCAGGCGATGAAGGTCTCGGCCGCCTTCCGCCTGGCCTCGTCCTTGGCCAGGATCATCACCGCGTTGGAATAGGCGATGGTGCCGGATTCGGTGCGGTCGTCGGCATGCGGGATCGGCGCCACGCCGAGGTCCTGGGCGTCGCCCTCGGCCTGGCTGTCATAGGTGCTGATCACGGTGAACTGCAGGATCATGCCGCACCCGCCGCTGGCGAAGCAGGCCTCGGCCTCGCCCCAGGTCCAGTTCGGCGCGTCGGCGGCGGAGAACTGGTACAGGTCCTTGTAGAAGTCGTAGGCCTTGACCGTCTGCGGGTTGTCGAAGCGCAGCGTGCCGTCCGGGTTGTAGATGTCGGCGGCGCCGGCATTGACCATCAGGTCGTAGACGGTCTGGTCGGTGTAGAGCTGCTTGTTGGCCGGCAGGCCGATGCCGTAGCGGCCGTCGGCCGTCAGCTTCTCCGCCGCGGCCTGCCACTCGCTCCAGGTCTTCGGCGGCGTCAGCCCGGCCTTCTCGAACACGCTCTTCCGGTACCACAGCGACATCGCCATGTTGTACAGCGGCACCGCCCAGACGCCGCCGTCATAGCTGTAGGGCGCCAGGGCGCTGGGCACGAAGTGATGCTCGGCATCGAGCTGCTTGACGAAACCGTCGACCGATTGCAGCGCGCCGAGATCCTTCAGGATCGGGGTGAAGTCCGGGATCGCGAACAGCATGTCCGGCGCGTTGCCGGCGGCGATCGCAGCCGGCGCCTTGGCGTAGATCTCGCCCCAGCTCTGCGGCTCCTGCTTCACCGCGATATCCGGATGGCTCTTGTTGAAGGCATCGATCAGCTCCTGCACCCGCGCCACGCGCTGCGGCGGCTGCTCCATGTGCCACAGCGTCAGCTGCACCGGCTCTGCCTGGGCCGCCGCGGCGCCCCAGATCAGCGCGGCCGCGGCCACGCCCGTCACGATCGACCATCTCGTCGCCATTGCCGTCTCCCCTGTCTGAATCTGCGATCCCGGTTGCGGCGCCGCGTTGACCGGGCGTCCGCCGGGACCGCTCCCGTGCCGTCTACAGATGCGGATTGCGCGTGCGGTAGCGTTCCACCAGGGCGGCGTTGCGCTCCTTCGACCCCGGCATGTTCGAGCTGATATAGGCCGGCGCCACCTCGCCCGATGCCGCCAATCGGGCCACTGTCTCGGTCAGCACCGCATTCCAGATGGCGGCGCCCAGCACGGTCGAGACCGGGCCGACGGTCAGCCCCTCGGCCGCGGTCACCAGGGCGTCGCCCGGCGGGCCCTGGTTGTCGATGGCGATGTCGGCAGTCTCGGCCAGGGTCGGCCGGCCGGCGGCCGCCGCCTGCGAATAGGCGATCGAGGTCACGGCCACCACCGTGGCTCCCTTGTCCCGGCCGTGGCGCGCGGCCTCGACCGGCACGGCGTTGACGCCGCTGTTGGAGAACACGAACAGCGTATCGGCCGGCCCGATCGGATAGCGGCCGAGCAGCGGCGCCGCCAGACCGGGCATGCGCTCCAGCGCGCCGGAGACCACCGCCCCTTCATGCAGCATCACCGAGGAGGCCAGGACCGGCACCACGCAGGCCAGGCCGCCGGCGCGGAAATGCCCCTCCTCCGCCATCAGGTGGGAATGGCCGGTGCCGAAGATGTAGATCAGCCCGTCGCGCCGGATGGTGTCGACGCAGGCGGCCGCCGCGGCGCCGATCGCCTCGCTTTGGGTGGCGGTCAGGGCGGCGATGCGGTCGGCAATGCCGGCGAGATAGGCGGCGGCGCCGGAAAGGGCGGTCGAGGTCATAGGTCCGTCGAGTCTGGAGGGGAGAGCCGCGCCCGCATCTTGTAGCGGTCGCCGCGATAGGCGGAGCGGACGAATTCGATGACGTGGCCGTCGGCATCGGCGGTGCGCCGGGTGAACACCAGCACCGGCGAGCTGCGCGGGATGTCCAGCGCCCCGGCGGTCATGGCGTCCGGCAGGTCGGCCTCGACCGTCTGCTCCGCCTGCCAGGGCACCAGCCCGTAATCATGGCGGAGCACCTCGTACAGCGAGGCGGTGCGGAAATCGTTGCGGTCGAGGATGCCGGGCACCAGCGCCCCGTTCAGCCAGGTGACCTCGAATGCCATCGGCACGGCATCGGCCAGGCGGACGCGCTCGAGCAGCACCAGCGGCGCCCCCTCGGCCACGCCCAGCGCCTCGCGCGCCTCGCCCTCCGCCGGCACCACGGCCTGGCGCAGGATCACGCTGGCGGCGCGGCGGCCCAGCCGGGCCATGTCCTCGCTGAAGCCGGTCAGGCGCTGCAGCCTCTGGTCGACCTTCGGCCGGGCGACGAAGCAGCCGCGGCCGATCCGGCTCTCGATCAGCCCGGCATCGGTCAGGCTCTTGAAGGCTTGGCGCACGGTCATCCGGCTGATGCCCAACTGGTCCGCCAGATCGCGCTCGGAGGGCAGCCGGTCGCCCACGGCGAAGCCGCCGGCGCGGATGCGGTCGGCCAGATCCTCGGCGATCTGCTGGTAGATCGGCTTGTCCGTCGGACTCGGCTGTAGGTCGGTCATTGGCGGGCCCTGGTGGTCTAGACCACAATCGGCATGATGAAGATCGATCCGGACCCCGTCAAGAAAGGTCGGACATAGATGCGGGCATGCGCAGCAGCGCGTCGCGATGCCCGCCGTAGCGCCGATAGGCGGCCTCATAGGCCTCCCGCAGCGCCGGATCGGGACGATGCGTGCGCCGGACCGTGCGGACCCGGCGCGACGCGTCGCCGATCGAGGGATACCATCCGATGCCGGTCCCGGCCAACAGGGCGGCACCGCAGGCCCCGTATTCGCCACCGTCAGGGATCTCGACCGGCAGGCCCAGCACGTCGGAAATCAGCTGCGACCAGAACCGGCTGCGGCCGCCGCCGCCGGACAGCAGCACGCTTTGCGGCCGCTCCGCCATCGCCGCGAAGCAGTCGCGGATGGCATAGGCCAGGCCCTCATAGACGGCGCGCACCAGATGGGGCCGACCGTGCCCCGGGACCAGCCCGGCGAACTGGGCCCGGGCCGTGGCCGAGACCGCCGGGGCGATGATCCCGACCTCGCTGAGATAGGGCAGGTAGACGGCGCCGCCGGCGCCCGGCGGCGCCGCCTCGGCCAGCGCCTCCAGCGCGGCATAGGGGTCGGGGTCGTGGGCTAGGTCCGGGCACAGGCTGCGCAGGACCCAGTCGAGGTTGCTGGTGCCGGCGACATTGACCATGCAGCGCAGCCACAGCCGGCCCGGCAGGCTGAACAGCAGGCCGAGATCCGGCGGCTCGAAGGACGGCGCGTCGAGCACTATGCCGTTCAGGCAGGTGGTGCCGAGCACGGTGCAGGCCGAGCCGGCCGCCAGCCCGCCCGAGCCGATGACGCTGGCCGCGACGTCGCCGGCGCCGGTGACGACCGGGGTGCCGGCCCGCAGCCCCGTCGTCGTCGCCGCGGCCTCGGTTACCGCCCCGGCGATCGCTTCGGACGGCAGCACAGGCGGCAGCAAATGCCGGTGCGGGCCGAGGCCGAACAGCTCGAGCATCGCCTCGCTGCGGCCCTGGCCCCGGGCGTCGCCCGGCGCCACCGACGCCTCGGTCGGGTCGGCGGCGCGCCGGCCGGTCAGGCGGAAGCGGAGATAGTCCTTGCAGCCGAACACGCAGTCGGCCCGGGCCATCACCTCGGGCTCATGGTCCAGCAGCCAGCGCAGCACCGGCAGGGTGCAGCCCTGCTGCATGACCGAGCCGGAGGACGCGAAGATGCGGGACATGAATGCCGGATCCTGACCCAGCCTCGCCTCGATCCAGGGCTGGCTGCGGCCGTCATCCCACAGGATGCCGGGGCGCAGCGGCCGGCCCTCGGCGTCGATCACCCAGGCGCCGACCATGGCGCCGGTGACGCCGATGCCGGCGATGGCGGCCCCGTCCACCCCGGCCTCGGCCAGGACCTGGCGGATCACCGCCGCGGTAGCGGCCCAGGCGGTCTCGGGGTCGCTTTCCGACCAGGCGGGATGGGGATGGGAGACGGTCGTGCGCCGCGACGCGGCGGCGCGCTGCCGGCCGTCGCGCCCGAACAGCGCGGCCTTGATGACCGAGGTGCCGGCGTCGAGGCCGAGCAGGAGCATGGCGGAACCGCAGGCAGAAGCCGATCCGCTCCCGCTAGCGGAGCGGAGGGCCGGCGGTCAAGCGGCGTTCACCGACTCGCTCTGCGACAGCAAGGCGAAGATCGCGTCGGCGGTCTGGCAGCCGCGCAGCTTCTCGCACAGGCTTTCGTCGCGCAGCATGCGGCTGATCCGGGCCAGCGCCTTCAGGTGGTCCGCCCCCGCCCCTTCCGGGGCCAGCAGCAGGAACACCAGGTCGACCGGCTGCTCGTCGACCGCGTCGAAGTCGATCGGCCGCTCCAGCCGGGCGAAGGCGCCGAGCACGCCCTGCAGATGCGGCAGCTTGCCGTGCGGGATGGCGATGCCGCGGCCGACGCCAGTCGAGCCCAGCCGCTCACGCTCCAGCAGCACGTCGAAGATGAAGCGCTCGTGCTGGCCGGTCAGTTCGGCGGCACGGCGGGCCAGCTCCTGCAGGGCCTGCTTCTTGCTGGCAGCCTTCAGATTGGCGAGAATCGCCTCGGGGCGTAGGAAATCGATCATGACGGATCGGATGCGCCGCCCTCAGGCAGCGGCATCCTCGGTCCCTTTCGGATCGACCCAGCCGATGTTCCCGTCGGGGCGGCGGAACACCATGTTGAGCCGGCCATGGGCCTGGTTGCGGAACAGCAGTGCCGGCAGGTCGCCGAGGTCGAGGCGCATCACCGCCTGCAGTACCGTCAGGCTCTCGATCGAGGTCGAGACGTCGGCGATGACGATCGGCTGGTTCGGCTCCTCGCCATCCAGCAGCTCCTCGGATTCGGCCTCGAGGATATAAGCCTGCGCCGGCAGGGCCGGCTGGGCCTCGCCGTTGTGGTGGTGGTCGCGCAGCCGGCGCTTGTAGCGGCGCAGGCGCTTGGCCAGCTTGTCGGCCGCAGCATCGAAGGCGTGATACGGGCTCTCGGCCTCCGCATTGCTCTGCAGGAGGATGTTGCGCCCGACATGGACCGACAGGTCGCTCCGGATCAGATGGGCGTTGCGGGAAAAGACGACATTGGCCTCGATCGCGTTGTTGAAGTACTTCGCGGTCGTGCTGGTCAGGGCGTCGCTGACATGGGTGCGCAAAGCGTCACCGACGTCGATCTGCTTGCCTCGGACGGTCAGTTGCATGGCTGTCGCTTTACTGCTGCACGATGGAGAATAGGCGCCCAAAAAGAACGGGGCGGCCTTGGAGGGCCGCCTTCGGGCGGCGACCATAGGGACGGGGCGCCTTCCTGTCAACGAAGGGGGCCCGGCCTCGGGCTGCGGAGGAAGCTGGGGGAGCGCTCATCGGCTCAGACCCTTCTCACGCCGTCGCTGGACGGAGGATGGTATCCGCATCCCCTCACGGTACTTGGCGACGGTCCGCCGTGCAATGTCGATCCCCTCTCCGCGCAGGATTTCGACGATCCGGTCGTCGGACAGGACGGCGTCCGCCGGCTCGGCGTCGATCATGACGCGGATGCGGTGCCGCACCGCCTCGGCCGAATGCGCGTCGCTCCCGCCCGCCCCCTGGATCGCCTGGGTGAAGAAATACTTCAGCTCGAACACGCCGCGCGGAGTGGCGATCACCTTGTTGGTAGTCACCCGGCTGATCGTGCTCTCATGCATGTCGACCGCCTCGGCCACGTCCTTCAGCGTCAGCGGCTTCAGGTGCTGCACGCCGCGGATGAAGAAGGCGTCCTGCCGGCGCACGATCTCCGACGCGACCTTGAGGATGGTGTTGGCGCGCTGGTCCAGGGCGCGGACCAGCCAGTTGGCGTCGGCCAGGCAGGTGCCGACATAGTCGCGGTCGACCTTGCTGCGGGTGCCGCGGCTGATCTCGGCATGGTAGCGGCGGTTGACCAGCACCCGCGGCAGGGTGTCGGCGTTCAGCTCGACCACCCAGCCGACCTCGGGCTCGGCCCGCATCAGGATGTCCGGGATCAGGGTCTGCGCGATCTCGTGGTCGAAGGCCGCGCCCGGCTTGGGGTCGAGGGCGCGGATCTCGGCGATCATCTCGGCAAGGTCCTCGGCATCGACCCCGCACAGCCGCATCACCGCGGCCATGTCGCGCCGGGCCAGCAGGTCGAGATGGTCGAGCAGCGTGCGCATCGCCGGGTCCAGGCGATTGCGCTCGGCCAGCTGGATCGCAAGGCATTCCGACAGGCTGCGGGCGAAGACGCCGGGCGGATCCAGCCGCTGGCAGCGGCGCAGCACCGCCTCGACCCGTTCGGGCGGGCAGCCGAGGCCGGCCGCCACCTCCTCGACCGTGGCGCCGAGATAGCCGGTCTCCTCCAGCAGTTCGACCAGCTGCACCGCGATCAGCCGGTCGGCCGGGGCCGTGAACTCGATCGCGATCTGGCTCAGCAGGTGGTCGCGCAGGCTTGGCCGCTCGGCCAGCGTCTCTTCCAGGCCGGGCAGGTCGTCGGCGAAATCCATCCGGCCGCGCCCGGCGCCGGCGAACTGCGCCTCGCCGCCGTAATCATCGTTGCGGTCGGTGGAGCTGGAGCCGGTGAACAGGTTGCTCCAGTCGGTGTCCAGCGGCGCGTCCGCCGACACCATGGCCGGCGGCTCCGGTGCGGTCAGGGCGACGTCGGACGCCACCGCCCCCGCCGGTGCGGAACCAGGGGACTCGGTGTCGTTCCGGTCGCTGGTGCTGTCGCCGCCGTCATCACTGCGCTCGCCCTCCTCCCGTTCCAGGAGCGGGTTGCGCTCGAGCTCCGTCTCGACGAAGGCGGTGAGCTCGATGTTGGACAACTGCAGCAGCTTGATCGACTGCTGCAGCTGCGGCGTCATGACCAGCGCCTGGCTCTGCCGGAGCCCGAGGCGTTGCGAAATGGCCATGGTGCCCGGTGGTCTACAAGCTGAAGCGTTCGCCCAGATACACGCGCCTCACCTCCTCATTGCCGACGATGTCGGATGGCAGCCCTTCCATCAGAACACGGCCGTCGTGGAGGATATAGGCCCGATCGACGATATCGAGGGTTTCGCGCACATTGTGATCGGTGATCAGCACGCCGATGCCTCGGTCGCGCAGATGCGCCACCAGGTCGCGGATGTCGCCGACCGCTATCGGATCGATGCCGGCCAGCGGTTCGTCCAGCAGCATGAAATGCGGATGGCTGGCCAGCGCCCGCGCGATCTCGACGCGCCGGCGCTCGCCGCCCGACAGCGCCAGGGCCGGGGTGCGGCGCAGATGGCTGATCGAGAATTCGGCCAGCAGGTCCTCCAGCACCGCCTCGCGGGCCGAGCGGTCGGGCTCGGAGATCTCCAGCACGGCGCGGATGTTCTGCTCGACGGTCAGGCCGCGGAAGATCGACGCCTCCTGCGGCAGATAGCCGATGCCCATGCGGGCGCGGCGGTACATCGGCAGGTCGGTCAGCTCCTGCCCGTCCAGCAGGATGGTGCCGTAATCCGGCTGGATCAGGCCGGTGATCATGTAGAAGCAGGTGGTCTTGCCGGCGCCGTTCGGGCCCAGTAGGCCGACCGCCTCGCCGCGCTGCACCTGCAGGCTGACGTCGCGCAGCACCGGGCGCTTCTTGTACTGCTTGCCGAGATTGCGGGCGACGAGCCCGTCATTCTTGGCGACCAGGCGCGGCGCGCCCGCGGTCTCGGGCGCCTGCGGGTTGATCGGGCTTATCGGCTTGGCCATCGCCCGCCCCTACTTCTTCGGTGCCGGCTGGGCCGGCGCGGCCTGGCCGGCGCCCGGCAGCCCGGGGGTCTGGCCCTTCTCGTCCGGCACCAGCAGGGCCCGGGCGCGGCCGCCCTGCCCCGGCCGGGTCAGCAGCTTGCTGACGCCGCTGGCCATGTCGACCTCGGCATAGTCGCCGTTCAGCTGGTTGCCGCCGCGGGTCAGGTGGACATTGTCGTTGATGGTCGCGAACTGGCTCTTGACGTCGTAATGGCCGGTCTGGCCGGTGACCACGTCGGTCGCCGTGGTCAGCTTGACGTTGCCGTCAGCATCGACCGTCGACAGCTCCTTGTCGCCCTTCTCGTTCGGGGCGAAATGGCCGGTCAGCGTGTCGGCGCGCAGCGCCTTCTGCTCCTTGGCGCGGGTCGCCGTGGCGTTGCCGCGGGCGATCGCCACATCGTCGGCCTGGCGGTACACCATGCTGTCGGTGGCGGTGATCACGTCGTCCTTGTTGACGAATTTCAGGTTGCCGCCGGTCAGGGTGAAGGTCTGGGCGTCGAGCTCGTAGACCCCCTTGCCGCCGGTGGCGCTGGTGGTGTCGCCCTGGGTGATCAGCACATTGCCTTCGGCCGTGGCGCGGAAGATCTCGGTGCTCTTGTCCGGCAGCTCGCGGTAATAGGCGGTCAGCAGATCGGCCTTCACCGTCAGGTCGCCGCGCTTGTACACGGCGTTGCCGCGGGCGATGTAGGTCTTCTCGTTCTGGTGCCACTCCAGCGCGTCGTCGGCCTGGATCTCCGACGGCTCGGCCTTGCCGCCGCCGAGCTGCAGCTGCTGCTGCGCGAAAGCCGGCACGGCCACAGCACTGAGCAGGACAGCGAGGATCAGCGGGCGGATCATTGCGGCGTTCCCTGGAAGGCTTTGTCGGCGCCGGGCTTGAGCAGCAGCCTGGTCGGCCCGGTGAAGATGATGACGTCGCCCTGCTGCTCGACCTTGAAGCCCCCGGCCGACAGCGTACCGAAAGGCCCTTCGGCCGTCACGGGCGTGCTGCTGCGCGCGCCCTTGCCGGCCAGGTCGATGTCCGCGGCGTCGGTGACCAAGGTGGTGCCGTCGCTGCGGCGCAGCGTGACATTGCCGCTGAGATGCACCGATTTTGCGCTGCGGTCCAGCTTGCCGGCCTCGGCGTCGAGGGTCATCAGCAGGCCACTGGGCAGCTTCAGCTCGCCCTTGGGGCGGTTCAGGTCGAACAACTGGTCCTGCACCTGCTTCGCCAGCGTCGCCCAGACGGTGTAGGGCCGCGCTGCCTCATCGACGCCGCTGTAGCGCGGATTCTGGATCTCGCCCGAGGCGGCGGCGGCGCGCTCCGCGGGGCTCGATATGTCGACCTGGGCCGGGTGCAGCTCCGGCCACAGCACGACCAGCGCGACGATCATCAGGGCGGCGACCGGCAGGGCGTATTTCAGCACCCCGACCATGCGGCTGTAGGTCCGGCTGAGGCTGCCGCCGCGGCCGGCCGTGGCCAGGCGCGCGCGGCGGCCCGCAGCGCTGGCGCTGCGCGGCGCCCCGCCCGGCGTCTTCGGCGCGGCCACCGGGCTCAACTCAGCCCTGCCCGCAGGCAGTCATGCACCCTGAGGATGCCCACTGGCCGATCCTCCGTCGTCACGAACAGGCTGGTCACCTTGAAGCGGTTCATCAGCCCCAGCGCTTCCGCCGCCAGCGCCGCGGGGCGGATGGTGCGCGGGCCGGGGGTCATCACCTGGCCGGCGGTCTGGCCCAGCAGGCCGGCGCTCATGTGCCGGCGCAGGTCGCCGTCGGTGATCACGCCGACCAGCCGGCGGTCGCTATCGACCACGCCAACGCAGCCGAAGCCGACCCGGCTCATCTCGATGATCGCCTCGTCCATCCGCGTCTGCGGGTCGACCAGCGGCAGCTCGGCCGCGGCGTGCATCAGGTCCTGCACCCGGATCAGCTTGGTGCCGAGCGAGCCGCCGGGGTGGAGCACCCGGAAATCGTCGGAGGAGAAGCCGCGGCGGTGCATCAGCGCCACCGCCAGGGCATCGCCGAGCGCCATCTGCATGGTGGTCGAGGTGGTCGGCGCCAGCCCGGTCGGGCAGGCCTCCTGCGCCGGCGGCAGCAGCAGCACCACGTCGCACTGGTCGGCCAGAGTCGACGGCGCGCGGCTGGTGATGCCGATCAGCGGGATGGCGAAGCGCCGGGTGTAGGAGATCACATCCGCCAGCTCGGCGGTGTTGCCGGAGTTCGACAGCGCCAGCACCACGTCCTGGCGGTGGATCATGCCGAGATCGCCGTGGCTGGCCTCGGCCGGATGGACGAACAGCGCCGCGGTGCCGGTCGAGGCCAGGGTGGCCGCGATCTTGCGCGCGACATGGCCGCTCTTGCCGATGCCGCTGACCACGACCCGGCCCTCGGCGCCGAGGATCGTGTCGATGGCCCGGTCGAAGCTGGCGTCGAGCGATTCGGCGAGACGGTCGAGCGCGTCGCGCTCCACCAGCAGCGCCCTGCGGCCGGCCTCGATCCCTGCGGTTGCCACCATGCCTTCTCCCAAATGGTCCACGCGGCGGCTGCTATAGCCGGTCCGGAGGGCGCGAACCACGATCCGTCGATCCGGGCCGTCGATCCGGATCTGCATCTGCGCCGGAGGGCCTGACGGCCCCGGCCGATCCCCGTACCGCCACAAGACGGCACGAATGTGACCCCATATCGGGTCAGTGGGCGAAGATATCCAGATCCGGCCAGCCGCCGAGGTCGAGCGCGGCCCGCGCCGGCAGGAAGTCGAAGCAGGCCTGCGCCAGCGCCGCGCGCTCCTCGCGCCGCAGCATCTCGTCCAGCCTCGCCTTCAGCGCGTGCAGGTACAGCACGTCGCTGGCGGCGTAGCGCAGCTGCTCGGGCGTCAATTGGTCGCTGCCCCAGTCCGAGCTCTGCTGCTGCTTCGACAGCTCGACGCCGAGCAGGTCGCGGCACAGATCCTTCAGCCCGTGCCGGTCGGTGAAGGTGCGCACCAGCTTCGACGCGATCTTGGTGCAGTAGACCGGCGCGGTGACGACACCGAGATAGGCCTGCAGCGCCGCGATGTCGAAGCGGGCGAAATGGAACAGCTTCAGCCGCGCCGGGTCGGCCAGCAGCGCCTTCAGATTCGGCGCGTCGTAAGCACCCTTGCGGAACTGGACCAGATGGACGGTGCCGTCGCCGGCGCTCAGCTGGGCCAGGCACAGCCGGTCGCGCACCGGGTTCAGGCCCATGGTCTCGGTGTCGATCGCGATCACGTCGCCGAGATCGAGGCCGTCGGGCAGATCGCCGTCATGCAGAATGGGTTCGGACACCGGTCGCCACCTTCCGTCGTCGGCCGCGGCCCGGGGCCTGGCCCGAAGCTGGGCGTCGGCCCCAAAAGGAAAGACCCGCTTGGACAAGCGGGTCATTCATTACCACTGCATCGCATCGTCGGGCCCATCGAGAGTGATGGTGCCCAGGAGAAGACTCGAACTTCCACGACCTTTCGGCCACAGGTACCTGAAACCTGCGCGTCTACCAATTCCGCCACCTGGGCGATGCGGCGGGCCGTGATGTAGGATGCCGCCCCACCCCCTGTCAACAGGGGAATTCGTGCTTTGTGAAACTTTGACGTTTTCCGCGACCCGGGCGTCCGCCGGGCCGTGTCGCATCGCTTGTTCCGTCGCGGCCGCATCGTTACGGTACGGGCGGATTCGGCGACCGGGCCGGCACGGACCACCTCTGGAAATCAGGCGCATGATCGTCATCGACCCATTGATCACCATCATCCAATACGCGTTGCAGCTGTATGTCTGGGTGGTGATCGCGGCCGCGATCCTCAGCTGGCTGGTCACCTTCAACGTGGTCAACGCCCGCAACCAGGTGGTCTACCAGATCGCCAACGCGCTCTACCGGCTGACCGAGCCGGCGCTGCGGCCGATTCGGCGGTTCCTGCCGAATCTCGGCGGCATCGACATCTCGCCGGTGATTCTGCTGCTGATCATCTACTTCCTGCAGATGGTGCTGGAGAGACTGCGGATCGCCCTGTTCTATTCGTGACGGGCCCGCGGCCGCTCTTCGTCGCCGGGGCGCGCGGCATCCGCGTCACGGTCCGGCTGACGCCGCGGGCCGGGCGCAACGCGGTGACCGGACGCGCGGCCGACGCCGACGGCGCGCCGCTGCTCAAGGTCGCGGTGACGGCGGTGCCGGAGCGCGGCGCTGCGAACGAGGCGCTGGTCGCGCTGCTGGCCAAGGGCTGGCGCCTGCCGAAATCGGCGCTGGCCATCATCGGCGGCGCCACCGACCGCACCAAGCTGATCGAGATCGCGGGCGACGCCGCCCTCGCCGCCCGCCTGGAAGCCTGGGCCGAGGCGCTGGCGGCGAAGGACTGACCGCCGCCTAACGCCGCGCGGTGGCCCGGCAGCGATGCACCGCCTCGTCGCCGAGATTGCCGCGGTCGCCGACCCAGCGGACATTGCAGTTCATCACGTCCGGCGCCGCGGCGAGCGGCGAGGAGAAGATGGTGACGCAGCTGTCGCCGACCTCGCTGCGGCTGAGCCGGCCGGTGCAGACCGTGCCGTCCTCGAACCGCCAGTTGCCCTCGCGCAGCTGGATCGGCCGGCCGCTGCCATCGAGCGCGCTGAGCGTGTACTTGCCGTTGCGGCGATACTCGAACAACCGGTCCGGCCCGCCCAGCACACCCTGCACCAGGAACGGCCGGCCCAGCACGTGGCGGTCGAAATCCGCCCGGGTCATGCGGACATATTGCGGATTGGTGTCGAGCGCCGAGGGCCGCGTGCAGGCGGTGAGCCCGAGGACGATCGCCAGGCTGGCGAGCAACGCGAACAAACGCATCTTGGCCTCCATTCACGACCCGCCTTTTCCGACGGTGCGGCAATTATCTTACGCCGAGCCCGTTTTGGCACCAATATTCGATCAAGGGTCGCCATTCATCAGACGATTAATTGACAAGCCCGCCGCGGGACGGGACCATGGGCGACGCAGGACGCGGTCAGGGACAGCCGTTCTGTAATCGATTGCATTGCGCGCCGCCCGGACCGGGCGCTAGGCTCGCGCATCGAACAATCATCGCCCAGGGACGGGGTGCTCGACGAGCGCCCCACGGAGGAGGAAACCATGAAAGAGATCAAGGGACCGGCGATCTTCCTCGCCCAGTTCGCCGGCGACGCCCCGCCCTTCAACAGCCTCGACTCGATCGCCGGCTGGGCCGCGGGCCTCGGCTACAAGGGCGTGCAGATCCCGTCCTGGGACGCCCGGCTGTTCGACCTGAAGCGCGCGGCCGAGAGCCAGGACTATTGCGACGAGGTGCTGGGCACGCTCGCGAAGCACGGCCTGGCCCTGACCGAGCTGTCGACCCATCTGCAGGGCCAGCTGGTCGCCGTGCACCCGGCCTATGACGAGGCCTTCGACGGCTTCGCGGCGCCGGAGGTGCGCGGCAACCCGAAGGCGCGGCAGGACTGGGCGGTGCAGCAGTTGCGCTACGCCGCCCAGGCGTCGCGGCGCCTCGGCCTCAAGGCCCATGCCACCTTCTCCGGCGCGCTGGCCTGGCCCTATGTCTATCCGTGGCCGCAGCGGCCCGCCGGGCTGATCGACACCGCCTTCGGTGAGCTGGCGCGGCGCTGGACCCCGATCCTGAACGCCTTCGACGAGGCCGGGGTCGACCTCTGCTACGAGCTCCATCCCGGCGAGGACCTGTTCGACGGCACCACCTTCGAGATGTTCCTCGAGCGCGTCGGCAACCATCCGCGCTGCAACATCCTGTACGACCCGAGCCACTTCGTGCTGCAGCAGCTCGACTATCTCGGCTTCATCGACCGCTATCACGAGCGGATCCGCGCCTTCCATGTGAAGGATGCCGAGTTCAACCCGACCGCCAGCCAGGGCGTCTATTCCGGCTTCGCCTCCTGGGTCGACCGGGCCGGCCGCTTCCGCTCGCTCGGCGACGGCCAGGTCGATTTCGGCGGCATCTTCTCCAAGCTGACGCAGCACGGCTTCGACAGCTGGGCGGTGCTGGAGTGGGAGTGCTGCATCAAGCATCCCGAGCAGGGCGCGGCCGAGGGCGCCCCGTTCATCGCGGCGCATCTGATCCGCATCACCGAGCGCGCCTTCGACGATTTCGCCTCCGGCGGCACCGACGAGGCGGCGAATCGCCGCCTGCTGGGCATCGACCGCTAAGTCCAGAAGATAGGGAGGACAAGCATGGTTTCCGGAACCGCGGAACGGGCGCCCGGCCGGCGCCTGCGCCTGGGCATGATCGGCGGCGGCCGCGACGCCTTCATCGGCGCGGTGCACCGCCTGGCGGCGCGGATGGACGACCGCTGGGACTTCGTCGCCGGGGCGCTGTCCAGCGATCCGCAGAAGGCCCTGGCCTCGGCCGCCGACCTGCGGCTCGACCCCGGCCGCGCCTATCCCAGCTGGCAGGCGATGCTGGAGGGCGAGCGCAAGCTGCGCGACGGCGGCGGCCCGGCGATCGACGCCGTCGCCATCGTCACCCCCAACCACGTCCATCACGGCCCGGCCAAGGCCTTCCTCGAGGCCGGCTTCCACGTCATCTGCGACAAGCCGATGACCACGACCGTGGCCGATGCCGAGGACCTGGTGGCGGCGGTCGGGAAGAGCGGCCAGGTCTTCGCCCTGACCCACAACTACACCGGCTATCCGATGATCCGGCAGGCCCGGGCGATGGTGGCCGAGGGCGCGCTGGGCAAGATCCGGCTGGTCGAGGCGGAATACGCCCAGGACTGGCTGGCGACCAAGGCCGAGGACACCGGCAGCAAGCAGGCCGAGTGGCGGGTCGACCCGGCCCGCAGCGGCCCGGCCGGCTGCGTCGGCGACATCGGCACCCATGCCTACAACCTGGCCAGCTTCGTCACCGGCGAAGCGGCCCAGTCGCTGGCCGCCGATCTGCAGAGCTTCGTCCCCGGCCGGCGGCTGGACGACAACGCCCATATCCTGCTGCGTTACGCCAGCGGCGCCCGCGGCATGATCTGGGCCAGCCAGGTCGCCAGCGGCAACGAGAACGGGCTGCGCCTGCGCATCTATGGCGAGAAGGCCGGGCTGGAATGGGCGCAGGAGAACCCGAACTATCTCACCTTCATGCCGCTGGGCGAGCCGCATCGCCGCCTGACCCGCGGCGGCCCCGGCAGCGGCCCGGCCGCGGCCCACGCCACCCGGGTGCCGCCCGGCCATCCCGAGGGCTATCTGGAGTGCTTCGCCCAGATCTACAGCGACGCGGCGGAGCAGATCCTGGCCCGGCTGGAGAATCGCGACCCGGCACCGGAGAGCCGGTTGGTGCCGACGGTGGAGGACGGCCTGGCCGGGGTCCGCTTCATCGCCGCCTGCGTGGCCTCGTCGCAGAACGACGCGGCCTGGACGAAGATCTGAGGCCCTTCCCTCGCCGTCATTGCGAGGAGGTGAAGCCGACGAAGCAATCCAGGGGCCGATACGTGCGGCCCCTGGATTGCTTCGCTGCGCTCGCAATGACGGCGAGGAACGGACTTGGCGTCACTCGGGGCACGCGGCTAGGGTGCGCCACCATCACCCCGTCGAAAGAGCCGCCCTCATGAAGATCAGCGCCCGCAACCAGCTGAAGGGCACCATCGTCGAGGTCACCAAGGGTCAGACCACGGCGCATGTCCGCATCGACATCGGCGGCGGCGTCATCGTCACCTCCTCGATCACCAACCAGGCGGTCGATTCACTCGGCCTCAAGGCCGGCCAGGTCGCCTATGCCGTGATCAAGGCCTCCGACGTCATGGTCGCCATCGACTGATTTCCGGCCTCGCCGCACGCAGCCGGTTCGGCCCTTCGGCCCGCCCTCCTTTAGGCCCGGTTGCGTCGCGGCGGCGGCTGTGGTTCGGTGCCGGCGATCCTGATCACCAGACCAGAGAGCCGAGCCGATGAGCGCCTTCAAGACCCTCGACGACGTGGATGTGCGCGGCAAGACCGTGCTGGTGCGCGGCGACCTGAACGTGCCGGTCGAGGACGGCCGTGTCAGCGACACCACCCGCCTGGACCGGCTGGCGCCGACCATCGACGAGATCGCCGACAAGGGCGGCCGGGTCGTGCTGCTGTCGCATTTCGGCCGGCCCAAGGGCGTCACCCTCGAATTCAGCCTGAAGACCATCGTGCTGCCGGCGCTGGAGGAGGTGCTGGAGCGGCCGGTCGCCTTCGCCGAGGACTGCGTCGGGCCGCAGGCCGAGGCGGCGGTGAAGGCGCTGAAGGACGGCCAGATCCTGTTGCTGGAGAACGTCCGCTTCCATCCGGAGGAGGAGAAGAACGACCCGGCCTTCGCCAAGGCGCTGGCCGCGTTGGGCGACCTCTACGTCAACGACGCCTTCTCGGCGGCGCACCGCGCCCATGCCTCGACCGAGGGCATCACCCATCACCTGCCGGCCTATGCCGGGCGGCTGATGCAGGCCGAGCTGGAGGCGCTGTCCGCCGCGCTGGAAGCGCCGAAACGCCCGGTGCTGGCGATCGTCGGCGGCGCCAAGATCTCCACCAAGCTCGACCTGCTCGGCAACCTCGTCGCCAAGGTCGACCGGCTGGTCCTCGGCGGCGGCATGGCCAACACCTTCCTGGCCGCCAATGCGGCCATCCCGGCCGATGCCATGCTGCTGGATATCGGGCCGAAATCCGTGGCCAATCTGAAGGCGCTGCTGGCCGAAACCGAGACCGTGGTCTGGAACGGCCCGCTCGGCGTCTTCGAGAAGCGGCCCTTCGATGCCGGCACCGTCGCCGTGGCCCGCGCCGCCGCCGACCTGACCCAGGCCGGCAAGCTGCTGACCGTGGCCGGCGGCGGCGACACCGTTGCCGCCCTGGCCCATGCCGGGGTCGAGGACCGCTTCTCGTACATCTCCAGCGCCGGCGGCGCCTTCCTGGAATGGCTCGAAGGCAAGGACCTGCCCGGCGTCGCCGCGCTGAAGCGCTGACCGGACCGGGAAGGGGCCCGGCCCCTTCCCGCCTCTGTGCCCGCTCGGCTTCGCTCAGCGCCCCGCGGCAGCGCGCTTCGGCGGCTCCGCGCGGCTGTTGTCTTGCGTGTGCTGCAGCAGGCTGTTGCGCATCTTGACGATGGCCTTCTGCAGCGTCGCGAACTCCTCCGGCTCCAGCCCCGTCGCCGCGATCAGGTCGCGCTGCCCGCCCTGCTCGCGCAGGCGCCGCCCGGCCTCGGTCAGGCTGACGATCACCTGCCGCTCATCGGCCGGGTCGCGCCGGCGGTCGAGATAGCCGAGCTCCTCCAGCCGCTTGAGGATCGGCGTCAGCGTGTTCGATTCCAGGAACAGCTTCTCGCCGAGTCCCTTGACCGTCTGGTTGTCGTCATCCCACAGGGCGACGATGGTGATCCACTGGGTGTAGGTGATGCCGAGCTCGTCCAGGATAGGCCTGTAGGCCCGGCCGAAGGCGAGATTCGCCGAATAGACCGCGAAGCATAGGAAATCGGCCAGCTTCGGCAGCGTCGCGTCATCGGATCGGGATTGGGTCACAGGGGCCTCTTGTGGTGTGATGCCCCTCCTATATAGATCGCATCCGATTAAATCGGAAGGTGTTGACTTAGGAAATCGCCCGGCCCATATAGATTGTGTCCGATTGAAGCGGACACGATATTAAACGAGGCGATCGCACCGGTCCGCGGGATCCCCTCACCCAAGGAGCAGGACATGAGCAACACCAATGTGCAGGCCCCCGAGCTGAAGCTCGAGGTCGTCACCATCCCGGTCTCGGATATCGACCGCGCCAAGGCCTTCTACACCGGCCTGGGCTGGCGGCTGGACGCCGACATCTCCGGCGACAATTTCCGGGTCATCCAGGTCACCCCGCCCGGCTCGCCGGCCTCGGTGATCTTCGGCCGGGGCAACACCGTGGCCCCCTATTTCATCGTCTCCGACATCGTGGCGACGCAGGCCCAGCTGGCCGCCCGCGGCGTCGAGGTCGGCGAGATCTATCATTTCGACGAGGCGGGCGCGCGCCGCAGCGGGCCGGAGCCGACGCGCCGCAGCTACGCCTCCTGGGCCTCGTTCAAGGATCCGGACGGCAACCCCTGGCAGATCCAGGAGGTCACCAACCGCCTGCCCGGGCGGGTCGAGGCCGGCGACACCAGCTTCACCTCGTCCCGGCAGCTCGCGGCCGCGCTGCGGCGGGCGGCGGCCGCCCATGGCGAGCACGAGAAGCGCAATGGCGGCCAGCATGACGCCAACTGGCCGGACTGGTACGCCGAATACATCGTCCGCGAGCAGGCCGGCCAGGAGCTGCCGCTGTAACGGCGGTCATCCGATGCCGGGAGCCGAGACCGCTCCGGCGAAGCGCATCGACGGGCCGACCGCTCCCTCCGGTCGGCCCGGATGCGCAAGCACACGGGCTCCGTCGAACGATGGGGCTTCGGCTAGGACGAGCGGTTCGCCGGCGGCGCCGATATGATCAGGTAACATTCAGCCGGCCTGGAGGCGCGGTTCTCGATCCAGTGTTCGACGTCCGCGTCGAAGTACAGGCAGTCCCCCTCGTTCACCACCGTCTCATCATCCGCGGTTGCGACCACCACCTGACCCCGGGCGGCGACGACGTGCTTGCCGGTCCCCGGCCGGTGCGGCGGCGACCGGCCCGTCGAGGTGTTCGGCGGCAGATGGTGAAGAACCACCTCGACGGCCATGCCGGGCATGTTCGGCGACAGCAGGTGGCGCTCGAACCCCGTTTCCGGATCCCGGAACACCTGGCGCTGATCCTTCGTCACCAGCGCGAAGGCACGGCGCGTCGGCGACTCGTCGCCGACAAGGGAGGAGAATGAAGCGCCAAGAGCATGCGCGATCTGCTTGGCGACGCCGATGGTCGGGCTCTTCTCTCCCCGTTCGATCTTGGACAGCATCGCCCGGCTCACCCCGGACAATCGGGAGAGCTGCTCGAGCGTGAGGTCGGCTTGCTCGCGGTTGGCGCGGACACGGTCGCCGAACGCGCCGACGGCATCGCGCGCTCCAGGCCGGGGTTGGTCAGGCTTGCTCAACAGGCTCCGCTTTCCGCTCGCATGCGTCGGCGGCCATCCTAGCCCGGAGCCTCAGCCGGGTTGAACGCGCATGACCCTGATCGGCGTCGTACTCCCAGGTCAGCTCCGGCCTGTCGAACTGGATCGAGGGCACATGGATGACATCGCCCCAGATCAGCAGGGTCTCGCCGCCGCTCGACACCTCGAATGCGGTGTGGCCGACCTCATGGCCATGCGCCTGGACGGCGGTGATGCTGTCGCTCAGCCTGAAGCCATCGCCGAAGGGCAGACGGGCCTGGCGAAACCGGGACAGCCTTTCGACTTCATCGAACATCGACACTTCCTCCTGCGGGACAAGCAGCCGCTGGAGGTTGGGAAACGCGTCCGAGCCGTCGGCGGCGACCAGGCCGTGGACGTGATCTGCATGGGTGTGGGTGACGGCGACGGTCCCGATGCTCTCACGCGCCACGCCCGCCTCGGCCAAGGCGTCGAGCAGCAAGCCCATCGTCGGCAGCCACGCATTCGCCGCCCCCGTATCGATCAGGACGGTCTGGTCCCGATCGATCACCAGGAAGGCGTTGACGGACAGGCGCAGGCACCCGTCGACCAGCCTGACCTGCGCCGGCAGATCCGGTCCGAACGGACGATCGCCCGCCTGGCGCAACCGGCTGGGCGGCATGTCCACATGGCCGTCGCGGAGAGCGACCACCGTGAGATCGCCGAATTCGTAGCGCGCGAAGTTCGGGCCGGACGCCGTCCTCTTCAGGCGACGCTCACCGGTGGAGGCACCGGATGCGAGAGCGCCGGCCGCTCCGAGATTGTTGCGATGTGTCATGACACCCGATCCTTCAGATGGTGGCACGGCTCGCCCCTTGTGACGAACAGCGCTCCTTGTTTTCTTCTATAGCAGAATTTAATCTCCTATAGAAGAATTTCGTTTGGCGTGGTGGTTCTCAGTGTCTCGGCGCGCAGCATCCATGCTCCGCGTCCTCCCGTTTTTCGTGAGTCGCCCGCGCGCAACCACGATGTTCATTGCCTTAACCACCCTTCTCGTTCATGATATGTTCTATGGATGGAGCGCAATCCGCCCCTGAGTCTGGCGAGATCCGGCCGACCGACCCCGACATGCACTGGACGGGGTGGGCGCTGGACAAGCTGCGCGAGATCGTCGACCTGGACATCCGCACCAAGCGGGCGACCGTGCGGGAGCAGGAGCGGATCCTGCGCGGGTCGGAGATGCCGGATTATCCGCTGATGCAGTCGCGGCTGTCGCGGTCGGTGCGGCTGTCGATCGCGATGACCGAGCGGATCCGCGCCGACCACCTGATGCGCAAGGCGAAGCGCAAGGAGTCGGGCGAGCAGGAGCGCCACCGGCAGCGGCGGGAGCAGGCCACCGACTCCGTGATCGAGGCGGTGGCGAGGCCGGACGAGGCCGGGGATGTCGAGCGCATCCGGTCCCTGGTGCGGGAGACGCTGGTCGAGGACGAGATCCTGGACGTGCGGATCGACCTGCTGTCGCAGGAAGACTTCGTGCGCGAGGTCTGCCGCAAGATCGGCTACCCGCCGGATCCGGCCTGGCTGCCGCAAGGCTGGGCCGATGTCGAGGAAACCGCCATCGACGCCGTGGTGATCGCTGAACGCGCGCCGGCAGAGGGTTTGTCCCAGGTACCGGATGCGTTCGCCGCCGGCCGGCCTTTGCCAGCGCCGCCGAAACCGGACAGCAGCTGAGCGCTGCGCCGGCCACTCTGCTTTCCAATCACCGACCTGCCAGCCTTCCGCACTCCCCCTCCCCTTGCGGGAGGGGGTTGGGGGAGGGGCTTGCGCGCGTCCGCGCGAAGGCTGCTTGGAGATCGGATCGCAGTGCCGCCATTCCTGTTGGCTGCACCGCCCCCTCCCCCCGCCCCCCTCCCGCGAGGGGAGGGGGAGGAAACAATACCGGGACGCGTGGGAGGCGCAGCCCACCCCTGCCCTACCGCAGCCCCGGCAGCGCCGCCGCGATCGGGTGCAGCATCGCCCGGCCGAGGCGGGCGCTGCGCTGCGGCGACCAGCCGAAGCGCGGGTCCGGGGCGTCGATCTGGTCCTTGAACGGCATCTCCAGCAGCACGGTCAGGCAGCCGAAGCGCTCGGCGATCCAGTTCCAGGCCATGCGCAGATCGGCCTCGGCCGGTGGCCCGCCGGGATAGGGATGGCGGCGGACATAATCCGGGCTCGCCGCCTCCAGCCCGCGCATGAACTCGACGAAGCGCCGGCGCAGCGCCGGGCTGCGCGACGGGATCTCCAGCGGCCCGCCCAGGAAATTGTAAGGGAGTTCCTCGTCACCATGGACATCGAGGCAGAAATCGACGCCGTCGGCCTCCATCGCGCCGCGGATCGCCGCCACCTCCGGCGCGTCCGTCGCCGCCGGGTCGGCCCAGGCGCGGTTCAGGTTCATGCCCAGCGCGTTGGTGCGGGTGTGGCCGCGGGCGCAGCCGTCGGGGTTGGCGGTCGGCACGATGTGGATCACCGCCGCCTCGCGCAGCCCGGCGGCGAGCGGATCGGCCGGGTCGAGCAGCCGGTCGACCAGCCCCTCCAGGAACCAGCCGCCCATGGTCTCGGACGGGTGCTGCCGCGCCATGATCCACAGCCTGGGCTTGCATGGAGCCGGCCGGCCGACGGTCAGCCGGTCGATCGGGTGCCCGTCCGGCGTCCGGCCCAGCACGTCGTGCGCCACCTGCGGCGACCGCCGGGCCCGGTCGACCAGCGCCCGGTGGCGGGCCAGGGGATAGGGCGCGAAATAGGCGTAGTCGACCGTGTCGTGCCGCGGCCGGTCGACGATCGAGAAGATGCCGTCGCGATAGTCGGCGCCGACTCGCAGCCACTCGGCGCCGTCATGCGACGCGACCGGGCGGTAGCCGGTCCAGCAATCCGGGATCCCGTCGCGGCCGGCCAGCCGGGCCAGCCGGTCCGAGTTCTCGAAGACCAGGCGGCAGTCGCGGCCCTTCGCGCCATGCAGGCGGAAGTGGAACCACTGCAGGTCCGGCGACCGGCCGTCCGGTTTCAGCGCCAGCCGGATGGCGCCGGGATCGCGGCATTCCAGCACCCGGACGCTGCCGCCCTCGAAATCGCTGGTGATGTGAAGGTCGGGCATCGAGATCTCGGCCGCCTGGGAGACCTCGACCCTGGCGGTGCCGTCCCGCGCTGGCAACGCCGAAAGCGGAGGATGGAATTAGCGATAGAAGATTGCAAAACCCCATGAGCAACAAGGATTGATTGGATTTTCCAGAAATCCACGTCATCCTGGCGGCCGCTGTCCCGACGGAGTCCGATGGTCCGATGCGCACCCCTCTCCTCGCCCTGGCCCTGACGGCCGCCCTGGCCGCGCCCTGGGCGGCCGTGGCCAAGACGCCCGCCAACACCGTCGTCATCGCCCAGCCGATCGACGACATCGTCTCGCTCGACCCGGCCGAGGAGTTCGAGCTGACCTCCGAGCAGGAGAACGCCAACACCTATGACCGGCTGCTGGCCTACGACCTGCAGGACGTGTCGAAGATCAAGGGCGTGCTGGCGGAGAGCTGGTCGGTCGGCGCCGACGGCCGGACCTTCACCTTCAAGATCCGCCAGGGCCTGAAATTCGCCTCCGGCAACCCGATCACGGCGGCGGACGCGGCCTGGTCGCTGCAGCGCGTGGCGATCCTGAACAAGACCCCGGCCTTCATCATCACCCAGCTCGGCTTCACCGCCGACAACGCCCGCGACCGGATCCGCGCCACCGATCCTGCGACCCTGGTGATCGAGACCGGCGAGGCCTATTCGCCCAGCTTCGTCTATTACCTGCTGACCGCCACCGTCGCCTCGGTGGTCGACAGCAAGCTGGCGCAGGAGCACGAGACGAACGGCGATCTCGGCAATGGCTGGGTGCGGCTGAACTCCGCCGGGTCCGGCCCCTATGTGCTGAAGAGCTGGAAGCCGCGCGAGAGCCTGCTGCTGGAGGCCAACCCGAACTATTGGGGCGAGGCGCCGAAGACCCGGCGGATCTTCATCCGCCATGTCCAGGAGGCGGCAACCGCCCGGCTGCTGCTGGAGAGCGGCGACGCCGACTATGCCCGCAGCCTGGGCAAGGACCAGATCGAGGCGCTGGCGAAGAACCCGGACATCCGCATCCAGACCGCGCCCAAGGGCAACCTGCTGTATCTCGGCTTCAACCAGGCCCATCCGGCGCTGCAGCACCCGGAGGTGCGCGAGGCGCTGCGCTATCTGATCGACTATGAGGGCATCCGCAGCGCCCTGCTCGGCCAGGGCTACACCACGCACCAGACCTTCCTGCCGACCGGCTTTCTCGGCGCCGTCGACGACACGCCCTTCGCCTTCGACCTGGACAAGGCCAAGGCCCTGCTGAAGCAGGCCGGGCTGGCGGACGGGTTCGAGGTGACGATCGACGTGCCGAGCCAGCCGCCCTATCCCGACATCGCCCAGGCAATCCAGGCCAGCTGGGCCCGGGCCGGGATCAAGCTGACGCTGAACCAGCTGGACCTGAAGCAGATCTACACCCGCTACCGCGCCCGCGAGCAGGACATCTTCCTGTACTTCTGGGGGCCGGACTACCAGGACCCGCACACCAACGCCCAGGCCTTCGCCGAGAACGCGGACAACAGCCCGAACACCCGCACCAAGACCATCGCCTGGCGCAACAACTGGGACATCCCGGAGCTGAGCACCCGGGTCGAGGCGGCGGTGCGCGAGACCGACACGGCCAGGCGCACCGCGCTGTACCAGGCGCTGCAGCGCGACATCCTGCACAGCTCGTCCTACGCCATCCTGTACCAGACGACGGAGGTGGTGGCGCACCGCGCCGAGGTCGACGGCCTGGTGCTGGGCCCCAGCATCGACACCGACTTCTGGGCCGGCATCGTCAAGAAGTAGCGCCCGGGCGGGGGCGCCCCTCCCCGCCTATTTCAGCCCGGCGGCGATGAAATCGCCGGTCTTGGCGATCAGGGCGTCGACCGTCTCGGTGCCCTCGAAGGCGTTGAAGGAGTGATCCATCGCCTGCACCCACAGCTCCTCCGGCCCGTCATGGTAGTCGAGCAGGACCTGGCCGGATTCCGGCTGCGGGAACACCACCGTGTCCTTGGTGCCGACCGCGACCAGCAGCGGGCCCTTGTAGCGGGCGATCTCCGCCACCGGGTCGACGGCATAGAGGCTGTCGAAGAACGCCTGCTTCAATGGCACTTCGGCGCCCCAGGGCAGCTTGGCCGTGATCGGCTTGTCGCCGCCCGCCAGCCCCTGGCGCATGACCTCCGGCCCGACCAGCAGCGCCACCGACGCCGGCAGGTTGGTGCCGGGCGCCCAGAGCGAGACCGAGGTCAGCCTGTGCGGGGTGCGGCCGGCGACGATGGCGCCGACCGTGCCGCCCATGCTCCAGCCCACCAGCGCCATGCGGTCGCGGTCGACCTCCCCCTCCGCGGCGAGGAAGTCGAGCGCCGCCAGCGCGTCCTTCACCTGGCTGTCCAGGGTCATGTCGGCGAAGGCGCCCTCGCTGTCGCCGTTGCCGCGGAAGTCGATGCGCAGGCTGGCGAAGCCGCGGCCCGCCCAGATTCGCGCGGCGCGATGGAAGATCCCCTCCTTCACGGCGGGGATCTCCATCTCGTTGCGGGTGCCGGTGAAGCCGTGCAGCAGCAGCACGACGGGCGGCGCGGCGACGCCGTCCGGCAGGGCGAGCGTGCCGACCACCTTCTGGCCGTCCACGACGAAATCCACGACCCGCTCGGCCGCCCGGCCGGCAGACGAGGCGGCAAGGAACGCGCAGAAAGTCATCAGCAGAACCGCCAGCTTCGAGGTCGACATCGATGGCATCCCCTATTGCGGCGTCGGCCGCATCACCCCGTCGGGGCCGCGGCGCAGCGGCGCGGTCTGCTTCGGCAGCGGCGCGCCCGGCGCCTCGGCGATGGTGACGCCATGCGGCCATTCGGCCGGGGCGATGGCGATGTAGCGGGCATAGCCGCCGGTGCCGCCCAGCGGCTTGGCGAAGCCGATGCTGATCAACGCCCCGGCCTCCGGCACCTGGTCGAGATTGGCCACCCCCTCCGCCTGGGTAAAGTGGTTGTGCATCAGCCAGGCCTCGCCCTCCAGGTCCGGCGTGGCGTCGGTGTCCAGCGGCTCATGCCCGTGGAACAGGATGCGGCGCTGCAGGTGCAGGAACTTCAGCGCGTCCAGTGACACGCCGGGGAATGGCTTGTCGTTGAAATGCTCGACGTCGTCCCACTTCTTCGACCAGTCGGTGCGGACCATGACGACGCTGCCCTCGGGCACGGTGCCGTGCTTGGCCTCCCAGGCGGTGACGTCGTCCACGGTCATGGCGTAGCTCGGGTCCTTCGCCACCTTCTCATGGATGTCGATCACCACCAGCGGCCGCACCGCGAAGGTCGGCGGCAGGTCGCTGATGGTGGCGCCGTATTCGTCCCAATGCGCCGGCGGGTCCAGCTGGGTGCCGTACTGGTCGGTCGGCAGGGCATAGGCGGTGGCGACGAAGCCGTGCTTGGCATAGGTGAACTCGTCGCCCTTCTTGGC
>JAEKLZ010000496.1 GCA_019508225.1 Inquilinus limosus | reverse complement strand
GGCTGGACCCCGCCGGTGCTGCAATGCTCGGCGCTGGAGAACCGCGGCATCGATGCGGTCTGGGACATGATCGGCCGGTTCCGCAAGGACATGGGCAAGGCCTTGGCCGAGCGCCGCGCCGACCAGGCCCGGGCCTGGCTGTGGCGCGAGCTGGGCGACGGCCTGCTGGACGCGCTGCGCGGCCACCCGGCGGTCGCCGCGGCGCTGCCGGGGCTGGAGGCCGAGGTCGCCGCCGGCCGCCTGCTGCCGACCGCCGCGGCGCGGCGGCTGCTGAAGCGGTTTCTCGGGAGCTGAGGCCAGCGCCGCCGATTGACAGCGAATCGGCCGCCTCTCATTCTCGCGCAGGGGAAGAGAAGAATGCGGCACTCAATCGCGGCAGCGCTGGTTTGTGTCGGGCTCGCCGGATGCGGTCAGACCGAGAGGCCTGATCAGTTCAACCAAAACCTGAAACCCGGCGAAGTTGTCTCTCTGATCGAGGACAGGGCCTTGGTCTTTTTCGATCAAGGCAGCGCCGAGCTCAATGGTGGTGCTGTCAGGGTAATGGACGCTCTCAAACCAGCATACTGGCTGCACGACGCAGTTCTCGTCGAGATCACGGGCCATACCGACCGAACAGGCTCCGCTGCGCCCAATCAGTTGTTATCGCAGCGACGGGCAGAGGCGGTTCGCGATGCTCTTGTTGCCCGAGGTGTGAGGGAAGACATCCTCGTCATTCGCGGTCGTGGCGAAAATGATCCTCTGGTCCCAACGGATGACGGCAAGGCGGAACCGCAGAATCGTCGTGTCGATATCTGCGCCCGCCGATCCTGATATTGTCGTGACGCGCGGCCTTGGCCGGGGCCCGGTTGCCCGGGCCCCGGCTTTGCGCGGATGTCAGGCCTTCTTCGACGGCGCCACGCCCAGGCTGGAGGTTCCGGCCGGCGACTTCGAAGGCTTCTCCTTCTTCGGCTTCTTGGCTTCCTTGTTCGATCGCATCTGACCCTTGGCCATGGCAGGCCTCCTTCGCTCGTGGATGCGGACATCATAGCGAAACGCCACGGCCCGTCGTAAAAATTCAATCCGGAGCCGCGGCGCGAGAGATCCCGCCCGGGACGGCCGGATGCGCTATCCTCTCCTCCGCAACGTGGGAGGCGGCGATGACCAGCTATGACGCCATCATCATCGGCACGGGCCAGGCCGGACCGGCGCTGGCGGACCGGCTGAGCCGCGCCGGCCAGCGGGTCGCCATCATCGAGCGCGCCCGCTTCGGCGGCACCTGCGTCAACACCGGCTGCATCCCGACCAAGACCATGGTCGCCAGCGCCTATGCCGCCCGGATGGCGCAGCGCGCCGCCGAATTCGGGGTGATCCTGCCCGGCCCGGCGACGGTCGACATGAAGCAGGTCAAGGCGCGCAAGGACGGCGTCTCCGGCCAGTCCCGCGTGGGGGTCGAGAGCTGGATGCGCGGCCTGGAGAACGGCACCGTGATCCAGGGCCAGGCCCGGCTGACCGGACCGAAGACCGTGCAGGTCGGCGACGAGACCCTGACCGCAGAGCGGATCTTCCTGAATGTCGGCGGCCGGGCCACGGTGCCGCCGATGCCGGGGATCGACGAGGTGCCGTTCCTGACCAACAGCACGATGATGGATCTGGACACGCTGCCGGAGCATCTGGTGATCGTCGGCGGTTCCTATATCGGGCTCGAATTCGGCCAGATGTTCCGCCGCTTCGGCTCCCGGGTCACGATCATCGAGCAGGGCCCGCGGCTGATCGGCCGCGAGGACGAGGACGTCTCCGCCGCCGTCGCCGGCTTCCTGGAGAAGGAGGGCATCGCCATCCGCACCAACGCCAAATGCCTGAGCGTGGCGCGGCAGGGCGACGGCGTGGCGGTGACGGTCGACTGCACCGCCGGCGCCCCGGTGGTCGCCGGGTCGCACCTGCTGCTGGCGGTCGGACGCCGGCCGAACACCCACGACCTGGGGCTGGAGGCGGCGGGCGTGGCCATGGACGAACGCGGCTACATCACCGTCGACGACTCGCTGCAGACCAGCGTGCCCGGCATCTGGGCGCTGGGCGACTGCAACGGCCGCGGCGCCTTCACCCACACCGCCTATAACGACTTCGAGATCGTCGCCGCCAACCTGCTGGACGGCGACAACCGCCGTGTCAGCGACCGGATCCCGGCCTATGCCCTCTACACCGACCCGCCGCTTGGCCGCGCCGGCATGACGGAGGCGGAGGCGCGCCGGTCCGGCCGCCGCATCCTGGTCGCCGAGCGGCCGATGACCCGGGTCGGCCGCGCTGTCGAGAAGGGCGAGACCGAGGGCTTCATGAAGGTCGTGGTCGATGCGGGCACCCGCCAGATTCTGGGCGCCGCCATCCTCGGCACCGGCGGCGACGAGGTGGTGCACGGTCTGCTGGACCTGATGTACGCCAAGGCGCCCACCGACGTGCTGCAGCGCTCGATGCCGATCCATCCCACGGTGTCCGAGCTGCTGCCGACCCTGCTCGGGTCGCTGGAGCCGGCATCATGAGCGGGCGCGACCGGGCCGAGGCCGAGGTGCTGCGGGTGCTGCGCGCGGCGGCGCCGACGGGCCGCACCGTGGTGCCGGACGACCGGCTGCTGGAGGATCTCGGGCTGGCCCCCGCCGATGTCACCCGCCTGGCCTGGGACATCGAGCAGGCGCTGGGCGCCGACCTCCCGCGCGATGACCTGGCCTCGGTGTTCACCGTCCGCTCGCTGATCGACCTGGTCGACCAGCATTACGACCCGCTGACGGCCGAGCCGAAGCACGGCTGGCACATGTAGGCCGGCCGAAGCCCGCCGGCTGCAAGCCCGCCGGCTTCCGTCAGGCCGATGGCGGATGCGGTCAAATCGCCGGGCTCTCCGATCCTAGAGTGGACAAAACCACGGGGAGAGCACGATGCGATCGATCCGGTCCATGCTGGCCGCCACCGCCGTCCTGGCGCTCGCCGGCCCTCCCGCCTTCGCAGCCGATCCGGCCCCGACCGTGCCGGCCTCGGACCTGACCGAGCTGCAGACCGCCTTCGACCCGATGGGCCCGGCGGTGCAGGCGCTGACCATGCCGGATGGCCGCGTGGTGCATTTCATCGACGAGGGCGAGCCCGGCTGGCGGCCGGTTCTCTATGTCAGCGGCACCGGCACCAGCGTCCGCGCCTTCGGTATGACCGAATACCTGCGCAGCCTCCGCACCAAATTGAAGCTCCGCTTCGTCAGCGTCGAGCGCAACGGCTTCGGCGACACCGAGTTCCGGCCCGGCTGGAGCACCCGGGACTATGCCGCGGAGGTCCGCGCCGTGCTGGACCATCTCGGGATCGAGCAGACCGCCGCTCTGGCGATCTCCGGCGGCGGGCCCTACCTCGCCGAGATCGCGGCCGAGATGCCGGACCGGCTGATCTCGCTGCACTTCCTGGCCGCGACCTCCGGCTTCGGGCCGGAGAAGAAGGTGTGCGGCATGTCCGATGCCGGGCTGGCCGAGGCGATGAAGTCGGCGCAGAATCCGGAGGCTTGGTGGGCCTATCCGGAGACCAGCCCGACCCGCAGGATCCCCGGCTTCGCCGACCGGGCCTATGAGGAGGGCGCGCGCACCTATTTCATCCGCGGGCAGATGGGCGACCTGCGCGGTCAGGTCGCCGAATACCGCCGCTACTGCACCGGACCGAAGGCCGATGTCTCGAAGGTCCAGGTGCCTGTCTATGTCTATCACGGCACCGCCGACACATCGGTCCCGCTCGACCAGGCGCAGTATTGGCAGTCGCAATTCCCGAAGCTGCGCCGGGCCCGGATCTATGAGGGCGAAGGCCATGACGTGCAGTACCGGCACTGGGACCAGCTGCTGCTGGACGTCGCCGGCCATGCCGAGCTGACCATGCTGTGCGCCGACGGCAAGTCGCAGGCGGTGCCGGAGGCGGACGCGCAGGCGCTGCTGGCGAAGGGGGCCACGCTGGGCATCTGCGCTTGGCGCTGAGGGTCGGGTTGCGGGTAGACTGAGGGCCGGATCCGCAGCGAAGGACGCGCGCCATGGCCACCACGCCACCGCCCCTCAGCCTCGACCTGCCGGCCCCCGGCTTCCGCCTGCCCGGCACCGACGGCCGGACCTATTCCCTGGACGACGTCGCCGGGCCGCGCGGCACGGTGATCGTCTTCATCTGCAACCACTGCCCCTATGTGAAGGCGGTGATCGACCGGCTGACCGACGACGCCATGACGCTGCTGTCCGAGGGCATCGGCTTCGCCGCGATCTGCTCGAACGACGCCGCCGCCTATCCCGAGGACGGCTTCGACCGGATGAAGGCCTTCGACGAAGACCATGACCTGCCCTTCCCCTATCTGCACGACGAGGACCAGTCGGTGGCGCGCGCCTATGGCGCGGTCTGCACCCCGGATTTCTTCGGCTACGACGCGCAGCGCCGTCTGAAATATCGCGGCCGGCTGGACGAGGGCCGCACCACCCCGCCCTCGCCCCATGCGCGGCGAGAGCTGGTCGAGGCGATGCTGCGGATCGCCGAGACCGGCGAGGCGCCGGCCGACCAGGTCCCGTCGATGGGGTGCTCGATCAAATGGAAGTCCGCCTGAGAGACCGTCCGTAAATGTACCTGACGCGGCCGCCCTGGGGCGGTGTCTCCGCTTCGGTGCCGATCGACGTGAATGGCGGCAGAGTGGCCGATATGCAGTTCTACGTCGTCAGCGCGACCTTGCTGGTCGCCGGCGACTTCGTGCTGTAGCGGCGCGTCCGGGCGGGCTCACGCCGCCGCGCGGTCGCGGCGCAGCCCGTCCTTGCGCATCTGCTCCGGCGTCGTGCCGGTCAGGCGGTGGAACATGGCGATGAAGGCCGAGGCGTTGCCGTAGCCGAGCCAGCGCGCCACCGCGCCGACCGACGCCCCCTCCTCCAGCCGCGCCAGCGCCGCCACCAGCTTCATCCGCTGGCGCCATTCGGCGAAGGACATGCCGAGGTCGCGCTGGCAGTGGCGCGACAGCGTGCGCTCGGTGGTGCCGGTGATCCGCGCCCATTCGGCCAGCGACCGGCGGTCGCCGGGCTCGCGCTGCAGCGCCTCCAGCACGACGCGCAGGGCCGGGTCGTCCGACAGCGGCAGGTAGGAGGAATGACGCGGCGCCAGCCGGATCTGGTCGACCAGCACCTGTGCCAGCCGGAGGTCGGCGTCGCTCTTCGGCACCTTGACGCCGCGGGCGTCGACATCGGCCAGGATCGCCTTGATCAGCGGGCTGAGCGCCAGGGTGCAGGGCTCGGCCGGCAGGTCGGCGCAGAGATCGCGCACGACATAGACCGAGACGTAGCGCACTGCGTCGCGGTTGTGGCAGGCATGGACCACGTCGGGCGGGGTCCAGATCGCGTAATGCGGCGGCGACAGGTAGCGCACGCCGCCGACGGTCGCCACCATCAGGCCGCGCACGGCGTAGTTCAGCTTGCCCCAGGGCAGGCACGCCTCCGGCCACACCATGCCGGCCGGATAATCCTCGGTGCGGAAGGACAGCGGGTCGGGCGGTTCGCCGCGCAGCGCGGGTACGCGGAGGTCCATGTCCTGTCCTCTCGATCGGTTGTCCGATCATCGTTATATATCTCAAACCGGCCAAGCGCTAGGGTCGGCTCATGTCCACGCCGAACACCCCCATGCGCTGGTTCGCCCTGCCGGTCGTCACCGTGGCGATCTGGTCCGGCAACGTCGTCGTCACCAAGCTGGCGGCGACCGCGGTCCACCCGAGCGTCATCGCCTTCGAGCGCTGGGCCCTGGCACTGCTGCTGCTGACGCCGTTCCTGATCCGCCCGGTGTGGCGGCTGCGGCGGCAGATCCTGCCGCATCTGGCGAAGCTGGCGGTGCTGGGGCTGCTCGGCATGGCAGCCTATCAGGGACTGGCCTATTTCGCGGCGGAGACCACCTCGGCCACCAAGATGGGCTTCGTGGTGTCGCTGGTGCCGCTGCTGACCATGGTGCTGTCGAGCCTGCTGCTGGCCGAGGCGCCGACCCTGGGCATGGTCGGCGGCGGGGCGCTGTCGCTGTTCGGCATGGCGCTGCTGCTGGGCCAGGGCGACCCGCTGGCGCCGTTCAACGGCGGGCTGGTGCCGGGCGACGGCATGATGCTGATCGCCTGCGTCGCCTATTCCGGCTACGGCGTGCTGCTGCGGCGCTGGCCGATGCCGCTGCCGGCCTGGCCGTCGCTGTATATGCAGATCGCCTTCGCCACGCTGTTCCTGCTGCCGGGCTGGCTGCTGGCGCCGGCGGCGCCGCACAGCATGACGGCGATCGCCATGATCCTCTATGCCGGGATCCCGACCTCGATCCTGGCGCCGTATCTGTGGATGCAGGCGATCCGCCTGCTGGGCCCCAGCCGCACCAGCCTGTTCATCAACCTGTCGCCGCTGATGACCGCGGCGATCGCGATGGCGGTGCTGGGCGAGAGCCTGCACCTGTACCACCTGTCCGGCGGCGCCCTGGTGCTGGCGGGCGTGGTCCTGGCCCAGCGCTTCGGCCGGCGGCGCGCTGCGGTGCCGGCCGCCGCGGAGTGAAGCGGCGCCGCCCGGATAGGGGCGGCGCCGGCTTCGGTTACTTCCAGCCGTGCTCGGTGCCGAACTTGCGCAGGTCGCGCTCGTGCTGGCGGCGCAGCTGGGTCAGCTTGCGGGTCAGGTCGCGGCCGAGGATCTTGGCGTAGTCCTGCCCGGTCTTGGACTTGGCCCAGTCGTTCTCGATGAAGCGGGCATCGACCCGGCCGGAGCGGCTGATCGAGACCGGCGCGCCTTTGAAGCTCTGCGCCGCCTTGGTCAGCTCGGCGACGAAGGTGGCATCGTCCAGGCCGCTATAGGCCTTGCCCTCGGAATCGCCGATGTTGAGGAAGAACAGGTCGCGGCCGAAGGCGGTGTAGCCGCCGCCGAGCCCCTTGTTCACCGACGCCGCATGCTCGAAGAAGGCCTGCGCCTCCTCAC
>JAEKLZ010000495.1 GCA_019508225.1 Inquilinus limosus | reverse complement strand
ACGCCGGAACAAGATCGGCCCACGCCGGTTGGAAAGCGCGTCGACCTCATCCATGCGAGCGGGACGGCAGGCCCCGGACCTTCACGGTCAAGGCGCCCGGCGACGCTCGCGATCAGCATGCCCCGGTGACGGGGCCGCCCCTGGAAGAGAAAGGACCAGCATGAGCGGTTCTGCATCATCCATCAGCGCAAGAGTGGTCGCTGCCTATCGCTCCAGCCGCGAGGCGGGGGCGGACGAGTGGACCGCGTGCGAGAAGGCGCTCGATGTGTTCCGCCGGGTTCACCCGGACGCCTCTGCCGATTTCGCCAACACCTTCGTCTCGGAGGCGCTGCGGGAGGCCTATCCGCCCGAACGTGTCGCGCGCGCGCCGGTAACGGCCTCGGCGGCGCTCCGGCGCGCCGCGTCTCCAACCGGGATGAGCCCGCACTCATAGCCCTCTTCTGACGGCGTGGCCGCAGGCGGGCTCCGCGGCCACTATCGGCTACGCGCATTTTGGACAGGTTCGACGATGAAGATCGCGCAGATCGCTCCCCTTTATGAAGCGGTGCCGCCTCGGCTGTACGGCGGCACGGAACGGATCGTCGCCCATCTGTCCGATGCGCTGGTCGATCTCGGCCACGACGTCACTTTGTTTTCCAGCGCCGACGCCCACACCCGGGCCAGGCTGGTGCCGGTGCGCGACCAGGCGTTCCGCCTCGACCCCAGCCCGCTGAAATCCGACTACGCCGCGCATCTGACGATGCTGCACGAGCTGCGGCGGCGGGCGAAGGAGTTCGACATCATCCATTTCCATGTCGACCTGATCCATTTCCCGGTGTTCGAGGCGATCGCCCACCGCACCGTGACCACCCTGCACGGGCGGCTGGACCTGAAGGACCTGCCGGAGGTGTACCGGCGCTGGCCGGACTATCCGCTGGTCTCGATCTCGGACTCCCAGCGCCTGCCGCTGGCGGACGCCAACTGGGCGGCGACGGTGCATCACGGGCTGGCGGAAGACCTGTTTCACCCGACAGTCGCGCCGAAGGGTGACTACCTCGCCTTCCTCGGCCGGATCTCGCCGGAGAAGCGGCCGGACCGGGCGATCGAGATCGCGCGCCGGTCCGGCCGCCGCCTTCGCGTCGCGGCCAAGGTCGACGATGCCGACCGGATCTATTTCAAGGAGGCGATCGAGCCGCTGCTGTCCGACCCGCTGGTCGAGTTCATCGGCGAGATCGGTGACGACGCCAAGGCGGAGTTCCTCGGCAACGCTGCCGGCCTGCTGTTCCCGATCGACTGGCCCGAGCCTTTCGGCTTGGTGATGATCGAGGCCATGGCCTGCGGCACGCCGGTGATCGCCTGGGGCTGCGGCGCGGTGCCGGAGGTGATCGACCACGGCACCACCGGCTTCATCGTCGGGTCGATGGAGGAGGCGGTGGCGGCGGTCGAGCGGCTGCCTGAGCTGGATCGCGGCGAGATCCGGCGGACCTTCGAGCGGCGCTTCTCCAGCCGGGTGATGGCCGAGCGCTATCTCGAGCTGTACGGCCACCTGGCCGATGACGGATCGCCCTCGACCCTGCTGGCGGCCGAATGAGCCGGCCCGAGCTGATCCCGGAGGAGCCCGTTCCCGACCAGGCACCGCCGCCCGACCTCTCGGCCCGGCGCGTGCCGCTGCGGATGTATTCTCTGAAGCATGGCGACACCTTCCTGGTCGCCGATGCCCTCGGCAACATCGCAGGGGACGATGACGGGCTGTTCCACAACGACACCCGTATCCTGTCCCGCTTCGTCGTCCTGCTCGGCGGCGAGCTGCCGTCGCTGCTCGGCGCCGGGCTGAGCCAGGACAACGCCGTCTTCACCAGTCATGCCACCAACCGCACCCCGTCGCCGCTCGGCGACGAGGGGATGCCGCAGGGGGCGATCCACCTGCAGCGGTCGATGCTGCTGTGGAACGACCGGCTGTACGAGCAGATCCGGGTCGAGAATTTCGGCCAGGCCGAAGTGCTGGTCCCGCTCGCCATCCGCTTCGGCGCGGATTTCCGCGACATGTTCGAGGTGCGCGGCGCCACCCGGCTGCGGCGTGGTCGGGTGGCCGGGCCGGAGGTGCACTGCGATGCAGCGGTGCTGCGCTACCAAGGGTTGGACAAGGTCGGGCGCCAGGCGGTGATCCGCTTCTCGGAGGCGCCGCATCGCCTCGACGGCGACACGGCGGAATTCCTGTTCCGGCTACCGGGCCACGGTGCCTTCGACCTGTATGTCGAAGTCGGGGCGGAGGAGGCGGCCGAGGTGCCCGACCGGGCCCGATTCCGCCACGCCACCGCTCAGGCCAAGCGGCGGATGCGGACTTTGTCGCGCTACGGCACGGTCCTGCGCACCTCCGGCCGGCTGTTCAACGACTGGATCGACAAGTCGCGGGCCGACCTGTCGCTGCTGGTGACCGAGCTGCCGACCGGCCCGTATCCCTATGCTGGCATCCCCTGGTTCTCGACCACCTTCGGCCGCGACGCGATCATCACCGCGCTGCAGACGCTGTGGCTGAGTCCGGCGCTGGCGCGGGGCGTGCTGCGGTTCCTGGCGTCGCGCCAGGCGCTCGAGGCGTCCGCCTTCAAGGACGCCCAGCCCGGCAAGATCATGCACGAGGCGCGCCGGGGCGAGATGGTCGCGCTCGGCGAGCTGCCCTTCGCCGAATACTATGGCGGGGTCGACACCACGCCGCTCTTCGTCATGCTCGCCGGCGCCTATGCCAGCCGCACCGGGGACACGGCGCTGATCGACGAGCTGTGGCCGGCGCTGCTGCGCGCCATCGGCTGGGTCGAGCGGGTGGCCGACGGCAACAGCGGCGGCTTCCTCGACTATGCCCGCAGCTCGGAAAAGGGGCTGTCGAACCAGGGCTGGAAAGACAGCCACGATTCCGTCTTCCATGCCGACGGCCGCTTCCCGGACGGGCCGATCGCGCTGGTCGAGGTGCAGGGCTATGCCTTCGCCGCCCTGCGCGCCATGGGCGATCTGGCGGCCCAGCGCGGGCTGGACGACGAGGCGACGCGGTGGCGGGTGCGGGCCGAGGCGCTGCGCGTCGCGGTCGAAAGCCGGTTCTGGATGGAGGACAAGGGCTTCTACGCCCTGGCGCTGGACGGCCATGGCCAGCCCTGCCGCATCCGCGCCTCCAATGCCGGCCACCTGCTGTATTGCGGCCTGCCATCGCCGGACCGGGCGGCCAGCGTCGCGCGCCAGCTCCTCGACACGCCGTTCAACTCGGGCTGGGGCATCCGCACCCTGGCCCGAGGCGAGGCCAACTTCAATCCGATGTCCTACCACAACGGCTCGGTCTGGCCGCATGACGGGGCGCTCAGCGCCGCCGGCCTGGCCCGTTACGGCGAGCGCGCCGGCGTGGTCCGGCTGCTCAGCGAGCTGTTCGAGACGGCGGTGCATTTCGACATGCGGCTGCCGGAGCTGTTCTGCGGCTTCCCGCGGGTTCGCGGCGAGGAACCGATCGCCTATCCGGTGGCCTGCCTGCCGCAGGCCTGGGCCTCCGGCTCGGTGTTCATGATGCTGCAGGCCTGCCTCGGTCTCCGCGTCGACGGCGCCCGCAACCGCATCCGCATCGACCGCCCGCATCTGCCGATCGGGATCGAGACCTTGACGGTCGAGGTGCTGCCGGTCGGCCCGCACCGGGTCACGCTGGAGTTCCGGCGGATCGGCGACCGGGTGGTGGTGTCGCCGCTGGGTGTCCGGCCGCCGGAGGTCGATATCATCATCCGGATGTGAGGCCCCTCGGCGTCGTTGCCGACCGGCGTTAGCATGGCCGGGACGAGCAGGGGCGAGTGGCATGGACAATGGCTGGGATGAGTCGGCGGGCGCCTGGATCGCCGATATGGGTGAGCATGGCGACTTCACGCGGCGCTTCGTGCTCGACCCGGTGATGACGGCGCGGGTCGCCGGGCGCGGCTTCGCCACGGCGCTCGATATCGGCTGTGGCGAGGGCCGGTTCTGCCGGATGCTGCGCGGCCACGGCATCCGGCCGGTCGGGATTGACCCGACCGCGGCGCTGCTGCGGCGGGCACGCGAGCTGGACCCGGAGGGCGACTATCGCGAGGCCCGGGCCGAGCAGCTGCCGTTCGAATCCGGCACCTTCGACCTGGCGGTCAGCTACCTGACCCTGATCGACATCCCCGACCTCGACGCCGCGGTGGCGGAGATGGCGCGGGTGCTGCGCCCGGGCGGCACGCTGCTGATCGCCAACCTGTCCAGCTTCACGACCGCCGCCGGCGAGCAGGCCCATTGGGTCCGCGACGAGGCCGGCCGGCCGCTGCACTTCCCGGTCGACCGCTATCTCGAGGAGCGGATGTACTGGACCAGCTGGCGCGGCATCCGCATCCACAACTGGCACCGCCCGCTCGGCCGCTACATGGCGGCGCTGCTCGGCCAGGGGCTGGTCCTGGATTTCTTCGCCGAGCCGCAGGCCGTCGCCGGCGCCGATCCGGCCACGGCGGACCGGCATCGCCGCGCGCCGTACTGTTACGTGATGGAGTGGCGGAAGCCGGGCGCTGTCGCCTGAGCGATTGGTCCAAAGTTCTATTCCGGGGCGGCTTTCTTTGTCGGTACCGTTCGGTCCCGGACGATGCGCCGGCGCTTGGCAAGCCCCACGGCTTTCCCCATGGTGCGCCGATCGGTGCTCGGCGAAAGGACGACCATGACGACCGCAATCGGACGCCGCGGCTTCATGATCGGCGGTGCCGCCCTGGCCGCTTCCGGCGCCGTTCCGGCCTTCGGCCAGGATCTGCCGCGGGTCCGGGTCGGCTCGCTGCAGTTCGGCACGGTGAACTGGGAGCTGGCGGTGATCCGCGACGGGCTCGACCGCCGGCACGGCTTCACCCTCGACCCGCTGGTGCTGTCCGACCAGGACGCGACCGCGATCGCCCTGCAGTCCGGCGAGGTCGACGCCATCGTCACCGACTGGATCTGGGTGGCGCGGCAGCGTGATGCCGGGCGCGACTACACCTTCGTGCCGTTCTCGCTGACCGTCGGCGCACTGATGGCGGATCCGAAGACCGGCATCCGCACCATCCATCACCTGCCGGGCAAGCGGCTCGGCGTCGCCGGTGGGGCCGACGACAAGAGCTGGGTGCTGATCCAGGCCTATGCCCGCAAGGCGGCCGGCATCGACCTGCCGCACGCGGCCACGGTCAATTTCGCGGCGCCGCCGCTCCTGAACCAGCTGGCGCTGCGCGGCGATCTCGATGCCGTGCTCAACTTCTGGCAGTTCAACGCGCGGCTGGCGGCCAAAGGCTTCCTGCCGGTGGTGGAGATCGCCCGCATCCTGCCGGAGCTCGGCCTCGACCGGCCGCCGCCGCTGCTGGGCTGGGTGTTCCGGGACTCCTGGGCCGCGGCCAACCCCGAGCTCGCGCGTGGCTTCCTCGACGCCTCCTTCGCCGCCAAGGCGGTGATGAAGACCGACGATGCCGTATGGCAGCGGCTGCGGCCCGAGATGCGGGCCGAGGACGACACCGTGTTCGCCGCCCTGCGCGACGGGTATCGCGCCGGCATCCCGGCCGGCCCCGGCCCGGCGGACGCGGCGGCGGCCGGCATCGCCCTGCGCCTGATGGCCGCGATCACCCCGGCTGCCGTCGGCGGGCTCAAGGCCCTGCCGCCCGGCACCTTCTGGGCCGGATATGGCGGTTAGCGCGATGCCGGCGGCGGCCGCGGCCTCCGCCGCCACCCGGCGCTGGCGCTGGCTGCTGTCGCTGGCGATCCTGGCCGCGATCTGGCAGGTCGCCGCCCTGCTGGCCGACAGCGCCGTGCTGCCGTCGCCGGTGGCGGTCGCCGCCGCGGCCTGGCAGCACCTGGTCGATGGCGACCTGCTGCGCGATGTCGGCATCACCCTGGCCCGGGTCGTGGTCGCCTTCGTCTTCGCCATGGTCATCGGCAGCGTCATCGGCCTCGTCCTCGGGCGCAGCCGGCTGCTGGACGAGCTGTTCGACGGCTGGCTGGTGATCGGGCTGAACATGCCGGCGCTGGTGACCATCGTGCTCTGCTACGTCTGGTTCGGGCTGAACGAGGCGGCGGCGGTGCTGGCCGTGGCCATCAACAAGGCGCCGTTGGTGGTGGCGATCACGCGCGAGGGCGCCCGGACGCTGGACCGGCCGCTGCTGGAGATGGCGCAGCTGTTCCAGGTGCCGCGCGGCCGGGTGCTGCGGCGGATCGTGCTGCCGCAGCTGGCGCCCAGCCTGATGGCCGCCGCGCGCTCCGGCCTCGCCCTGACCTGGAAGATCGTGCTGGTGGTCGAGCTGCTGGGCCGGCCGAACGGCGTCGGCTTCCAGATCCGCAGCTTCTTCAACTTCTTCGATATTGCCGGGATCCTGGCCTACACCCTGGTGTTCATCGCCGTGATCCTGGCGATCGAGGCTTTCATCCTGCAGCCGCTGGACCGGGCGGCCGGCCGCTGGCGGGCGCCGTGATCGGCGTCGCGCTGCAGGGCATTCGGCGGCGCTTCGCCACCCCCGTCCTGCGCGAGGTGCTGGACGGCGTCGACCTGTCGATCGGCGCCGGTGAGTTCGTCGCCCTGGCCGGCCCGTCCGGGCGCGGCAAGACCACGCTGCTGCGCATCCTCGGCGGGCTCGACACCGGCTACCAGGGCCGGATCGACTGGCCGGACGGCCCGCCGCTGCGCCGCGCCGCGGTGTTCCAGGATCCGCGCCTGGCGCCCTGGCTGACCATTCTCGAGAACCTGATGCTGGTCGCCGACCGCGCGGCGGAACCGCGGGCGCGGCAGCTGCTGGCGGCGGTCGAGCTGGCGGACAGCGCCGATGCCTATCCCGGCCAGCTCTCGGGCGGCATGCAGCGCCGGGCGGCGCTGGCCCGGGCGCTGCTGGTCCGGCCGGACCTGCTGCTGCTGGACGAGCCGCTGGTGTCGCTCGACCACGCCTTGGCCGGCCGGATGCGCGCCCTGCTGGCCGGCTATTGGCGG
>JAEKLZ010000494.1 GCA_019508225.1 Inquilinus limosus | reverse complement strand
GGCGGCATCGCCCTGACCATGATCGGTGGTTCCTCGGTGGTGGCGCCGGACAGCCCGCAGGCCTTCGGCAACATCCTGCTCTACAAGGACGAGGTGGTGCGCTGGCTGAAGGAGCTGGCGGACGACGTGCATTCGCACGGCGCCGCCGTGATGATCCAGGTCACCCATCTCGGCCGCCGCACCAACTGGTCGAAGGAGGACTGGCTGCCGGTCGTCGCCCCCTCCCCGGTGCGCGAGCCGGCGCACCGTGCCTTCCCCAAGGCGATGGAGGATTGGGACATCGAGCGCATCGTCGCCGCCTATGCCGACGGCGCCGAGCGGGTGCAAGCCGGCGGCCTCGACGGCATGGAGCTCGAATGCTACGGCCATCTGATCGACCAGTTCTGGTCGCCGGCCACCAACAAGCGCGACGACGAATACGGCGGCGGCCTGGACAACCGGCTGCGCTTCGCCTTCGAGGTGCTGCGCGCAATCCGCGACCGGGTCGGGCCGGATTTCATCGTCGGCACCCTTCATCGTCGGCACCCGCATGGTCTGCGACGAGGATTGGCAGCGCGGCCTGTCCAAGGCCGAGGGGCTGGAGATCGCGCGGCGGCTCGTCGCCTCCGGCCTGATCGACTTCGTCAATGTCATCAGGGGCCATATCGACACCGACGAGGCGCTGTCGCACGTCATCCCCGGCATGGGCGCCCGCTCCGCCCCCCATCTCGACTTCGCCGGCGAGGTCCGGGCGGCCACGAAGGTGCCGACCTTCCACGCCGCCCGGATCCAGGACGTCGCCACCGCCCGCCACGCGATCGAGAGCGGCAAGCTCGACATGGTCGGGATGACCCGGCCGCACATGGCCGACCCGCACATCGCCCGCAAGGTGATCGAGGGGCGCGAGGCCGAGATCCGCCCCTGCGTCGGCATGGGCTACTGCATCGACAGCATCTATGGCGGCCAGGCGGCCTGCATCCACAACGCCGCCACCGGGCGCGAGGCGACGATGCCGCATGTCGTGCCCCGCACTGCCGGGCCGCGGCGCAAGGTGGTGGTGGTCGGCGCCGGCCCGGCCGGGCTGGAGGCGGCGCGGGTGGCCGGCGAGCGCGGCCATGCCGTCACCCTGTTCGAGGCGGCGGACCAGCCGGGCGGCCAGATCCGCATCACCGCGGGCCTGCAGCGCCGGCGCGAGATCCTGGGCATCGTCGACTGGCGCATGGCGGAATGCGAGCGGCACGGCGTGGCCATGCGGTTCAACACCTATGCCGAGGCCGGCGACGTGCTGGCCGAGGAGCCCGATGTCGTGGTGGTGGCGACCGGCGGCCTGCCGAACACCAGCTTCCTCGATGCCGGCGAGGATCTGGTGACCACCAGCTGGGACATCCTGTCCGGCGCCGCCAAGCCGGCCGAGACCGTGCTGCTGTACGACGACAACGGCGCCCATCCCGGCCTGACCGCGGCGGAGTTCATCGCCCAGGCCGGCAGCCGGCTGGAGCTGGTGACGCCCGAGCGGATGCTGGCCGCGGATGTCGGCGGCACCAGCTACCCGGCCTATTTCCGCGCCTTCTCCGAGCATGGCGTCCAGGTCACGATCAACCTGCGGCTGGAGAGCGTGCGCCGCGACGGCAACCGGCTGGTCGCCAGCTTCCTCGACGAATACGGGCATCGCCGGGTCGAGAAGCGGGCCGACCAGGTGGTGGTCGAGCACGGCACCCTGCCGCTGGACGAGCTGTATTTCGCGCTGAAGCCGCTGTCGTCCAATCTCGGCGCCGTCGATTACGAGGCGATGATCGCCGGCCGGCCGCAGGCGGTGCGGCGCAATCCGGAGGGCGGGTTCGTGCTGTGGCGGATCGGCGACGCCGTCTCCTCCCGCAACATCCACGCTGCGGTCTATGACGCGCTGCGGCTGCTGAAGGACGTGTGATGGCCGCGATCCTCGCCATCGATGCCGATGCGCTGGAGTTCGACCCGCTGTGGCTGGTCGGGCGGCTGCGCGACGGGCATCGGAGCGGGATCGGCGCGGTCGAACGGCTGCTGCTGGAGGAACCGGGCGCGCCCAACAGCCTGCTGACCTGGACGGCCTGGCAGCCGGGCGCGGCGCTGGGCGCCAAGCTGGCCGCGGTGTTCCCGGGCAATGAGGGCCGCGGCGCCGGGCCGAACATCCGGTCCGTCATCGTGCTGTTCGACGGCCAGGACGGCCGGCCGCTGGCGGCGATCACCGGCGAAAGCTTCACCCGCGCCAAGACCGCCGCCGATTCCGCCCTCGGCGCCGACCTGCTGGCCCGGCCGGACGCGGCGGTGCTGGCGGTGCTGGGCGCCGGCGCTCAGGCCGAGACGCAGATCCGCTACCTGCTGGCGGTGCGCCCCTCGATCCGGCGCGTGGCGATCTGGAACCGCACGGCGGAGAAGGCCCGAGCGCTGGCCGCGGCCCACTCCGTCCCCGGCGTCGAGATCGGCGCGGTCGAGGATGCCGAGGCGGCGGTGCGCGACGCCGACATCGTCTCCTGCGTCACCGCGTCCCGCGATCCGGTGCTGCGCGGCGCCTGGCTGAGGCCGGGGGCGCATGTCGACCTGGTCGGGTCCTTCACCCCGGAGATGCGCGAGGCCGACGGCGAGGCCATGCGCCGGGCCCGGCTGTTCGTCGACACGCGGCGCTTCGCCGTCGCCCATTGCGGCGAGTTCACCCAGTCGATCGCCGCCGGCGCCATCACGCCAAAGGACGTTGTCGCCGAGCTGGCCGAGCTCTGCACCGGCACCTCGGGCCGCGGCTCGGCCGATGAGATCACGCTGTTCAAGAATGCCGGCGGCGGCCATCTCGACCTGATGGTGGCGCGCGCCGTCTACGACCTGGCCGCCGGCCGGGCCCAACAAAACCAACAGGGAGCCGACACATGAGCAACGATGAGACGCCGGGCCGCCTGCATCCCGCGATTCCGCCGATGGCCGAGCAGCTGAGGGCCGGCCGGGTCGGGCGGCGCGACTTCATCCGCACCGCGGCGCTGCTGGGCATGGCGGCGCCCGCCGCCTACGCCCTGGCCGGGCGCATCACCGGCGACGCCATGATCCCGCAGGCCGCGGCGCAGGAGACGCCGCGCCAGGGCGGGATTCTGCGCATCGGCATGCCGGTGATGGATTGCGCCGATCCCGCCATCTACGACTGGTCCGAGAAGGGCAATATCGGCCGGCTGATCGTCGAGCCGCTGGTGTCGATCGGCACCGACGACGTCTCCCGGCCCTGGCTGGCCGAGCGCTGGGAGGCCAATGACGATGTCAGCCAATGGACCTTCCACCTCCGCAAGAACGTCAAGTGGAACAATGGCGACGACTTCACCGCCGATGACGTGATCGCCACCTTCACCCGCTGGATGGACAGCAAGACCGGCTCCTCCAACCAAGGCCGGTTCAGCGGCCTGACGGTGAAGGACGGCGACACGGTGAAGCTGGCGCCCGATGCGCTCGAGCGGGTCGACGACCACACCGTCCGCTTCCACCTGCAGACCCCGATGCTGCAATTCCCGGAAAGCCTGGGCGACTATCCGGCGCTGATCACCCATCGCGACTTCGCCAAAGCCGGCGCCAACCTGATGAAGACCCCCATCGGCACCGGCCCGTTCCGGCTGAAGGAGGCGGCGGTGGGGTCGCGCGCCGTGTTCGAGAAGCGCCCGGCGGCGGAGTATTGGGGCGAAGAGGTCCATCTCGACGGCGTCGAATACATCGACCTCGGCAGCGACCCGGCCGCCTGGCTGGCGGCGCTGGGCTCCGGCCAGGTCGACCTGATCCATCAGGTGCCGATCAACCTGCTGCCGGCGGTGCAGGCGATGCCGGAGCTGAAGACCTATGAGAAGCTGACGGCGGAGACCGGCGTCGCCCGCTTCCGCATCAGCGAGCCGCCCTTCGACAAGAAGGCGGTGCGCCAGGCGATCCAGGCCTGCGTCGACCACCAGCGCCTGACCGAGCTGGCCTATCAGGGCTTCGGCACGCCGGGCGAGGATTTCCACGTCTCGCCGGTCCATCCGGAATACACGCCCCTGCCGCCGCCCCCGCCGGACATCGCCAAGGCGAAGCGGCTGCTGGCCGAGGCCGGCTATCCGGACGGGCTGTCGATCGAGATCAGCTGCCAGGACGCGCTGAAGCACGAGATCGACACCGCCCAGGTGCTGTCGGAGATGGTCAAGCCGGCCGGCATCGACCTCAAGGTCAACGTCCTGCCCGGCGCCACCTTCTGGGACCGTTGGACCAAATGGCCGTTCTCGGTGACGCAGTGGCTGACCCGGCCGCTGGCGGTGCAGGTGCTGGCGCTGGGCTATCGCAGCGGCGTCGCCTGGAACGAGACCGGCTACGCCAATCCGGAGTTCGACCGGATCCTCGACCAGGCCCAGGCGATGCTCGACCTCGAGAAGCGCAAGGTGCTGGTGCACCAGCTGGAGCAGATCATGCAGGAGGACGCGGTCGCCATCATCCCGTTCTGGCTGAAGATCTTCACCGCCAGCACGGCCAAGGTGCAGGGCTACCAGTACCATTTCGCCCGCGAGATGCACCTGAACACGGTGTGGCTGTCGGCCTAGCGTCCGAACCGGACCGATCGCGGCGCCGGCCGGGCGTTTGCCGCTCGACCGCGCGCCGCGATCGGTGGACAATCCGCCGCAACAAGGAACGGGGGCCGTCCTGGGGGTGTATCCGGTCCATGATCGATGGGCCGGGACAACCGATCAAAGCGGAGGGTCCAGCAGATGCCGTTTCGTTCGAGATCCCGACCGGTTCTCCTGGTGTCGGGAGTGGTCTATGGCCTGATCGGCCTGGCCCTGGCGGCCGGCGGCGCGTGGCTCGCCGGCCTCGGCGGCTCGCTCTACTATCTCATCGCCGGCATCGGCATCCTGGCCACCGGCGCGCTGCTGATCGCCGGGCGGCCGGGAGCCCTGTGGGTCTACGCCGCCGTCTTGATCGGAACGCTGGCCTGGGCGGTCGCCGAGATCGGCTTCGACTGGTGGCCGCTGGTGGCCCGGGGCGATGTCGTCTTCCTGCTGGCCCTGTGGCTGCTGACGCCCTGGGTCACACGCGCCCTCGGCCATCCCGCGGGGCCGTCCCGCATGGCCATGACCCTGCCGCTATGGGCCGGCGTGGCCGCGAGCGTGGCGGTGCTGGCGGCCGGCCTGCTCTCCAACTATCACGAGATCCACGGCACCATCGCCGCCGCCGGCGCGGCGCCGCCGCAGCCCGCCGCCGACCAGCCGGACGAGGATTGGCGCGCCTATGGCCGGACCCAGTCCGGCCAGCGCTATTCGCCGCTGGCGGAGATCACGCCGGCCAACGTCAAGTCCCTCAAGGTCGCCTGGACCTTCCGCACCGGCGACCTGCCCGGCCCGAACGACCCGGGCGAGACCACCTTCGAGGTCACCCCGATCAAGGTGGGGGACACGCTCTATCTCTGCTCCCAGCACCAGCGCCTGTTCGCCCTGGATGCCAGGACCGGCACGCTGCGCTGGTCCTACGACCCCAAGGTGAAGAACAACCCGACCTTCCAGCACCTGACCTGCCGCGGCGTCTCCTATCACGAGACCGCGGCCGGGGCGGTCGACACCACCGGGGCGCCGGCGCCGGCCGATTGCCCGCGCACCATCTTCCTGCCGGTCAATGACGGCCGCATGATCGCGCTCAATGCCGACACCGGCGCGCCGTGCCAGAGCTTCGGCGACCACGGCACGCTGAACCTGCAGGAGGGGATGGGCGTGCAGACGGCCGGCTTCTACGAGCCGACCTCGCCGCCGGTGGTCAGCGACAGGATCATCGTCATCGCCGGCTCCGTGATCGACAACTACTCGACCCAGGAGCCCTCGGGCGTCATCCGCGGCTTCGATATCCATACCGGGAAGCTGGTCTGGGCCTGGGATGCGGGCGCGGCCGACGAGAACGCCCTGCCCTCGCCGACCCACACCTACACCAACAACTCGCCCAATTCGTGGATGACCGCGTCCTACGACCCGACGCTGGGCCTGGTCTATGTGCCGATGGGCGTGCAGTCGCCCGACATCTGGGGCGGCAACCGCAGCCCGGAATCGGAGCGGTACTCGAGCGCGCTGGTGGCGCTGGACATCAACACCGGCAAGCGGGTCTGGCACTATCAGACCGTCCATCACGACCTCTGGGACATGGACCTGCCGTCGCAGCCCAGCCTGGTCGACCTGGCCGGGCCCGGCGGCGTGCGCCCGGCCGTGCTGCAGCCGGCCAAGACCGGCAACCTCTTCGTGCTCGACCGGAAGACCGGCGAGCTGATCGTGCCGGCGCCGGAGCGGCCGGTGCCGCAGGGCCCCGCCCCGGGCGACCGCCTGTCGCCCACCCAGCCCTTCTCCGAGCTCACCTTCCGCCCGGAGAAACTGCTGACCGGCGCCGACATGTGGGGCGCGACGATCTTTGACCAGCTCGCCTGCCGCATCCTGTTCCACCAACTGCGCTACGAGGGCACGTTCACGCCGCCCTCGCTGCAGGGCACCCTGGTGTTCCCGGGCAATCTCGGCATGTTCGAATGGGGCGGCATCGCCGTCGACCCGGTCCGCCAGATCGCCATCGCCAACCCGATCGCCATGCCGTTCGTCTCCAAGCTGCTGCCACGCGGCCCCGACAACCCGGCGGCGCCCAACGACCAGCACCCGTCCGGCAGCGAGATCGGCGTCCAGCCGATGTACGGCACACCCTACGGCGTCGACCTGCACGGCTTCCTGTCGCCGCTCGGCCTGCCCTGCCTGCGTCCGCCCTGGGGCTACATGGCCGCGATCGACCTCAAGACCATGAAGATCGCCTGGATGCACCGCAACGGCACGATCCGCGACGAGGCGCCGGTGCCGATCCCGCTCGAGATGGGCGTGCCCAGCCTGGGCGGGCCGATGACGACCGCCGGCGGCGTCGCCTTCCTGACCTCGACGATGGACTATTACAGCCGGGCCTATGACGTGACCAATGGCGACCAGCTCTGGGAAGACCGCCTGCCGGCGGTCGGGCAGTCGACGCCGATGACCTACGCAGTCGACGGCCACCAGTACGTCGTCACCGCCGCCGGCGGCCACGGTTCGTTCGGGACCAAGATCGGCGACTACGTCATCGCGTATACGCTGGCGCGGTAGATTCATGCGCTGGGTTCGGGTCATCCGCAGTGCCAAGACGGTAAGGCGTTGCCTCTCCCGCCAGGCGGGAGAGGCAACGCGACACGTTCGACAGCCAATCAGCCCTGTCGAATGGCACTGACGTGATCGGCCTCAAGCCGTTCTGTTCCAGGGAGAGCCGGTGTGCTTTTCCTTGACTCGGATGTTCCTGTTATGTTCTATTTCCCGAATGGCCGATGCCGACACCAGGACCGAGACTACCGCCCCGCCGATCCTGGACGAGGACGCGATCCTGTCCGGCCTGGTCGAGCTCAGCATGGCGATGGCCCGGGCGTTCCAGGCCGAGGCCCTCGCCGCCCTGCAGGCCGGCGACCTCGACCG
>JAEKLZ010000493.1 GCA_019508225.1 Inquilinus limosus | reverse complement strand
GTTCCTCGGCATCCGTCGCGCCATCGCGCTCCAGGCCAGGCTGCGGCAGCAGCGGGAGCAGGCGCAGCGCGAGGCCGAGTTCCGACGAAAGACCCGGCAGAACCAGAAGGACGACCGGCGCCACGCCGTCGCCCGGGGCATCGCCACCGCCATCGCCGCGGTTCCCGATGCCGAGGCCCAGGAGCGGCTGACTATCGATCTCTGGGACCGGCTGACCGAAGACGAGCGCATCGATGTCGACCTCGCCGACACGGCCTTGCCGATCGAGGCCCTGATCGCCAGCCTGTGCCGGGCCCTCGGCCTTCCGGCCCCCGGGACTCCTCCGGCCGGCGGTCCCGCCACTGCGGCGAAATCCGATGATGCCGGCACCGGCCCGAAGGGCGAGCGCGGCACTCCCGACCTCGTCACCGGCGAGTCTTCGACCGGAACCGGCCGCCTGTCCCGGCACGGCCCGGGGACGACCGGCCGGCCGGCGGCACCGGGCCGACGGCCGCGCCCGATCCTGCTCCGCCCCCGGGAAGACCGGTCGCCGTGACCGGAGCCATGCGCGTGGTGTTTCCCGCATACGGGAACTCTTCAGAAATCCCCACCCGTCATCCCCACGCAATCGGGGATCTCGTCATGCTTCAACCGGAAGGAGATTCCCGCTTTCGCGGGAATGACGACGAAGGGAACGGTTTCTGTCTGAAAAGGTCTCGCAAGCGAGACCTCTTCGCAATAGCCGCGCCCACTCTTCTTTAGTCCCCCCTCCCCTTGCGGGAGGGGGTTAGGGGGAGGGGTCTGCGCGCGTCCGCGTGCGAGTGGGCGAAGAACCTGATCTGCCGGACAGGCAGTTTTACCGGGATCCAGGCCGGACCGAGCCGAGCCCCCTCCCCCTTGCCCCTCCCGCAAGGGGAGGGCATTCACACATCTGTCGGCGACATCGATGGCGGGCTTGTGAGCGCGTAGCCTCTCCCGCTTGCGGGAGAGGTCGGACATCCGAAGGATGTCCGGGTGAGGGGATAGCGGACTCGCCGAAAGCACCGCTTTGCCAGGAGCGAGCGCATGATCCGTTCCGTCCTGAAACGCTGATCCTGGTGTCGCGGCCGAGCCGCCCTCACCCGGTCTCGCTGCGCGAGCCCGACCTCTCCCGCAAGCGGGAGAGGCAATCTGTTCGTATGCCTGCCGTCCGATACAGCCCATCGATGTGTAAATGCCAGAAAGGCAACGGGACAGTGCCGGTCAGCAGAGACCGTCTCGGCTAAGCCGCGAACAGCTCCGGCATCGTCGACCGGGCGATCGGGCGAAGGCGAAGCGCCTCGGCCTCGTCGATCCAACGATAGGGGCGGCGCAGCCGGGTGCCGACCGGGCCCCAGCCGCCGATCGCCGCCAGGAGCTTGTCGAGCGCGGCGTTGGAGTACCCGTGCAGCGCCCGGAACGGCACGACGTGCTGATCCATGAAGCGGCAGATCCGGCGTTCAAGGTCGAGCGCCGCATCCAGATCGCTCGCCATCCGGTCGGTCCAGGCCTGGGCGCCGGCCGGGCTGAGGCAGGCGACGTTGGAGAAGGCGCCGGCGGCGACGCCGTGCCTCTTCCCGGTGGCGAGGTGATGGCCGGGAACGAACAGCGCGGTGCCGGACAGATGCCGTTTCGCCGCCGCATACCAGGCGTCGTCGCCGTCGGCCAGCTTGATGCCGGCCACCGCCGGCACGGCCCGGACCAGCCGGCCGAGCTCGTCCGGCGCCAGCACGCGCTTGGCATGCGGCGGGTTGTAGAGGATCAGCGGCACCCCGTCGGCGGCCTCCGCCATCAGCTCGAGGAAATCCAGCGCCTCCGCCTCGGTCACCGGCCACCAGTCCGGCAGCACCACCTGGATCGCCGCCGGGCCGAGATCCCGCGCCAGCGTCACCCGCTCGCGCGCCAGGCTCGGGTCCGGCTGGCAGGCGCCGATGACGAATTGCATGCCGGCGGCCCGGCATCGCTCGGCCAGCAGCGCCTGGATCGCGGCGTATTCCGCTTCGGTCTGGTTGTGCAGCTCGCCGGCCGTGCCGTTGGAATAGATGCCGTCGACCCGCGCCGCGATCAGCAGGTCGATCTCCTCCGCCAGCCGGCCGAAATCGATGCTCTCGTCCGCCGCGATCGGCAGCAGCAGCGTCGCCCAGTTGCCGCGCAGCGTGGTCGTCCTTCCGGTCATCGGCTGACATCCTGCCGGATGCAGGCCTTGAAGTGGCCGGGCTCGACCTCCTCCAGCTTGGGCACCTCGCGGGCGCAGGCTTCGACCGCGTGCGGGCAGCGGGTGCGGAAGACGCAGCCCGAGGGCGGGTTGGCCGGGCTGGGGATGTCGCCCTTCAGGATCTGGCGCTGGCGCGGCCGGTCGGGGTCCGGCTCCGGGATCGCCGACAGCAGCGCCCGGGTATAGGGGTGCTTCGGCGCGGCGTAGAGCCGGTCGCTCGGCGCGATCTCCATGATCCGGCCGAGATACAGCACGATCACCCGGTCGCAGATGTACTCCACCACCGCCAGATCGTGCGAGATGAACAGCATGGTCAGGCCGAGGCGCAGCTGCAGGTCGCGCAGCAGGTTGACGATCTGGGCCTGCACCGAGACGTCGAGCGCCGAGACCGGCTCGTCCGCCACCAGGAACTCCGGCTCCAGCGCCAGGGCCCGGGCGATGCCGATGCGCTGGCGCTGGCCGCCGGAGAACTCATGGGCGTAGCGCTCGACCGCGTCGGCCGGCAGCTCCACCGCCTCCAGCGCCGCCCGCGCCTTGGCCAGCCGCTCGCGGCCGGTGCCGATGCCCTGGATCGCCAGGCCTTCGGTCAGGATCTCGCCGATGGTCATGCGCGGCGACAGGCTGGCGAAGGGGTCCTGGAAGATGTACTGCATCCGCCGTCGCTGCCGCCGCATGGCGGCGCCGGACAGCTTGGTCAGGTCCTGGCCGTCGAACACCACCTCTCCGGCCGTCGGCTCGATCAGCCGCAGCACCGACCGGCCGATGGTGGTCTTGCCCGAGCCGGATTCGCCGACCAGCCCGACCACCTCGCCGCGGCCGACCTCGAAATGGATGTCGTCGAGCGCGCGCACCACCGGGCCGCGGCCGAAGGCGCCGGGGCCGAAATGCTTGGCCAGGCCGCGCACGGCGAGAAGCGGATCGGCCATGGTCAGAGCTCCTGCCAGCGGATGCAGCGGCTGGTGTGGCCGGGGCCGACCTCGGCCGGCGCCGGCACCGCAGCCCGGCACGCCTCGACCACATGCGGGCAGCGCGAGGCGAAGGCGCAGCCGGGCGGCATGGCGGCCAGGCTCGGCACCGTGCCGGGGATGGTGGCCAGCTTCTCCCCCGCCGCCTTCAGCCGCGTCGCCTCGCCCAGCTTCGGCACCGAGGCCAGCAGGCCGATGGTGTAGGGGTGGCGCGGGTGGCGGAACACCTCGCGCACCGGCCCGGTCTCGACGATCCGGCCGGCATACATCACCGCCACGCGATGGGCGATCTCGGCCACCACGCCGAGATTGTGGGTCACGAACAGCACCCCCATGCCGCGCTGGTCCTGCAGCCGCCGTAGCAGGTCGAGGATCTGGGCCTGGATGGTGACGTCGAGCGCGGTCGTCGGCTCGTCGGCCAGCAGCAGCGTCGGGTCGCAGGCCAGCGCCATGGCGATGGTGGCGCGCTGGCGCATGCCGCCCGACAGCTCGTGCGGATACTGCGCCGCCCGCCGCTTCGGGTCCGGGATGCCGACGCTGTCGAGCAGGTCCACCGCCGCTTCCCAGGCCGATTTGCGGCTGCGGCCGAGATGGATGCGGACCGGCTCCGCGATCTGGTCGCCGATGGTGTAGACCGGGTTCAGGCTGGTCATCGGCTCCTGGAACACCATGCCGATGTCGTTGCCCCGGATCCGCCGCCGCGCCTCCCCGTCCAGCGTCGCCAGGTCCCTGCCCTGCCCGTCCTTGCCGCGGAACCGGATCGATCCCGCGGCCACGCGCCCGGCCTTGGCCGGCAGCAGCCCCATGATGGAGAGGCTCGTCACCGACTTGCCGGAGCCGGACTCGCCGACCAGCGCGACGGTCTCCGCCGCGCCGATGGCGAGGTCGAGATCCGCCACCGCGGTCACCTCGCGCCCGCGGATGCGGAACACGGTCCGCAGCCCGCTGACGTCGAGGATGGGGTGCTGGGCCTCTGCCATCAGGATCCTCAGGCCAAGAGGCCGGTCGCCTGCAGGATCGCCTCGACCTTCGCGGCCTCGGCGTCGTTCAGCGCCCGCTGCGGCCGGGCCATGACGTTGGTGTCGATGATGCCGAGGCGGCGCATCGCGGTCTTGAAGCCGCCGACGCCGGCCGACCCGGCGCTGGTGCGCGGCAGGCTGACCCAGACGATCTCGAACAGGCGGCACAGCCGCTCCTGCTCCGCCCGCGCCGCCGCCCAGTCGCCCTTGCGGCACAAATCGTAGAGGCGGACATAGCCATGCGGGTCGACATTGGCGAGGCCCGGCACGATGCCGTGGGCGCCGGCGGCCAGGGCGGAATCGCAGACGATCTCCGACCCCGTCATCATCGCGATCTCCGGCCGGTCGGCCAGGTCCAGCAGGGCGAAGCGGAAATTGCCGTCATCGCCGCTGGAATCCTTCAGTCCGGCGATGGTGCCCTCGCGCGCCAGCGTCACCACGCTCGCCCGGTCCAGCTTGACATGGACGCAGACCGGGATGTCGTAGGCGATGACCGGGACGTCGATCGCCTCGCGGATGTAGCGGAAATGGTCGACCACCTCCGGCGCGCTGGTGCGGGCGTAGAACGGCGCGGTCACCACCACCGCGTCGACGCCGATCGACTGCGCCACCCTGGCGTGACCGATGACGCGGTCGGTGGTCGGGTCGATCACGCCGGCCAGCACGGGCACGCGGCCGTTCGCGACCTTGACCGCATGCTCCAGGATCCGCCGCCGCACCGCTTCGTCGTGGAACACCACCTCGCTGGTGGAGCCGAGCACGAACAGGCCGTGCACGCCGCCGTCGATCAGATGCTCGAGCACGCGGGTGAAGGACGGGTAGTCGACCTGGAAATCCGCGGTCAGCGGGGTGACGACGGGCGGGACGACGCCCTGGAAGGCTGGGGCTGATGCCATGATGAAGGACTTTTCGCTCAGTTGAGTTCGGAACGGGGGTCGAAGGCGTCGCGCAGACCGTCGCCGACGAAGTTGATGGCCAGCACGGTGATCACCAGGGCGGCGCCCGGGAACAGCCACTGCCAGGGGTACTGCTCCAGCACCACGGTGCTGCGGGCGGCGTTCAGCATGTTGCCCCAGCTCGCCTCCGGCGGCGGCACGCCGAGGCCGAGGAAGGACAGGCCGGCCTCGAGCAGGATGGCGGCGGCGATCTGCAGCGTGGCATACACCACCAGGATGTCGATCGAGTTCGGCAGGCCGTGCCGCCACAGCAGGTGGCCCAGGCCGGCGCCCATGCCGCGCGACGCCACCACGAAGTCGCGCTCGCGCAGCTCCATCAGCCGGGCCCGCACCATGCGCGCCAGCACCGGCCAGGACAGCAGCGAGATGACGATGATGGTCGGCACGATGCCGGCGCCGGTGATCGAGGCCAGCACCAGCAGCGAGATCACCGGTGGCAGGGTCATGGCGAGGTCGACGAAGCGCATGATCGCAGCGTCGGTGAAGCGCCCGGCCATGGCCGAGACCGAGCCGACCAGGAAGCCGATCACCACCGAGATCGCCACCGAGACCACCGCGACCAGCAGCGAGATCCGCCCGCCCTGCAGCACCCGGGCCAGGATGTCGCGGCCGACCCCGTCGGTGCCGAGCCAATGGGCCGCGCTAGGGCCCTTGTTGAGGGCCAGGAGGTCGATCTCGTTCGGCTTGTGGCCGAGGATCAGCGGATAGGCCACGATCAGCACCAGCATCGGCACCAGGATGGCGATGCCGGCCAGCGCCGCGCGGTTGGATGCGAAGCGGCGGAAGGCACGGGCCAGCGGGCCGTTGCCGCCGCGGGAGCGGGAGGTTTCCACCACGGCCATCACGCCACCTGGATCCGCGGGTCGATCGCCGCATAGGCGATGTCGGTCAGCAGGTTGGCCAGGATCACGCAGGCGCCGACCACCAGCGTCGCCCCCATGATCACCGGATAGTCGCGGGTCTCCACCGCGCTGACCAGCAGCAGGCCCATGCCCGGCCAGTTGAAGACGCTCTCCAGGAAGATGGCGCCGCCGACGGCGATGCCGATGGTCGATCCGATCAGGGTGACGACCGGCAGCAGCGCGTTGCGCAGCGCGTGCTTCACGATGACCCAGAACTCCTTCACCCCCTTGGCGCGGGCCGAGCGGACATAGTCCTGGTTCAGCACCTCCAGCAGCGAGGCGCGCATATAGCGCATGATCAGCGCCGCGTGGCCGATCGAGAGCAGCAGCGCCGGCAGGATCAGATGGCTGATGAGGTCGCCCAGCGAGAACGGCGCGCCGGGGGTCAGCATGCCGCCGGACGGCGCCCAGCGCAGCAGCACGGAGAAGACGTAGAGGCCGACCAGCGCGGTCAGGAAGGCCGGGCTGGAGATGCCGAGGAAGGCGGTGACCGACAGGCCGAGATCGGTCGCCGAGTTGCGCCGGACGGCGCCGATGATGCCGGCGCCGATGCCGACGACGATGGCGATCGCCAGCCCCGTCCCCATCAGCAGCAGGGTCGGGCCGATGCGCTGCGCCACCAGCCCCAGCACGGTCTCGCCGTTGCGCTGCAGCGAGAAGCCGAGATCGCCGCGCAGCGCCCCGCCGAGCCAGGCCAGGTACTGCACCGGCAGCGGCTGGTCCAGGCCGAGGCGGGCGCGCACGGCGGCCATCTCCTCCTGCGACATCGCCACATTCGGGTTGATGTAGGCGTCGATCGGGTCGCCGGGCGCGAGCCGGAGCAGGATGAAGATCAGCACGCTGAGCGCGATCAGCATGCCGACCCCGACCGCGAGGCGACGAAGGCAGAAGTTCAGCATGTCCTGTCCTGACCGGACCGCCTCTCCAGCAAGAAAACCGTCATTGCGAGGAGGCGAAGCCGACGAAGCAATCCAGGTGCCGGGGCAAACGGCCCTGGATTGCTTCCCCCGGCTCGAGGCCGGGGTCGCAATGACGATCTAATCATCAACCCGGCCTCAGTTGCCGAGCGCCCATTTCTCGGGATGGGCGGCGAACGGGCCGCCGGCCGGGGCCGGGGTCCAGACGAAGTCCTTCAGCTTGGTGGAGGCGACGCCGTAGCGCTTGGCCACCCACATGGTGGCCCAGGGCAGGTTGGCGTTCATCGCCTTGCACACGGCCTGGTAGCGCTCGGCCCGCTTGGCGTCGTCGGTCTCGTTCAGCGCGGCGTCGAAGGCGGAGGTGACCTCCGGCATGCGGATGCGCAGGAAGTTGGCGCCGGCCGGCGGGATCTGCTTCTCGTTCAGGCCGATGTTGATGGCGCTCGGGTCCGGCCCGTTCTGCAGCCCGGCATAGACCAGCGGGAACTGCGAC
>JAEKLZ010000492.1 GCA_019508225.1 Inquilinus limosus | reverse complement strand
CGGCCTTCTGGCGGTGGCGATCGGACCGGTGTCGCGGCACAGTGCGGCCGCCACGACCGACCCGAACCGAGACGGATTTCATGCCCAAGCTCATCGACATCTCGATCCCGCTCGAGAACGACGTCCCGGCCGACCCGCCGTTCCAGAAGGTCGCGATCACCTATCGCGGCCATGACGAGACGGCGCGCGAGGTCGCCTTCGTGTTCCCGGGCCTGCGGTCGGACCAGCTGCCCGAGGGCAAGGGATGGGCAGAGGAGCGGGTGGCGATCTCCACCCCACCCGACGATGGATGGCGGGAAGCGCGCCATCACCATCGACGAGGTGCCGCTGGAATGGTGCTTCCAGCCGGGCGTGAAGCTGGATTTCCGGCACTTGGCCGACGGTCACCTCGTCACCCCGGACGAGATCGACGCCGAGCTGGCGCGGATCGGCCACACGCTGAAGCCGCTGGAGATCGTGCTGATCAACACCAGCGCCGGCGCGCGCTACGGCCAGGCCGATTATGTCGACAGCGGCTGCGGCATGGGCCGCGACGCCACGCTGCACCTGCTGCGGCAAGGCGTGCGCCTGTGCGGCACCGACGGCTGGAGCTGGGACGCGCCGTTCAGCCACACGGCGCGGCGATTCAAGGAGACCGGCGACGCCTCGCTGATCTGGGAAGGCCACAAGGCCGGCCGCGACATCGGCTACTGCCATCTGGAGAAGCTGCACAACCTGGAGGCGCTGCCGGCCACCGGCTTCACCGTCAGCTGTTTTCCGGTGAAGATCCGCGCCGCCTCGGCCGGCTGGACAAGGGCGGTGGCGATCCTGCCGGACTGAGGCGATGCCCGGCGGCGCCGGCGTCAGGCCTGCGCCGCCACGAAGTCCCGGAACCAGCGCTGCGCCGGATGCGCCTCGTTCCGGCGATGCCAGGACAGAGCGAAGGGGATCGCGGGAAGATCGAGCGGCGGCGGCATCAGCTGCAGCGCGTCGGCCAGCCCCGAGGCTTCGACCACGCCCTGCATCAGCGTCGCGATCAGATCCGACCGCGCCACCACCGCCGGCGCCGCATACATCTGCGGCAGGGTCAGGCCCAGCCGGCGCGTGAGGCCGCGTTTCGCCAGGGCGGCGTCGACCGTGCCGAACTGTTCGTTCTCGGGCGAGACCAAGAGGTGCGACAGCGCCAGGAAGCCGTCGAGGTCGAGAGGCCGTCCCGCCGCAGGATGGTCGCGGCGCAGCACGCAGACGAAGCGTTCCTCGAACAAGGGGCGGGAGAGGATGCGGCCGGTGGAGGGCGGCGGCACGCCGATCGTCATATCTGCCGCCCCGGAATCGAGCATGCCGACGGCATCGTCCCGCGCCGTGAAACCGCGCACCCGCAGCACAACACCGGGCGCCGCCGCCTGGAGCTTCGGCAACAGGCGCGGCAGCAAAAGGAACGCGGGGTGTTCCGACAGGCCGAGGGTGACGGTCGCCGCCGAGGAGGCCGGGTCGAAATCCTGGGTGAAGGCCAGCGTCTGCTGAATCTGCGCCAGGGCGGCGGACAGCGGGTTGGCCAGGTCAAGCGCTCGCGGTGTCGGCTGCAGCCCGTCCGGACCCCGCACGAACAGCTCGTCCCGCAACAGAGCGCGCAGCCGCGCAAGAGCGGCACTCATCGCCGGCTGACTCCGGCCGATCCGCGCGCCGGCCTGGGTCACGCTGCGCTCGGCCATCAGCGCATCGAAGGCGACCAGCAGGTTCAGGTCGATGCCATGAAGATCCATGAGGTGGATGTTCACACATATCGATCATCGATTTCAAATATGCGCCTCCGCGCCCCAGCTTCTGTCGGCCGGGCTCTTCCCGGCCAACCGAATGCGAGAGTGGAGACAAGATGAGCCAGCATCAGACCGGTCCGGCGGCGGGGCTGACCGCGGCGGAGCGGCGCGCGATCGAGACCTTGTACCGCGCCTTTTCCGACCACGATCCCGACCTGCTGGACGCTGCCGTCACCGCCGACTGGCAGGACATCCCGCCGGCGCCGGGCCAGGAGCCGGGGCCCGACGGGCTCAAGCCGATGGTCCGGGCCTTCCTGCAGGCCTTTCCGGATCTCGCCGTGTCGATCGAGGACGTGTTCGGCGAGGGCGGCCGGGCCGGGGTGCGGGCGCAGATCACGGGAACCCATCGCGGCGAATGGTTCGGCATCGCCCCGACCGGCCGACGGGTGACGGTGGCGCTGCACGAATTCCATCACTTCCGGGACGGCCGGATCAGCCGCACCTGGCATCTCGAGGACTGGTTCGGGATGCTGCAGCAGGTCGGCGCCTGGCCGCCTGCGGTGTCCGAGGCGGAGGCCGGGCGATGAAGGCGGCCCGCATCCATGCCTATGGCGGCCTCTCCGGCGTCGTGATCGAGGATGTGCCGGTGCCGGAGGTCGGGCCTGACGAGGTGCTGATCCGGGTGACGGCGGCCAGCCTCAATCCGTTGGACCTGAAGCTGATCGGCGGCGGGCTGGACGCCCATTTCCCGCTGGCCTTCCCCTACACGCTGGGCAGCGACCTTGCGGGCACGATCGAACGGGCCGGCCCGCTCGCGGCGCGGTGGCGGCCGGGAGACGCGGTGATCGCCCGACCGGATCCGGTGCGCGGCGGCGCCTTCGCCGAATTCGCCGTCGTGCCCGCGACGCAGGTCGCGGCCGCGCCGGTCGCCCTGCCCGCGGCCGCGGCCGCAGGCCTTCCGACAACCGCCGGCACGGCCTGGCAGGCGCTGTTCGAAACCGCCCGCCTGACCGCCGGCCAGACGGTGCTGGTGCACGCCGGCGCGGGCGGGGTCGGCAGCGCCGCCGTGCAGCTGGCGCGGGTGGCGGGTGCCAGGGTCGTCGCCACCGCCTCGGCGGGCAAGGCGGAGCTGGTGCGACGGCTGGGCGCGGACCAGGTGATCGATTATCGGAGCGAGGATTTCACTGCGGCGATCCGCGATGTCGACGTCGTGCTCGACACCGTCGGCGGCGAGATCCAGCAGCGCTCCTTCGCCGTGCTGCGGCCGGGTGGGGTGCTGGCCAGCATCGTGTCGCCGCCGGACGAGGGGCTGGCAAAAGCGCATAGCGTCGCCGCGGCCTTCGTGTTCCATCGGACCGACGCGACGCGGTTCGCCCTGGCCGCAGCGCTCTGCGACGCGGGATTGCTGACCGTGGTGGTCGACCGGGAGCTGCCGCTCACGGCGCTGGGGGCGGCGCTCGACCACCTCGCCGCCGGCCACGCCTGCGGCAAGGTGCTGCTGCGGCCAGCCTGACCGGAGCTATCCCGGCAGCAGGCTGCGCATCGCCGCGGCGGTGGTGATGGCCGCGGCGACATCCTCGTCGTCGTCCCCGTCCTCGGCGTGCCAGAGGGCGGAGAGGACGGCCTGGGCGAAGGACCAGCGCAGGATGCGCTGCTCGGGCAAATCCAGCGTTTCGGCGAGGATCCGCACCCGACGGGTGATCTGCCGGGGATCGTTGTACAGGTTCTCGGCACCGCCCGGGTTGCGCAGGCTGGCGCCGGTCTCATAGGCCAACTCGCCGATCACGCCCTTGGGATCGATCACCAGCCAGCCGCGGTCCCCGCCGTCCAGCACGTTCTCGTGGTGCAGGTCGCCATGCAGCAGGAAGCACCGGCCCTGTGTCGCGCACAGGTCCATGAACTCCGCCTCGGCGCGGTCCAGCAGCGCCGGCGGGATCTCGGCATGCGGTGCGCCGGCGCGGTAGCGGGCGAAAGCGCGGCCCCAATCCTCCACCGTCGGCCAGGGGCCGGGCGGCGGATCGTCCTGGTGCAGGTCCGCGATCACGCCGCACAGGATGCGGACGGCCTCGTCGTCGCGGCCGGCCAGAACGGTCTCGGTCAGCTCCGTCCCCGGCAGCGCACGCTCCAGCAGCACGGCGTTTTGCTCGTGCCCCAGCACGCAGACGGCGCTGCGGCCCTGGTAATGCGCCAGCATCACCGGGCCGAGCATCTCGTCGCTGCCCGGCTTCAGCACCTTCAGCACCGCCCGGCTGTCGCCGCGTCGGACGAAGGCAAGATGGGCGCCGTTGCGCTCGATCGCGTCGCCGTCGGGCTCAAGCTCCCAGCGGTCGAGCCAGAGCTCGATCGGCGACAACGCGCTGCTCACGGTTTCCAGGCCAGCATCGCTTCCAGCACCCGGCGCAGCACCGCCTGCAGCGGCCGGGCCTGCTCCGCCTGATAGGTGAAGGGCGGCTCCTCGTCCATGTAGTGGCGTTGTGCCAGTTCCATCTGCAGCGCGTGCACGTTCTGGTCCGGCCGGCCGTAATGGCGGGTGATGATGCCGCCCCGGAACCGGCCGTCGACGACATGGGTGAAGCCCTCGGCCGTGCGGCAGATCTCCGCGATCCGGTCCTTCAGGGCCGGCGCCGCCGTGGTGCCGTCATTGCTGCCGAGGTTCAGATCCGGCAGCAGCCCGTCGAACAGCCGCGGCACCACCGAGCGGATCGAATGGGCGTCATACAGCAGGGCGTAGCCGTGCTGCGCCTTGATCCGCTCCAGCTCCGCCGCCAGCGCGGCGTGATAGGGCTTCCACACCGTCTCGACCCGCTGGGCGATGTCGGCCGCATCGGGTTCCATGCCCGGCTGATAGAGGGGGCGGCCGTCGAAGTCGATGGTCGAGCACAGGCCGGTGGTGGCCTGGCCGGGATACAGGCTCTGGTCGTCCACAGGACGGTTCAGGTCGATGACGTAGCGCGACTGCATCGCCTGGATGATGCTGACGCCAAGCCCTTCGGCGAAACCGTACAACTGGTCGAGATGCCAGTCGGTGTCGCGCAGCAGCAGCCCTTCCGGCGTCAGCCTGGCCCGGATCGCTTCCGGCACGCCGGTGCCGACATGCGGGATGCTCAGCAGCAGGGGCGCGGTGCCCCGGTGCAGGCGGAAAGCATCCATCACGCGGCCTCCGTCACGGTGCTCGGCAGCAGCCCGGCGGCATAGGCCAGGAAGGTGCCGGCCTGGACCAGGCCCTTCGCCGCCTCGATGTCGGGGGCGAAGAAGCGGTCCTCATCCCATTTCCGCACCTTGGCCCGGAGGACGGCCATCGCCGCCTCGATCGGCCCAGCGCTGCGCAGCGGGCGGTGGAAGTCGATGCCCTGCGCCGCGGCCAGCAGTTCGACGCCGACGATCACCGCGGTGTTCTCGGCCATGTCGCCCAGGCGCCGGGCGGCATGAGTCGCCATCGATACATGGTCCTCCTGGTTGGCCGAGGTCGGCAGGCTGTCGACCGAGCTCGGATGCGCCAGGCTCTTGTTCTCGCTGGCCAAAGCGGCCGCGGTGACATGGGCGATCATGAAGCCGGAATTGACCCCCGGATCCGACACCAGGAAGGGCGGCAGGCCGGACAGGTTGGAGTCGGTCAGCAGGGCGATCCGCCGCTCCGACATCGCGCCGATCTCGGCGATCGCCAGGGCCAGGTTGTCGGCGGCGAAGGCCACCGGCTCGGCATGGAAGTTGCCGCCGGAGATGACGTCGCCGGTCTCCGGGAACACCAGCGGGTTGTCGGAGACGGCATTGGCCTCGATCTCCAGCACCTTTGCGGCGTGGCGGATCTGGTCGAGGCAGGCGCCCATCACCTGCGGCTGGCAACGCAGGGAGTAGGGGTCCTGCACCCGGTCGTCATTCTCGACATGCGAGGCGCGGATGGCGCTGTGATCGAGCAGGCCGCGCAGCACCGCCGCCACCTCGATCTGGCCCGGCTGGCCGCGCCATTCATGGATGCGGGCGTCGAACGGCGCGTCGGAGGCGCGGGCGGCGTCGACCGACATGGCGCCGGCGACGAGGCCGGCGGCGAACACCTCCTCCGCCGCGAACAGGCCGAACAGGGCCAGGGCGGTGGAGACCTGGGTGCCGTTCAGCAGGGCCAGGCCCTCCTTCGGCGCCAGGGTCAGCGGCTCGAGGCCGATCTGGCGCAGCGCGTCAGCGGCGGGCCAGCGCTTGCCCTTGAGCCGGATCTCGCCTTCGCCGAGCAGCGCCGCCGACATGTGGGCGAGGGGGGCGAGGTCGCCCGACGCGCCGACCGAGCCCTTGGCCGGGATGCAGGGATAGGCGCGGGCGTCGAGCAGCGCCTGCAGCGCCTCGATCACCACCCAGCGCACGCCGGACCGGCCGCGCGCCAGGCCGTTGAGCTTGAGCGCCAGGATCAGCCGGACCACGGCGTCGTCCAGCAACGGGCCGGTGCCGGTGGCGTGTGACAGCACCAGGTTGGTCTGCAGCTGTTCCAGCCGGTCGGTCGGGATCCGGGTCTGGGCCAGCTTGCCGAAGCCGGTGTTGATGCCATAGGCGGTGCGGTTCTCGTCGACGATCGCGGCGACGGTGGCGGCCCCGGCCTCGATCTCCGGCCGGCAGGCGGGGTCGAGGCGCACGGCGGCGTCGGTGCGGGCGATGGCGCGCAGCTGCGGCAGCGCCAGGCGGCCGGCGGTGAAGGTGATGTCGGCCATGTCAGTAGAGATGATTCCGGTATGAGTTTTCGAGCCGGGCGTCGGCCTCTGCGGTGTCGATGCCCTTGATCTGGTCGGACAGGATCTTGCCCAGGGTCGGGAAGCTGCCGCGTTCGATCTGCACCGCCGGGTCCCACAGGCGGGACCGGATCAGCGCCTTGCCGCAGTGGAAGTACAGCTGGTCGACCGTGACCCGCAGGGCGGAGGTCGGGACCTTGCCGTCGACCGCCATCGGCTGCAGCACCGCCGGGTCGGTGGTGATCTCGGCGCCGCCATTGACCCGCAGCGTCTCGTTGATGCCGGGAACGAAGAAGACGAGGCCGACCTTCGGGTTCGCGACCACGTTCGACAGGCTGTCGCACAGGTTGTTGCCGCGCCGGTCGGGGATCAGCAGGGTGGTCTCGTCGGCCACCGTGACGAAGCCGGGCGCGTCGCCGCGGGGGGAGGCGTCGGCGCTGCCGTCCACCCCCGCCGTGGCGATCACCAGGAAGGGCGACAGGCCGATGAAGGCGCGGGCGTGCCGGTCGATCCGGTGCAGGATCTTGTTCTGCACCAGCCCGCTCGGCTCAGGGTAGCGGCTGCGCAGCTCGGCCTGGTCGCGGACGATCTCCTCGGCGTGAACGATCCCGTCATCCATGCGTGTCCTCCAGCATCGGCAGCTTCATGCCCTGTTCGCGGGCACAGTCGCGGGCGATGTCGTAGCCCGCATCGGCATGCCGCATGACGCCGGTTCCGGGGTCGTTGGTCAACACCCGCTCCAGCCGCCGCGCCGCCTCTGCCGTGCCGTCGGCGACGATCACCATGCCGGC
>JAEKLZ010000491.1 GCA_019508225.1 Inquilinus limosus | reverse complement strand
GCGGCGTCGCCCTCGCCCTGGTCGCGCTCGATGATCAGGCCGCGGGTGCCGCCGATCAGGTTGAAGTCGCCGATCGAGTTGCCGTTGGCCTCGAGCCGGTACTTCCACGCCTTGCCGGTGTATGTCTTCGACGCGACGTCAAATTCAAGCACGCGCAGCAGCTCATGGCCCTGGGCGTCGGTTTCCGGCGCGCCCTTGGCCGCATCCCACAGCCCGCCTTCGAGCAGCGGGTACAGGGTCTTGCCGTCCTCCGACGCCGCCATGCCCTCGAAGCCCTTGCTGCGGCGCGATTCGAAGGCGACCGGTCCGGGGGCGCCCGGCATGGTGAGGTACGGGTTGTCGGGCGAGCGCACCGGCTTGCCGTCCACCACCGTGTCGACCACGGTCAGCACCCGGCCGGAAGCGTCGGTCTCGATCAGGAACGGGCCGAGCTCATCGCCGAACCAGTAGTGGTCGCCGACCAGCTGCACCGATTCGATGTCGAAATCGGCGCCGGTCAGGTAGCGCTCCCTGGTCGCCTCGGTGACGATGCGGAACGGGACCTTCTTGTCCGGGTCGCTCAGGAACAGCGTGTTCAGCACCGACACCCGGCCAGCCTGCCAGTCCGGCTTCACCCGATGCACCATCAGCATCGCGTCCGGCGAGTTCGCCTTGGCGCCGAAGCCGTTGTCGGTGATGACGACATATTCGCCGTTGCCGACCGGCCGGCGCACCGCGTCCTTGGCTCCGGTGGTGCCCATGACGCTGAACGGCCGGTCGATCCGGGCCAGGGTCGGGCCGGCGAACTTGGCCGAGGTGGCGAACATCGCCGGCGCATCGGCCGGCGGCGCGGCGAAGGTCATCGCCGGCAGCACGGCATGGCCTTCCAGCACCGCCGGATAGGTCTGCGGCGCCGGGTCGTCGCCCGCCAGGGCAGCGGCGGCGGACAGGGCCAGGACCGCCAGCGAGGCGGCGGCAAGACGGAACGGACGCATGGATCCCCCTTCTCGGACGAAACGCGGCCGGAGAGTGGGGATGGCCGATGACGGCCGGATGACAGCTGCGTGAAAGTCTCGGGTCGGCCGCTACCGGCCGATCAGCGCATCGGTGATGTCCCGGAGATACGCCTCGATATAGACCGCAACGGCAGCCAGCGTAAGTGCAGGGCCTGCCCGATCGGGCAGAAGGCGCTCGACCGCGATCCAATCTTCGGCATCAACGGGCCGGGCCTGCAGGAACACCTGCCCCCGGTCGCGGACGACGCGCAGGCAGGCCGTCGGCGAACAGGCATCGGCATGCCCGTCGCCGAAGCTCTGCGGATCGTCGCGCCCGGCCACCCAACGGAATCCGGCGCCCTCCAGAACGGTGCCAAGACGGTGTCGGGCCTCGGTGCCGAACGATGCTGTCATCGGTGTCCCGGCGGATGAGGGGCGGCGCTTCAGTTCAGCGCCCCCAAGCGCGTGCCGTCAAGCCGCGACAGCCTCCTCGGTCATCTGCGCCACCAGCCGGTCGATCTCGGCCTCCGCCGCCCAGAGGGACTGCTGGATCCGCTCATCGGCGAACTCGTCGTACTCCGCCGCGATCGACACCGCGTCGGTGACGCCGAGATAGCGGAACACCGTCTGCAGATGCGGCTCGACATGGTTGAGGCCGGCCAGCCTTTCGCCCGGCTGGTAGCCCCAGTCGCCGCGGGCGCCCAGCGTCACCAGCCGTTTGCCGGACAGCATCGGCCAGTAGGGCTCGCCCGGCCGGCTGCGGTCGAAGCCGAAGGTGCGGCCGACCCGGACGATGTTGTCGACCCAGGCCTTCATCTGGGCCGGCAGGCCGAAATTGTACATCGGCACCCCGGCGACGATCAGGTCGGCGCGCTCCAGCTCGTCCACCAGCGCGTCGCTGACCGCCAGGGTGGCGCGCATCTCGGGGGTCCGGCGCTCCGGCTTGGTGAAGGCGGCGGCGATCCAGGCCTCGGTCACCGGCGGCGGCGGCTCCAGCCCGACATCGCGGCGGATCACCGTGTCGTGCGGCCGCCGGGCCAGCCAGGTCTCAATGAAGCGGGCCGACAGGCGGCGCGTGTGCGAGCGGCCGAGGCGGGCGCTGGAATCGATGTGCAGGATCGTGGTCATGGCTGAGCTCCAGATGTCTCTGGTTCAGGAGATGTGCGCTTTCCGGCTTGCGAACAAAGGCGAATCCCTCATCCTATGGCTGAGCTGAATTCATCCGGTGGACCGCCCATGCGCCGCCTGCCCCCGCTCGCCGCCCTGCGCGCCTTCGAGGCCGCGGCCCGCCATCTCAGCTTCAAGCGCGCCGCCGAGGAGCTGCTGGTGACCCCGACGGCCGTCAGCCATCAGATCCGCCTGCTGGAGCAGACGATGGGCCTGCGGCTGTTCGAGCGGCGGACCCGGCAGGTGGTGATGACCGAGGCGGCGCAGCGCCTGTACCCGGTGCTGCGCGACGGCTTCGACGCCTTCGCCCGCACCATCGACGGGCTGTCGGCCAAGGCCCGGCCGAGCACGGTGACCCTGACCGCCACCCGCGCCTTCACCGCCCGGCTGCTGGTGCCGCGCGTCGCGTCGTTCCAGGAGCGGCGGCCCGACGTCACCCTGCGCCTGCTGGCTGCGGACGAGCCGGTCGACCTGGCCGCCGGCACCGCCGACCTGGCCATCCGCTACGGCGGCGGGGTCTATCCCGGGCTGCGGTCGGAGCCGCTGGGCACCGACCGGCTGGCGCCGGTGGCGCACCCGTCCCTCGGCCTCACCGCGCCTGAACAACTGGCGCAGCACCGGCTGGTGCATTTCGAGTGGCGCGTGCCGCATCCGGATCGGCCGTCCTGGCCGCGCTGGTTCGCCGCGGCCGGGTTGCCGGAGCGTGGCGCCTCGGCCCTGCACTGCACCGATGAGAGCCACGCCATCCAGGCGGTGGCGGCCGGCCACGGCGTCGGCCTGCTGAGCCTGACCCTGGTGACGGCGGAGTTGGCGGCCGGCACGCTGGTCCAGCCCTTCGGCCCGGCGATCGAAGGCATGGGCTTCCACCTGGTCCGCCGTCCGGGCCCGGAAAGCGAAGCTGTCGCGGCGGTCCGGGAGTGGATCCTGGCGGAGTTCGGCGGCGTGCCGCCTATCCCTCGCGCCGGCGCTTGAGCACGACGTAAAGCGCGCCGGCGCCGCCGTCGCGGGGGTGGGCCGGGGTGATGGCCAGGATCTTGTCGCGCAGCGGCCGCTCGTTCAGCCACAGCGGCACATTGGCCCGCAGCACGCTGTCGCCGTTCGAGAAGCTGCCCTTGCCGGTGATCACCAGCAGCGTCTTCTTGCCGGCCTGCTGGGCCGAGGCGATGAAGCCGATCAGCGCGTCATGCGCCTCGATCTGGCGCATGCCGTGCAGGTCGAGCCGGCCCTCGATCTCCTGTTTGCCGCGGCGCAGCCGGTCGGCGCGGTGGCCGTCGATGCCGGTCAGGTCGCCGGAGCGCAGCCGCTTCGGCGCGGCGGCCGGACCGGTCGGCTTCGGCGCCGCGGCAGCCGGGCGCTGGCCGGGCGGGGCCGGGCGCGGCGGTGGGGACGGGGCTGGTTCAGGCGGCGGCGGAGGCGATGAGGCCGGGTCGCGCGGCCGCAGCGGCACGACATCCTGCATCACGAGACGCCAGAGGCGGCGCTCTTCCTCGCTTGGTTTGCGGGTCTTGGCCATGCCGGATCAGCGGTCGGCATCCTCGGCCGAACGGCCGCGGCCCGGACGGGGCCGGGCCGGACGGATCAGGAGCGACAACATCGGCGGGTCAGTGGGATTCGCGGGTCTCGACCAGCGCCCAGTTCGGGTCGGTGGCACGAGTGTTGCGGGCGAAGGTCCAGATGTCGGTGACCTCGACCGTCTGATCGGGGTTGCCCTCGATCGCCTTGCCGTCGGCGTCGCGCAGCACGCTCTTCTGGCGCGACACCAGGCGCACGGTGACATAGGCGGTGCGGCCGTCCATCCGCGCGTCGGTGATCTCGGCGCGGTCGACCGACTCCACCGTCTCCTCCAGCACATGGCCGGCGGCGAGGCGGTCGCGGATCGCGGCGCTGAATTCGTCATAGAGCTCGTCGGACAGCAGCGGCCGCAGGGTCGCCGTGTCGCCGCGGGCGAAGGCCTCGACGATCATCTTGAAGGCGGCGCGGGCGCCGCCCGCAAAGCCGCTTTCGCTGAAGCTGCGGTCGGCGATCTTGATCTGGGTCAGGCCGCTGGCCGGGCTGGAGTCGCCATTGCCGGCGGCACGCGGCCGCTCCGGCATGCTGACGACATTGTCGGGAGACCTCGGTTCGGGCCGGGCCGGCTGCTGGGCCATCGGATTCGGCCGACGCTGCTCCGTCCCCGTGCGCCGGCCCAGGACGCTGCGCAGGCGCAGGATCAGGAAGCCGGCAATCACCGCCAGAACCAGGATATCGAGGAAAGAGCCTTCGCCCATCGCTCCCTACACTTGTCGCGCGCCCAAGCCGGCGCCGAATGCATCGCTCTGGACCCGGGCGCCGCGCGACACTACCTCTTGGTCGGCCCGTCCGGTTGAAGCAAGCCTTCGGCGGACAGCCGTCCGGGCCAGGATGCGCGGTCAGGAACGACGCCTGCCCCCGACAGATAGGCTGCCGACCCCCAAACGGCAAGGGAAACCGATGCCCCTCCTCGCCCTGCTGCTTCTTGTCCCGGTCCTGGCCGAGATCACGGTGTTCATCGTGGTCGGCCGCTGGATCGGCGTGCTCGCCACCCTGCTGCTGTTCATCGCCATCGGCGTGATCGGCACGCTGCTGCTGAAGCGCCAGGGAATGCGCGCGTTGCGCGAGATGCAGGCGGCCCTGGCCCGCGGCGAGCCGCCGGCCGAGCCGGTGGCTCATGCCGCGCTGCTGGTGCTGGCCGCGCTGCTGCTGATCTTCCCCGGCTTCCTCAGCGACCTGATGGCGCTGCCGCTGCTGCTGCCTCCGGTGCGGCGGGCGTTGATCCGCTGGCTCGGCGTGCAGGCCAAGCGGCGCGGCGGCTTCACCGTCTGGCCCGGCGGCCGTGGCCCGGGCGGGCCGGGCGGCAGCACCGTGATCGACGCCGACTACACCGAGGTGAAGCCCGGCGGCGGCGCCGATCCGTCGCTGCCGCGGATCGAGGAATCGCGCTGGCGCGGCAAGGATGACGGGGATGCGCAGGGCCGGTCCTGACCGGTCGCCCCCGGGTTGTGGCCGCCACGGGTTCCGTGCTAGCGAGACCCCCGACTTTTGCCGGCCAGAACAGCCGTAGTTCCAGGGGAGACTTTTCATGTCGGACGACAACCAGCAGCCGGGTGCCGGCGAGCAGCTGCAACCCTCGCTGCAGATCTCGGCGCAGTACGTCAAGGACCTGTCCTTCGAGAATCCGAACGCGCCGCGTAGCCTGACCCAGCAGACCACGCCGCCGCAGGTCACGGTCAATGTCGACGTCCGCACCCAGCAGCTGGCCGAGAACGCCTTCGAGGTGGTGCTGCACATCAAGGCCGAGGCCAAGACCGGCGACGCCGCCACCTTCCTGTGCGAGCTGAGCTATGGCGGCGTCGTCGCCCTGGCCAACGTGACCAAGGAGCAGACCGCGCCGCTGCTGCTGATCGAGGCGCCGCGCCTGCTGTTCCCGTTCGCCCGGTCGGTGATCGCCGAGGCCACCCGCAACGGCGGCTTCCCGCCGCTGCTGATCCAGCCGATCGACTTCACCGAGCTGTTCCGCCGCCAGCTGGCCGCCCTGCGCGCCCGCTCCGAGGCCGAGGGCCAGCCCAGCGTGAACTGAGGGTATCCGCTCCGTAGGTTGGGTTCGCGGGCGCGAACCCAACACGATCACGGGTCGCTGGATGTCGGGTTCGCCAAGGCGAACCCGACCTACAACTGCAGAGACCAAGCCCCGCTTCGGCGGGGCTTTTTCTTGTCCGCCCCTCAGCCTTCCTTCAGCCACAGCGGGTCGGTCAGGCCCTGGATGAAGGCGAGGTGGGCGGCGAGCTCCTCGGCCGTCGGCGCGTGCGGACGCGGCGGGCGGGCGACGCGTTCGACCACCACGATGGTCTCGGTGACCTCGACCGTGGCGGTGATGGCCAGGCCCGGCTCGCGGCCGCCGCACATCTCCAGCCAGACCTCGGCCAGCAGCTGGGCGTCGAGCAGCGCCCCGTGCAGCGTGCGGCCGGAATTGTCGATGCCGAAGCGGCGGCACAGCGCGTCGAGCGAGGCCTGGGCGCCCGGCCAGCGCCGCCGGGCCAGCGCCACGGTGTCGATCGACCGCGCCATCGGGATCGGCGGCAGGCCGAGCCGGCCGAGCTCCATGTTCAGGAAGCCCATGTCGAATTCGGCGTTGTGGATCACCAGCTTGGCGTCGCCGATGAAGTCGAGGAACCCGCCCGCGACCTCGGCGAAGACCGGCTTGTCGGCCAGGAACGCGTCGGTCAGCCCGTGCACCCGCTGGGCCTCCATCGGCACGGTCCGCTCCGGATTGACGTAGACGTGGTAATGCGCCCCGGTCGGGACATGGTTGATCATCTCGACCCCGCCGATCTCGACCAGGCGGTCGCCGCCCAGCGGGTGCAGGCCGGTGGTCTCGGTGTCCAGGACGATCTCGCGCATCACACCACCTTCAATGAGGGCCGCCAGCGCCGCCCCGGCCGCGCCAGCGCCCGCCGCCGCAGGGCCCGCAGGGCCAGCCGCGTCGGCCGGCGGCCGAGGCCGGTCGGCACCACCCAATCCGCCCGCCGACGCTTCTCGCGGTCGGGCATCTGTGCCGCCAGGATGGCGGCGAATTTCTCCTGAGTCATCCCCGGCCGGGCCAGCACCCGCTGGCGCTGCAGCAGGCGCGGCGCGCTGACCACGGCGACGGCGTCGCAGAAGCGCTCGCCCCCGGTCTCGAACAGCAGCGGGATGTCCAGCACCACCAGCTGGTCGCCGCGCCGCCCGGCCTGCTGCAGGAAGCGGCGCATGCGGCGGCGCACCAGCGGATGCAGGATTGCCTCGAGCCGCCGCAGCGCCTGCGGCTTGCCGAAGACGAGCGCGCCCAGCGCCTTGCGGTCGACCGCGCCGTCGCGCACCGCCTCCGGGAACGCCTTCGCCACCGCCGGCACCGCGGCGCCGCCCCGGCGCAGCAGGTCGTGCACCGCGGCGTCGGCGTCGTGCACGGCGATGCCGTCGCGCCGGAACATCGCCGCCGCCGTCGACTTGCCCATGCCGATCGAGCCGGTCAGGCCCAGGATCCGCATCTCAGCCGGCCCCGAGCACCGCGGCCCGCAGCGCGGCATCGACCACCGGCGCCACCCCGAACCAGGACTCGAAGCCCGGCCGGGCCTGGTGCAGCAGCATGCCGACGCCGTCGACCACCGGGTTGCCGCGGGCCCGCGCTGCGGCCAGCAGCGGCGTCTCCAGCGGCACATAGACGATGTCGTTGACCAGCGCGTCCGCCGGCAGCGCGTCGAGCGCCAGGTCCAGTGCCGGCGCCCGGGTGCGGTTGGCCAGGCGGATCTCCGGCGCGCCGGCATCGGTGAGGGCGACGATCACCGCCCGGGCCGCGCCGCCGGCGCCGACCACCACCGCCGGGCCGCGGCCGGCCGACCAGCCAGGCGATCCGGCCTGGAGATTGGCCAGGAAGCCGAAGCCGTCGGTGTTGGTGCCGAACAGCCTGCCATCCTCGCGCACCACGATGGTGTTCACCGCGGCGATGCGCCGGGCCAGCGGGTCGAGCTCGTCGACCAGCGCCATCGCCGCCTCCTTGTGCGGCACGGTGACGTTGCAGCCGCGGAAGCCCAAAGCCGCAAGGCCGCGCAACGCCGTCTCCAGCCGCTCCGGCGCCACCGCCATCGGCACATAGGCGCCGTCGATGCTGTAACGGGCCAGCCAGTGGCCGTGCAGCTGGGGCGAGCGGGAATGCCCGACCGGCCAGCCGATCACCCCGGCCAGGCGGCCTTTCGCGGTCAGCATTGCCACGATGCACCACCCGATATCGCGATCAGGATATTTGCGTTGCCTCTCCCGCTTGCGGAAGAGGTCGGAGACGCGAAGCGGCTCCGGGTGAGGGCTCTTTGTCGAGGCCGGGGCCAACCCTCACCCGGACATCCTGGCGGATGTCCGACCTCTCCCGCCAAGCGGGAGAGGCGACGCGTGATATCCGGCGGCAGGCTGACAATCACGACGGCAGCACCCCATGGTCGCGCAGGAAGCCGAGCAGCGGCAGCAGCGGCAGGCCCAGCACGGTGAAATGGTCGCCCTCGACCTTGGCGAAGAGCTGCGCCCCGCGGCCCTCGAGCTGATAGCCGCCGACCGAGGACAGCACCGTGTCGCCGACCGCGTCGAGATAGGTCTCGAGGAAGACATGGCTGAAGGACCGCATGGTCAGCCTCGCCCGGTCGGTCGCATGCCACACCCGCTGGCCGTCGCGCACCGCCACCGCGGTCGAGGTCAGGGTGTGGGTGCGGCCGCGCAGCGCCAGCAGCTGGTCGCGGGCCGCGTCCCGATCCACCGGCTTGTCGTACCAGACGCCCTCGCAATCCAGCATCTGGTCGGCGCCGATCACCAGGTCGCCCGGAAAGCGGCGCGACACGCGCTGCGCCTTCAGCACCGCCAGCGCCTCGGCCACATCGGCCGGGGACGCGCCCTCGGCCTGCATCGACGCCTTGACCTCGGCCTCGTCGATCGCGGCCGGGCTGGGGATGACGGGAACGCCGGCGGCGGCGAGCATGGCCCGCCGCGTGGCGCTGCCGGAGGCGAGGATCACCCGGGTCACGGCCGATCTCCCTTCAGGGGATCCCGGCGCTGCGCCCGCGCCGGGCCAGCAGCGACAGGATCTCCGCCGCTGTCTCCTCGATGGCGCGGCGGGTGACGTCGAGCACCGGCCAGCGATGCTTGGCGAAGTAGCGCCGGGCCTCCGCAACCTCCGACCGCACCTGCTCGGGGTCGACATAGTCGGTGGTCTGGGCCTGGTTCAGCATCTGCATCCGGTTGCGGCGCAGCTGGATCAGCCGCTCCGGGTCCTTGGTCAGCCCGACGATCAGCGGCCGGCTGACCTTGTGCAGGTCGTCCGGCAGCGGCAGGCCGGGGACGAAGGGGACATTCGCCGCCTTCACCCCACGATTGGCCAGATAAAGGCAGGTCGGCGTCTTCGAGGTGCGCGAGACGCCGACCAGGATGACGTCGGCCTGGTGAAAGTCGACCGTCAGATGGCCGTCATCATGCGCCAGCGCGTAGTCCATCGCCTCGATGCGGTGGAAATAGGCGGCGTCCATCGCATGCTGCCGGCCCGGCCGGCCGTGCCCCGCCATGCCGAGCTGCTGCGCCAGCGCCCCCATGATCGGGTCGAGCACCGAGATGCAGGGCACGCCGAGCGTGCCGCAGACATCCATCAGCCGGTGGCGCAGCCCGTCATCGACCAGGGTGAAGACGACGACGCCGGGATGGTCGCGGATCTCCTCGACCACCATGTCGAGCTGGCGGTTGGTCCGCACCAGGTTCCAGAAGTGCTCGATCGGCTCGGCGCCTTCGAACTGGGCGAGACAGGCCCGCGCGACGCTATGAATGGTGTCGCCGGTCGAGTCCGAAACGAGATGTAGGTGGAACGTCTTCGTCTGCGCCATGTCCCTCTTTTATCCCGGAGGCATGGGGATTGTCTGTGGGCAAATTGGGGATGGAACCCGGATTCACGAGGCTTGACGCGATCTGCACCCGCTCGCCGGTGAGTCGTCGACTCTTCCATCAGGCTGGGGACGAGACTCCCGGCCTCATTGCGGCAGCGACGAGGCCGGACGATGCGACCCCGAGTCCTCCCGCCCGTTATGGACAGGGGCGATGGCGAAGGTGTAGCGAGTCGGGCGCGTCTTCCCCGCTTTCCACAGGGAGGGGCGCGCCGGCCGGCAAAACCTGTGGATGGATTGGGGAAGAGTCACAATCCCCGTTATCCACAGGCATCCACTACATCCTCAAATTCTAAGGATTCTTTCTAATGGATAAGGATGGGCAGAGCCGGGAAGAGCCGTCCGTGACCCCGGCGAAGCCGTTCCTGCGCGCCCTGGCCGGCGAGACCCTGGCCCGGCCGCCGGTCTGGCTGATGCGCCAGGCCGGGCGCTATCTGCCGGAATACCGCGCGCTGCGGGCCCAGGCCGGCAGCTTTCTCGACCTCTGCTACAACCCGGAGCTGGCCGCCGAAGTGACGCTGCAGCCGATCCGCCGCTACGGGCTGGACGCGGCGATCCTGTTCTCGGACATCCTGGTCGTGCCGCACGCGCTGGGCCAGGCGCTGGACTACGTCGAGGGCGAAGGCCCGAAGCTGGAGCCGGTGACCGATGCGGCCGGCATCGCCCGCCTGTCCGCCGGCCGGCTGCACGAGGTGCTGGGGCCGGTCTACAAGACCGTCGGCCGGGTGGCGGCGGCCCTGCCGCCCGGGACCGCGCTGATCGGCTTCGCGGGCGCGCCCTGGACCGTCGCGACCTACATGGTCGAGGGCGGCGGCAGCAAGGAATACGGCGTGGTCAAGCGCCTGGCCTATGGCGAGCCGGAGACCTTCGGCCGGCTGGTCGACCTGCTGGTCGAAGCCACCACCGCCTATCTGCTGCGCCAGATCCAGGCAGGGGCCGAGGCAGTGCAACTGTTCGACAGCTGGGCCGGGGTGCTGCCGGAGGCGGAGTTCGACCGCTGGGTGATCGCACCGACGAAGCGCATCGTCGAGGCCGTGCGGGCCGGGGCGCCGGGGGTGCCGATCATCGGCTTCCCGCGCGGCGCCGGGCTGCTGTACGAACGCTATCTCGCCGGCACCGGGGTCGACGCGGTAGGGCTGGACACCGCTGTGCCGCTAGGCTGGGCCGCCCGGACGCTGCAGCCCAAGGCCGCGGTGCAGGGCAATCTCGACCCGGTGTTCCTGCTGACCGGCGGCGCGGCCATGCTGCGGGCCGCCGATGCGATTACGGACGCGCTCGGCCACGGCCCCTTCGTCTTCAACCTGGGTCATGGCGTGCTGCAGAAGACGCCGCCGGAGCATGTCGCCGCCCTGGTCCGGCACCTGCGCGGGGATCGGGCATGAGCCGCCGGATCGCCGTCGTCCTGTTCAACCTGGGCGGCCCCGATAATCCGGATGCGATCCGGCCCTTCCTGTTCAACCTGTTCGCCGACCCGGCGATCATCCGCATCCCGAACCCGGCGCGGCTGGTCCTGGCCTGGGCCATCGCCAAGAAGCGGACCCGCCTGGCCAGGGACATCTATGCCGAGATCGGCGGCGGCTCGCCGCTGCTGCCTAACACCGAGGCGCAGGCCCGGGCGCTGGAGGCGGAGCTGGCCGACCTCGGCGAGGTGAAGACCTTCATCGCCATGCGCTACTGGCATCCGATGAGCCAGGAAACGGCGATGCTGGTGAAGGATTTCGCTCCGGACGAGGTGATCCTGCTGCCGCTGTACCCGCAATTTTCGACCACCACCACGGCCTCGTCGCTGCGGGTGTGGCGCGACGCCTGCAAGATCGCCC
>JAEKLZ010000490.1 GCA_019508225.1 Inquilinus limosus | reverse complement strand
GGCATGACAGCCACAACATCATCATCGCGGGCACCAACGAGGCCGACATGCAGGTGGCGCTGCAGGCGATCGCGGCGGCGCAGGGCGGCGTCTGCGTCGTGCGCGACGGCCGGGTGACGGCGATGGTGCCCTTGCCGATCGCGGGCCTGCTCTCCGACAAGCGCGTGACCGAGGTGGCGGAGGAGGTGAAGGCGCTGAAGGCCAAATGGGAGAAGGCCGGCTGCTCCATCCCCTATATGGGCTTCAACTTGATTCCGCTGTCGGTGATCCCGGAGATCCGGATCACCGACAAGGGGCTGGTTCTGGTGCCGGAGATGGAGCTCGTGCCGCTGTTCGAACCGGCGTGACCCGGCCTCGGCTCATTCCGCACCGGCGTCCAGGCCCAGCGCCTCGCACAGTAGCCGGGTCGGCACCAGCCGGGCGGGCTGGCCGGGGGCGAACCAGACGATGGCGTTCTGGCCGAATTCCTCGGCCAGGGCGACGAGATCCGCCGCCGCCAGGCCGAGCACCAGCAGCCCCTGCTCCGGCGGCCAGGCGCCATCCAGCCCGGCGCCGGTGTGCGGCACGGCTACGGCGCCACGGCGGCGCACCGCCTCGGCCAGGCGCTGCCGCGCCGTCGCGTTGTCGGCCGCCGGCACCAGCCGGCTGCGGGGATTGTCGGCGCTGATGAAGCCGGCGCCAGCCGCGCCGCGGCCGGCCAGCCAGGCCTCGGCCTCCGGGTTCCGGCGGTCGATCCGGACCTCGTGCTCGACGCCGTCGGCGGCGAACAGGTAGCGGGTGTCGCGATAGGCCTCGAGCAGCCGGATGAAGCCCGAGAGATCCATCCGGCGACCCGTCAGCCGGCCCGTTCCGTCGTCGGGTCGATCATCTTGCGGATCTCGGTGATCTTGGTCGCCGGAAAGCCGCTGATCTCGGCGTGCTTGCGGATCACCGCCTCGTTCTTGGCCAGGTAGACGCAGAAGGTCTTGTTGTCGGCGACATAGCTCTCGACCCACTGGATGTCGGGACCGATCTGCCGCAGCGCCTCGTTCGATTTGGCCGCGGCGCCGCGCAGCTGGTCGCGTTCGAGGGTGCCGACGTCGGGGATATCACGCTCGATGATGAATTTACGCAGTGCCATGAGTTCCTCCCTGCCTGCGGCCTGATGACCGGCCGCTTCGCTTGATCTAGACCGCGGCGGCGCTCAGTACAGCCCGCCGGTGCCGGTCGTGGCGTCGGGCACGCTGTCGCCGAAGCTGGTCGTGCCCTGGTCGGCGGGGGTGCTGCCGCTGCCGTCGAGCCGGTCGAGGGCATAGCCGGTGCCGGGCTCGGTGCCGGGGCGGAACGCCTCCCAGATCGTATTGCCGTCGCTGCCATAGGCGGGCTGGCCGCTCTGCCGGTCGATCTTCACCAGGTTCACGCCGGGCGGGATGCGGAAGGGCGGCACGTCCTTGCCCTTGAGCGCCGCGGCCATGAAGTCGCCGAAGATCGGCAGGGCCGCGGTCGACCCCCATTCCCGGGCGCCCAGCGTCTTCGGGTCGTCGAAGCCGACATAGATCGCCACCACCAGGTCGGGCGCGAAGCCGACGAACCAGGCGTCCTTGGCGTCGTTGGTGGTGCCGGTCTTGCCGGCCAGGGTGAAGCCCAGCTTGTTCAGCGCCGCGCCGGTGCCGCGCTGCACCACGCCCTGCAGGATCGAGGTCATCTGATAGGACGAGACCGGATCGGCGATCTGCTCACGCGTGTCCGGGATCACCGGCGCCGCCTGGTCGGCCCAGGGCTGGCCGCAGCTGTCGCAGGGCCGGTCGTCATGCCGGTAGATGGTGCGGCCGGTGCGGTCCTGGATCCGGTCGATGAAGGTCGGGATCACCTTCTTGCCGCCATTGGCGATCTGGGCGAAGCCGGTCGCCATCTGCAGCGGCGTGGTGGCGCCGGCGCCGAGCGCCATGGAGTACAGCAGCGGCATGTCCTTGTAGACGCCGAAACGCTCCGCCGTCGCCTTGACCTTGTCGAGGCCGACCGCCTGGATCAGCCGCACCGTCATCAGGTTGCGCGACCGCTCGACGCCGACGCGCAGCGGCATCGGACCGAGAAACCGGTGGTCGTCGTTTTCCGGCGTCCAGTCGGTGGTGCCGACATCGATCGTGATCGGGGCGTCGTCGATGATCGTCGTCGGGGTGTAGCCGGCCTCCAGCGCCGTCAGATAGACGAAGGGCTTGAAGGTCGAGCCCGGCTGCCGCACCGCCTGGGTGCCGCGGTCGAACTCGCTCATCGCGTAGTCGTAGCCGCCGCTGATCGCCAGCACCCGGCCGGTGTTGGGGTCCAGCGCCACCAGCGCGCCCTGCACGTCGGGGATCTGGCGCAGGCCGAATTCCTGCGGCACGGCCTTGTCCTCCGGCACCGGGCCGGTCGGCTCGACCAGGATGACGTCGCCCTTGGCCAGCACGTCGGCCGGCTTCCGAGGATCGCCACCGACCGTCTGGTTGGCGCGCCAGGGCCGGGCCCATTTCATCTCGGCGAAGGGGATGGTGCCGCGGCTCTTGTCCGAGAAGCCGATGCCGGCGGCCTTGGCGTCGACGTCGAGCACGACCGCCATCTGCCAGTCGCCGGCGCCGGCCGGCCGCTCGATCGCGGCGAGCTGCCCGGCCCAGTCGTCGAAGCCTTCGATCTTCTTCAGCGGGCCGCGCCAGCCATGCCGCTGGTCATAGCTGCGCAGGCCGTTGCGCAGCGACAGGTCGGCCAGATCCTGCAGATGCGGGTCGAGCGAGGTGCGCACCGACATCCCGCCCTGATAGAGAGCATCGTTGCCGTACAGGCGCTGCAGCTCGCGCCGCACCTCCTCGGCGAAGTAGTTGGCGCTGACGAACTCGATCTGCCGGCGGTCCTTGGTCACCAACGCCTCGGCCCGGGCGGCGTCGGCCTGCTCCCGGGTGATTGCCCCGTCCTCGAGCAGCCGGCCGATGACATAGTTGCGGCGGTTGACGGCCGCGTCCATCCGGGTCTTCGGGTCGTAGCTGCTGGGCGCCTTCGGCAGGCCGGCCAGGAAGGCGGTCTCGGAGACCGTCAGGTCCTGCAGCGGCTTGTTGAAATAGGCCAGCGACGCCGCCGCCACGCCATAGGCGCCGCGGCCGAGATAGATCTGGTTCAGGTACAGCTCGAGGATCTGCTGCTTGGTGAAGGCGCTTTCGATGCGCAGCGCCAGCAGCACCTCGCGGATCTTGCGGCTGATCGCCCGGTCCGGCGTCAGGAAGAAGTTGCGCGCCACCTGCTGGGTGATGGTCGACGCACCCTCGACCCGCCGGTCCGATCCATAGTTCTGGACAGCGGAGAGGGTGGCCCGGGCGATACCCTGGAAGTCCACGCCCGGATGGTCGTAGAAGCGCTGGTCCTCGGCCGAGACGAAGGCCTGCGCCACCAGCGGCGGGATCGCCCCGAACGGCACGAACAACCGGTTCTGGCTGGCATATTCGGCCATCAGCCGGCCGTCGGCCGCGTGCAGGCGAGTGGTGATCGGGGGCGCGTATTCGGCCAGCTGCGCCGTGTCCGGCAGGTCGCGGCCGAAATAGCTTGCGGCCGCGAAGACCCCGACCGCCGCGATGACGAGCAGGAGGATGAGGGAGGACAGGAGCCAGCCGATCAGGCGCATCGAACCACGGAGAGCAATGGGTGGGCGGCGGCGGCCGCCCCGGAACGGCGGAGACGGCCGTCGAGGCCGGCCCCGACCGAGAAGCGGATAGGCCGCGATTGTGTTCCGCTGATGACCGCGCGGGCCGGCGGGGCCTCCTGTTACCATAGCGGCGAAGGCGAGTCAGGCCCCTGCGACCCCGCGTGCCTGTTACGGCCGAAATCTCCCATTGTCGGAACCGCAGTGCCTCGGTATCGTGAGGGCGCGACAGTCTGTCCGATCGGACGATCGGGTCTCCGGGTTTCCCGGGGCTCCGCGTCGGCCGCGCGGCGGCACATCGATTTCCGCCGGGAAACGTCCATCGTTGAACGGCCGGCACGCGATGCGCGGCTGCGGATGTCGGGCGACATTGAGATCAACTCGAGGCCGTGCCCCGGCGCATCCGCGCCGGACCGGTTGTCGCGGACCCTCCCGTCTGGCCTGCTGCGAAGCGCCGTTCTCGGGTGATCACGGTTCGCGCCCCCGGCGGCTTCGGCAGGACAAGGACGCGCCGCAGCCCCGTCCGTCGCGCGGGGTCGCTGGCAGCGTCGCCAGGGTTTGTACATGGCTAAAAGAATGCTGGTGGACGCCACCCATGCGGAAGAAACGCGGGTGGTGGTGCTGGACGGCAATCGGCTCGAGGAATTCGATTTCGAGACCGAAGCCAAGAAGCAGCTGAAAGGCAATATCTACTTGGCCAAGGTGACGAGGGTCGAACCCTCGCTCCAGGCCGCCTTCGTGGAGTATGGCGGGAACCGGCACGGTTTCCTCGCCTTCTCCGAAATCCATCCGGACTACTACCGGATCCCGATCGCCGACCGCGAGGCCCTGCTGGCCCGCCAGGCCGCGGAGGCCGACGAGGCCGACGCCGTCGAGGCGAAGCCGGCCGCCGCCGAGCCGGCGTCCCGCCGCCGCCGCGGCCGCGACCGCCGCCCGGCCCGCGCCGAGGCGGCCGAGACCGGCCCGAGCGAGGCGGTCGAGACCGGCGATGCGGTGGCCGGCGAGGTGATCCACGCCGAGCCCGTCGCCGAGGACAGCTTCGGCGAGACCCTGTCGACCGAGGGCGACAGCGGCCCGGTCGGGCTGCTGACCCCGGCCGAGGCGCCGCGCGGCGACGACCCGGCCACGGCCGAGGGCGAGAACGGCAACGGTCATGGCCACAGCCATGATGGCGAGCCCCAGCACGAGCCCGAGGTGCTGGGCGGCGACGAGGCCGAGGAGGCCCGCGACCGCCGCTCGAAGCTGCCGAACTATCGCAACTACAAGATCCAGGAGGTCATCAAGCGCCGGCAGATCATGCTGGTGCAGGTGACCAAGGAGGAGCGCGGCAACAAGGGCGCCGCGCTGACCACCTACCTGTCGCTGGCCGGCCGCTACTGCGTGCTGATGCCGAACACGCCGCGCGGCGGTGGCATCAGCCGGAAGATCGCCAATCCCAAGGATCGCAAGAAGATGAAGGCGATCATGGATGACCTGGACGTGCCGGACGGCATGGCGGTCATCCTGCGGACGGCGGGGCTGGAGCGGACCAAGCTGGAGATCCGGCGCGACCTCGACTACCTGCTGCGGTTGTGGGATTCGATCCGGCAGACGACGCTGCAATCGACCGCCCCCTGCGCCATCCATGAAGAAGCGGACCTGATCAAGCGGGCGATCCGCGACCTCTATTCCAAGGACATCGAGGACGTCCAGGTCGCCGGTGAGGAAGGCTACCGCACCGCCAAGGACTTCATGCGCATGCTCATGCCGAGCCATGCCAAGAAGGTTCAGCCCTATCTGGACCAGGACGTCCCGCTGTTCCATCGCTTCAACGTCGAAGGCCAGATCGACGCGATGCACAGCCCGGTGGTGCAGCTGCGCTCCGGCGGCTACATCGTCATCAACCCGACCGAGGCGCTGGTCTCGATCGACGTCAACTCCGGCCGCTCGACCCGCGAGCGGAACATCGAGGAGACGGCGTACAAGACCAATCTCGAGGCCGCCGACGAGGTCGCCCGCCAGCTGCGGCTGCGCGACCTGGCCGGGCTGATCGTCATCGACTTCATCGACATGGAGGACGACCGCCACAACAAGGCGGTCGAGCACCGGCTGAAGGAGGCGATGCGGCAGGACCGCGCCCGCATCCAGCTCGGCCGGATCAGCGCCTTCGGCCTGCTCGAGCTGTCGCGCCAGCGGCTGCGCCCGAGCCTGATGGAGACGCATTTCGAGACCTGCGCCCATTGCGGGGGCTTGGGCATGACCCGGACCACCGGCTCGGCCGCCCTGTCGGTGCTGCGCGCGATCGAGGAGGAGGGCATCCGCAAGCGCGCCTCCGAGGTCACCGTGCATGTTGCCACCGCCATGGCGCTGTACCTGCTCAACCAGAAGCGCGACGCCCTGGCCGATATCGAGCGGCGCTACGGCGTGCGGGTGATGATCGAGGCCGATGACAGCCTGATCCCCCCGGCGCACCGGATCGAGCGCACCCGCGCCCGCAGCGCCGAGTTGCCGGTCCTGCCGGCGCCGATCGACAACACCGCCCGGATCATGGCCGAGACCGACGCCGCGCTGGAGCTCGAGGCCGAGGAGGTCGAGGACGAGGCGGAGGAAGAGGTCGAGGAGATCGCCGAGGCCCGGGAGCCTGCGCGCCAGCCGCAGCAGCCGCGCCCCGGACAGCCGCCGCAGCAGCATGGCCAGCAGGCCGATGGCGAGGGACGCGGCCGTCGCCGCCGGCGGCGGCGCGGTCGCCGGCGCGGCGAGGACGGGCATCGCCCGGACCAGCCCGCCCAGGTCGCGGCCGATGGCAGCTTCGGCTACGACCCGCGCGACGAGGCCGAGGAGGGCGCAGACCAGGCGGCCGAGCCGTTCACGCTCGAGGCGGCCGATGCCGCAAGCCACGCCGAGCCCGTCGAGGACGCGGCCCCGGCCGTGGTCGTGCCGGCCGAGCCGGCCCCGGCTGAAGCCGCGGCGCCCGAGGCGGCCACGGCCGAGGACGATGCCAAGGCCCGTCGCCGCGGCCGTCGCGGCGGCCGCCGCAAGAAGACGGACGAGGAGGCCGAGCCCTTCGTGCTGGAGGCCGCCGACGCCGCCAGCCATGCCGAGCCCGAAACCGAGACGGCGCCGGATACGGTTGCGGCCGCCGAAGCGGTGATCACACCAGAGCCCGCCCTGGCCGAGGCTGCCCCGGCGGAAGCTGCCCCAGCGGACGCTGCGGCGCCGGCTGAGGAGGCGCCGAAGCCGAAGCGCCGTGCCCCGCGCAAGAAGAAGGCCGACGTGGCAGCGGAGGCCGCAGCGGCCGAGACGGCCGCCGAGGCCTCGGTCCCCGCTCCGGCGGCGGAGCCGGAGGCGGCGGCGCT
>JAEKLZ010000489.1 GCA_019508225.1 Inquilinus limosus | reverse complement strand
CTGCTGATGGCGTCCGGCATCCCCTATGACAGCGTCGACGGCCGCGAGCTGTGCGGCGCCATCACCGCGCTGATGACCGGCGTCGCCTATGCCACCTCGGCCGAGATGGCCAAGGCGGTCGGCCCCTTCCCCGGCTATGCCAAGAACGCGGCCGCCATGCTGCGGGTGATCCGCAACCATCGCCGCGCCGCCTATGGCGAGGCTGACGGCTATGAGGGCCTGTCGATCAATCCGGTGCCGCCGGAGGCCGATGCCTGCCCGGACCAGGAGCTGGTCGCCGCCGCCCGCCGCGCCTGGGACCGCGCGCTGGGCCTCGGCGAGGCGCATGGCTACCGCAACGCCCAGGCGACGGTGATCGCGCCGACCGGCACGATCGGCCTGGTGATGGATTGCGACACCACCGGCATCGAGCCCGACTTCGCCCTGGTGAAGTTCAAGAAGCTGGCCGGCGGCGGCTATTTCAAGATCATCAACCGGGTGGTGCCCGAGGCGCTGCGTGGCCTCGGCTATAGCGATGACCAGATCGAGGCGATCATCCGCTACGCCGTCGGCCACGGCACGCTGGAGAATTCGCCGGCGATCGACTGGGCCGCGCTGAAGGCCAAGGGCTTCACCCAGGCCGCGATCGACGCGGTCGAGCTGGGCACCAAGGCCGCCTTCGACATCAAGTTCGTATTCAACCGCTACACCCTCGGCGACGATTTCCTGACCGGGACGCTGAAGGTGCCGGCGGCGGCGCTGGACGACATGTCCTTCGACCTGCTCGCCTTCCTCGGCTTCTCCAGGGCCGAGATCGAGGCCGCGAACACCTACTGCTGCGGCGCCATGACCCTGGAGGGCGCGCCGGAGCTGAAGGACGAGCACCTGCCGGTGTTCGACTGCGCCAATCCCTGCGGCCGCATCGGCAAACGCTTCCTGTCGGTCGAGAGCCACATCCGGATGATGGCGGCGGCGCAGCCCTTCATCTCCGGCGCGATCTCCAAGACCATCAACATGCCGAACGCGGCGACGGTGGAGGACTGCAAGGACGCCTACCTGCTGTCCTGGCAGCTCTGCCTCAAGGCCAACGCGCTCTACCGCGACGGCTCGAAGCTGAGCCAGCCGCTCAACGCCTCGCTGCTCGATGACGACGACATCGAGGAGGAGGAGAGCTTCACCGAGCGCCTGATCGAGGCGCCGGCCGGCGCCCGTGCCCCGATGGTGGCGGAGCGGATCGTCGAGCGGGTGATCGAGCGGATCGTCGACAAGACCGGCATCCGCGGAAAGCTGCCGCACCGCCGCAAGGGCTACACCCAGAAGGCCATCGTCGGCGGCCACAAGGTCTATCTCCGCACCGGCGAATACGATGACGGGCGGCTGGGCGAGATCTTCATCGACATGCACAAGGAAGGCGCCGCCTTCCGCAGCCTGATGAACAACTTCGCCATCGCCATCTCGATCGGCCTGCAATACGGCGTGCCGCTGGAGGAGTTCGTCGAGGCCTTCACCTTCACCCGGTTCGAGCCCTCGGGCCCGGTGCAGGGCAACGACGCCATCAAGATGGCGACCTCGATCATCGACTACATCTTCCGTGAGCTGGCGGTCTCCTATCTCGACCGCAGCGACCTGGCCCATGCCACGCCGGAGGATCTGACGCCGGACACGGTCGGCAAGGGCGTGACCTCGGATGACGGCAAGACCCCGGCCGTGGCCGAGGCGACGCCGATCCGCAAGGTCGCCTCCACCGGCTTCGTCCGCGGCAACTTCCGGGTGTTCGAGGGCGGCAACGTCCGCGACGTCGCGGTCGCCCGCGTGGCCGAGATGCAGGAGCTGGTGAGCGGCGTGGCGACGGCGCTGCACACCGAGGGCGCGACCGCCCTGGCACCGGAGCCGGTGCAGCTGCGCAGCGCGGCCCTGAACGGCACGGCGGATGTCCGCCTTGCCAAGATCCGCGAGGCGCGGGCCAAGGGCTATGAGGGCGACCCCTGCCCCGAATGCCAGAACATGACCCTGGTGCGGAACGGCACCTGCCTGAAATGCGAGACCTGCGGCGGCACGACGGGGTGCAGTTAAGAAAGCGGAAGAAAGTGCAGGAGTTCTAAGAACGGATGGCGCGTGCGGATAAGCTTCTCGAATCCATGCGTGCCAATCCGCGTGACCGGAGAATTGCAGAGATCGAGGCCGTGTGCCGACAGCACGGCCTCGACTTTTCCATGCCTACGCGCGGCAGCCATGCCAAAGTTTCGGCTCATAGTCGACCGGAAATCCTGACGATACCGGTTCGCAGACCGATCAAGCCGATCTATATTAAGAAGCTGATCGAGCTGATCGACAGCCTGAGGCTTTGAGGGATCCGGTGTGAAGCCGACCGACTATCTACTCACGGTGCGTCCGCTGGATGAGGAAGACGGTGGAGGCTTCCTCGCTGAGGCGCCGGATCTGCCAGGCTGCATCTCCGACGGAGACACGCCGCAAGAGGCTGTGACCAACATTCTCGATGCAATCGCAAGTTGGATCGAAGCTGCTGAGGAACAAGGCCGCCCGATACCAAAGCCATCACGAGCGGCTTAAGTTTCTATGATTAGACTATCAAAAACAAAGATGGGTTGTTGAAAATCAGGATTCTGGAAAGAGACATAGCATAGCCTAGCCGCTGACGATGATTTAGAATTCGTTTTAAAATTCCAATATTTGGACATGATCTCCAGGCGCACGGCAATGTCGTCCGCGGTGGCCGGATCGGCCCCGGCCACCGGCTGTAGTTGAGGCCCGGTGGATTCCTTGGACCAAAGGACGACCGCGGCAAGGGCTTCCGCCGTCGACCACCCTCCGCCCCGCCGTCATACTTCGGACTGAAATCACAACGACCGGCCCAGGCGGCGTCCCGGTGCATCCGGGACTGCCTGGCCGGCACCCAGGAGAGGAGTCCGGAATGCGTGCATCGAAGATGGGCGGCGCGCTCGCCGCCTTGGCCCTGTTGGCCGTGCCTGCCCTGCTCGCCGGCACCGGACCGGCCGCGGCCCAGGCCGGCCTGACCGTGCGCGGCACCAATCTCGAGACGCTCAAGCTGTCCTCCGGCCTCGCCTTCCCGACCAAGCCGTACGAGCTGGAGGCCGGCAAATACTATCGCTGGACGATCGAGGCCGACGGCACCGCCGAGCTGGGCATCGCCGCCCCCGAATTCTTCCGCAACATCTGGATCAACGAGGTCGTGGTCAACAAGGTCGAGATCCGGCCGCTGGGACTGGATTCGATCGAGTTCGATGATGCCGGCAAGGCCGTGATCTCCTTCGTGCCGATCCGCCCCGGCACCTTCACCTTTCACGCGCCGGAGAACGAAGCGGCGGGCATGACCGGCACGTTCATCGTCAAGTAAAGGCAGCGAGTTCGGCGGGGCGTTCCAGAGCGGCCCCGCCCCTTCCCTATTTCCCGATCTCGCTTTGGATCGTGCGCGACAGCGCGAACAGCCGGCGCTCCAGCACAAAGGGCTGGTCGCAGATCGCCGGCAGCAGCCGCTCGCGGTCGTCGAACACCCGCTGGTCCCAGGACAGCTGGAACTCCAGCTCCTGCCGCTGCCGCGCCACGGCCGCATCGGTCGAGGCCGGATCGACTCCGTCGAGGGCCGCGGTGCTGGCCTCGATCCGCTTGGCCAGGGCTTCCTGCCGGCTGTTGAAGCGGCGGATGCCGCGGATGATGGTGCCGCGCTCGCCGTTGATGGTCTCGAACACCCCGGCGAACAGCTCGGTCAGCGCCGCCTTGCGGTCGCCCTCATAGCCCACGGCAAAGCGATGGATCTCGGCCGTCGCCTCGTCGACCGGGACACGGCGCGGCGCCACCCGCTCGACCAGCGCCGCGATCACCGCATCGTCGCGCCAGGCCGGGCCGCCCGCCGTCGGATCGTCGCCCGGCCACATCGCGCCGACCGACAGCTCCGGCTGCAGCACCTGGACGCAGGGCCAGTCGTCCTTCGCCGGGGCCGCGTCCTGCCCCCAGGCCGTCCCCATCGGGCACAGCGCCAGCAGCGCCGGAAGAAGCCATGTCGCGATAAGAGGGGCGGATCGGACCATGACGGGACTCCTTGTCAGCCGGCGCCGGGACCGCGGACGCGGGCGACGAGGCCGCGCGCCGGGTCATAGGCCAGGATCGCTCCGCCGAGGAACACCACGGTGAAGCCGAGGACGAGCAGCAGCGACTGGATGTCGACCTGGCCGTAGAGCGCGAAACGGTTCAGCTCGACGGCATAGGTGAAGGGGTTGAAGCCACAGACGTCGCGCAGCAGCGGGCTCGCCTCCTCCACCTTCCACAGCGGGTAGAGGGCCGAGGAGGCGAAGAACATCGGGAAGATCACGAAGTTCATCACCCCGGCGAAGTTCTCGAGCTGGCGGATCGCCGAGGACAGCAGGAGGCCGAGCGCGCCCAGCATCAGCCCGGACAGCACCAGCGCCGGCAGCACTGTGAGATAGCCCATCGGCGGCGGCTCGACGCCCCAGATCCGGGCGATCGCCAGGAACACGTAGACTTGCGGCAGCGACAGCAGCGTGCCGGCCAGCAGCCGCGCCAGCAGCAGGAACCAGCGCGGCATCGGGCTGGTCAGCAGCACCCGCATGCTGCCCATCTCGCGGTCATAGACCATGGACAGCGAGCTCTGCATCCCGTTGAACAGCTGGATCATGGCGATCAGCCCGGGGACGATGTACTCGTCGTACAGGATATAGGTCTCATAGGGCGGGATGATCGAGACGCCGAGCACCGAGCGGAAGCCGGCGGCGAAGATGAACAGCCAGACCAGCGGCCGCACCAGGGCCGAGATGAAGCGGGTGCGCTGGTGCACGAAGCGCAGCCCCTCGCGCCACAGGATGCCCAGCAGGCAGCGCCAGGCGCCGCCGAGGGTGACGGCGCCGAGGGGCCGGCGCTCGGCGGCGCCAAGGTCGTGGATGGCGCTCATGCCGCCTCCGTCAGCCGGCGGAAGGCGTCCTGCAGCCCGCCGGCGCCGAGATCGGAAATGATCGATGCGGCCGGCCCCTGGCGCAGGATGCGGCCGCGATGCAGGACGATGGTGGGATCGGCCGCCTCGACCTCGTCGATCAGATGGGTGGCCCATAGCACGGTCAGGCCGCGATCGCGGACCAGGCCGCGGACATCGGCCAGGATCGCGGCGCGGCTACGGATGTCGAGCCCCACCGTCGCCTCGTCGCACAGCAGCAGCCGCGGCTCGTGCAGCAGGGCCCGGGCGATCTCGATCCGCCGCATCTCGCCGCCGGAGAAGCTGCGGATCTTGCGGTCGGCCTCCTTGGCCAGGCCCACCCGCTCCAGCTCCGCGGCGATGCGCTGCCGGGCGACGGATCCCGGCATGCCGTGCAGCGCCGCGTGGTAGCGCAGGTTCTGCCGGGCCGACAGGTCGGGGTCCAGGGCCCGCTGCTGGAACACCACGCCCATCAGCGCCAGCGCCCGGCCGGGATCGGCGGCCAGGTCGCGGCCGAACACCCGGACGCTGCCGGACTGGGCGCCGTAGAGCCGGGTGACCAGCGAGAACAGCGTGGTCTTGCCGGCGCCGTTCTGCCCGAGCAGCACGGTGAAGCGGCCGGGCTGCACGGCAAGCTCGATCCCGGCCAGGATCTCGCGCCCGCCGATCCGGTGCGACAGGCCGGTCACGGCCAGGGCGTCGGCAGGCTCGCCGGCGGCGGCCATCTTCAATGGATCGCCACGCCCCAGGGCAGCTCGCCCACGGGGATCGACTTGATCACTTTGCGGTCCGCCACATCGATCACCGAGATGTCGTTCGAGGCGCCGTTGACCGAAACGACATATTTCCCGTCCGGGGTGAAGTCCAGGTGCCAGACCCGCTGGCCGACCAGCAGATAATCCGTCACCTCATAGGTGGCCGTGTCCACCACCGCCACCCGGTTGGCCGGCCCCAGCGCGATGAAGGCGGTCTTGCCATCCTTGGTGATGGCGACGCCGACCGCCTGGATCGTCTCCTTGCGCACCCCCTGCACCGCGAAGCCGATCTTCTTCACCACCTTGCGCGTTGCGGTGTCGATGACGGCGACCGTGCCGCCGATCTCGGACGACACCCAGACCTGCTTGCCGTCCGGGGTGAACTCGGCGAAGCGCGGCCGGCTGTCGACCAGGACATTGTCGGTCAGATGCAGCGTCTCGGTGTCGATGAAATGCGCCATGTTGGTGGTCTCGGAGGTGCTGACCAGGATCTTGCCGTTGGGGCTGACGCCCATGCCCTCCGGCTCCACCCCCACCGGCACCTCGCTCTCGACCACCTTCTGCTCGAGATCCAGCACCGTGACCATGCTGTCGTCTTCGTTGGCGACGTAGAGCCGCTTGTCGTCGGGCGACAGCACGAACAGCTCCGGGTCCGCCCCGCTGGGCAGGGTGTCGATCACCTTATGCGTCGCGGTATCGATCACCTCCACATGGTCGGCGTCGCTGGTGCAGACATACAGGCGGGTGCCGTCCTTGCTGATGGTGATGCCGCGCGGCCGCTCGCCCACCGGGATGGTCGCCACCTCCTTCATCTGGTCGAGATCGACGACGCTGACGGTGTTGCCCTTCTCGTTCGAGACATAGGCGGTGAAGGCGTGGGCCGGGCCGAATGCGAGCACGGGAAGCACCGCGATGGCCAGATGCGCGAACCGGATCATGCGGACCTCCTAGGGATCGGGATTCAGCCGGCAGGACGATTCCGGCTCGTCGTAACCGAGCGTGTCGAGCGGGGTGCGCTGATGCAGGAAGCCCTCCTGCGGCGACACCGAGACCAGCATCATCGGCGAGGCCAGCAGCATCGGCTGGCGCAGCTGCTGGTCCCAGCTGCGGAAGGTCAGCGGCACGCCCTTGAAGGCGCCAAGCTGGAAGTCGGGCGACACCAGATAGGCGCGGATCGCGGCCGCGTCGCCGCTGCCGGTGCGGGTCACCGCCTCGCCGATGGCGCGGACCGCGGCCCAGGCGGCGTAGTCGCGCTCCAGCATCCAGCGGCCGGCCGCCTTCTG
>JAEKLZ010000193.1 GCA_019508225.1 Inquilinus limosus | reverse complement strand
GACGGTATAGGCGTGCATGGCCGGGTGTCTCCTTGTCCTGCCTGGGCAATAAGACGTCCGGCGTCGGGGTTCCCGGCCGTCAGCGGCAGGCCGGATCGCCGAGCTGGAGATGGAATTTGCGCGGGCCCGGATCGGACCGAGACTCGCCGATGATGCGGATCTCGAGCGCGCAGGGCCCGGCCTGGACCTGGTAGCGGTCCTCGGCCGTCCGTTCGATCCGGTCGATCGGGGCTTCGCGCAGCGCCCGGCCGACGTCGCCGTCATCCAGGATCGCCTGGATCTCGTGCACCCGCTGCCAATAGGGAGGCAGCGCGGCCTGGGCGGCGGTGACGGCGGTGAGAAGCAGCGCCGCGGCCGCTCCGGCCAGGGCGATGCGGCGGCGGCCGCCGAGCACGAAGATGGTCATCCCGGTCCCCCCAAAAAACGGATGCGGCGCCCGAATGCGCGGGCGTTCGCCATCATAGCCGAGTCGCCGCGATCCGGGGGCGAGGCGCGGTCCGGTGCCTTCAGCGCGCCGGCCTTCCAGCGTTTCCGCGGCGTCTGCTTTGACCTTGACTCCCGGGGGGCGCAGGCATACATCGCCGGTGACGCCGAGCGGGCCCAGGCCCGCCCGGCGCCAATCTCACAACGAGAGACAGATGGACGACCACCCTAGTCGTGGCGTCGCCAAGGCCGATCTGGCCGCGGTGACGTCGCCGGAACATCACTGGATCGCACTCGGCCTCGGCCGGGTGGATGGCGTGAGCCGGACCTAGGGTCGGAGCGCCGTTCGCCCCGCTTCCGCCGCGTGCGGAATACGGAGCGAACGATGAACCTCGCTTTTCTCTCCTGCTTCGATCGCCGCCTGCGCCTGGCGCTCGGCGCCGTGATCTCCCCGCGGGCCGAGGCGCTTGCCGCCCTGCCGCGCTTCCGCAATCGTGACTTGCGCCACGACCCGATCCGGGACGGGGACAAGGTGCTGCTGCGCTGGACCCGCGACGCGGAGACCGGCCGGCTCGTTGCCCATTGGGACGAGCCGACCGCCGCGGCGCCGGTCGCGGCCCAGCCTGCCGTGCCGGTCGACGACTTGGCCGAGCACCGTGCCCGCCGATCGCAGCGCTACCGCTCGCGCTTCATCTGGCCCGACCGCCGCAGCGCCTGAGAGACCGCCTGTAAATGCTACTGGCATGGCCGTCTGACGGCGGCTTCTCCGCTTCCGGTGCTCACGGACTCAAACGTCCGCTGCGCTCCGGTTCTCGAAGCCACCGCCAGCCGGCTCACGCCAGCGCATTTCCAAGCAGTCTCTGAACCGCACCGGCCGGGCGCCCGATCGCCCGGCTTGCATTTCCCGGGCGCAGGGCGTATCAACCGCGCCGTCGTCAATCCCACACGCGGGCATCGCGGCCTGCCACAGCAGTGGCTCGGTCGCTCCGGTGCTTTTCGCCATATCCGCAATCCGCGGTGTGGCGAACGGCAAAGCCCGCGGCGGAACAACCGGAAAAAGGATCTTCCGATATGGCTACGCCGACCTTCACCATGCGCCAGCTCCTCGAAGCCGGCGCGCATTTCGGTCACCACACCCGCCGCTGGAACCCGAAGATGGCGCCGTTCATCTTCGGCGTGCGCAACGGCGTGCACATCATCGACCTCGAGCAGACCGTGCCCCTGCTGCACCGCGCGCTCGACGCCGTCCGTGACGTCGTCGCCAATGGCGGCCGCGTCCTGTTCGTCGGCACCAAGCGCCAGGCGCAGGACCAGATCGCCGACGCGGCCAAGCGCTGCGGCCAGTACTTCGTCAACCATCGCTGGCTCGGCGGCATGCTGACCAACTGGAAGACGGTGTCGCAGTCGATCAAGCGCCTGAAGGAGATGGACGAGCAGCTCAACCAGGGCGCACTCGGCCTGACCAAGAAGGAGCAGCTGACCCTGACTCGCGAGCGCGACAAGCTCGAGAAGGCGCTGGGCGGCATCCGGGACATGGGCGGCCTGCCGGACATCCTGGTGATCATCGACACCAACAAGGAATCGATCGCGGTCCTGGAAGCCGCCAAGCTCGGCATCCCGGTCGTGGCCGTGCTCGACAGCAACTCCAGCCCCGACGGCATCACCTTCCCGGTGCCGGGCAATGACGACGCGCTGCGGGCGATCGAGCTCTACTGCGAGCTGTTCTCCGGCGCCGTGATCTCCGGCATCCAGGCCGAGATGACCGCGAGCGGCGCCGATGTCGGCGGGCTGGAGGAAGCCCCGGTCGAGGAGGTGCTGCCGCCGCCGGCCGAGACCGGCGAGGCGGAACAGCCGGCCGCCTGAGCCGAGAGCGAACCAGGGGCGGCCCAGAAAGCCGCCCCTTTCTGTCGATGAGGGCGCCTGCGACCGGTGGGGCGCGGCGCCGAACGAACCGGATACGAGGACGATATGGCGGAGATCACGGCAGCGCTGGTGAAGGAGCTTCGTGAGAAGACGGGCGCCGGCATGATGGATTGCAAGAAGGCACTCAGCGAGAGCGGCGGCGACCTCGAGGCCGCGGTCGACTGGCTGCGCAAGAAGGGCCTGGCGGCCGCCGCCAAGAAGGCCGGCCGCGTTGCCGCCGAGGGCCTGGTCGGCGCCGCCGTCGAGGGCAATCGTGGCGCGCTGGTCGAGGTCAACTCCGAGACCGATTTCGTCTCGCGCAACGACAAGTTCCAGGGTCTGGTCTCGACCCTCGCGGGCCTCGCGCTCAAGGCCGACGGCAACGTCGAGGCGCTGGGCGCCAGCCCGTATCCCGGCACCGGCCGCACCGCCGCCGAGGAGGTGACGCACCTGGTCGCCACCATCGGCGAGAACATCAGCCTGCGCCGCAGCACCGCCCTGTCGGTGTCGAACGGCGTCGTCGCCGCCTATGTCCACAGCCCGGTCGCCCCGGGGCTGGGCAAGATCGGCGTGCTGGTGGCGCTGGAATCGACCGGCGACAAGGCCAAGCTCGAGGCCTTCGGCAAGCAGGTCGCGATGCATGTCGCGGCGGCCCGGCCGGACGCGCTGCACATCGCCGACGTCGACTCCAGCAACCTCGAGCGCGAGCGCGCCGTGCTGGTCGAGCAGGCCCGCGCCAGCGGCAAGCCCGAGGCGATCATCGAGAAGATGGTCGATGGCCGGATCCGCAAGTACTACGAGGAAGTGGTGCTGCACGAGCAGGTCTGGGTGCTGGACGGCGAGACCAAGGTCCGCGCGGCGATCGAGGCCGTGGCCAAGGATGTTGGCGCCCCGGTCAGCGTGACCGGCTTCGTCCGCTTCGTGCTCGGTGAGGGCATCGAGAAGGAGCAGGGCGACTTCGCGGCGGAAGTGGCGGCCACGCTCGGCCGCTGAGCCGACGCGGAACAGATAAGCGGCGCTGAGGGAGTGGAGCGACATGGCGAGAGCGGCCCAGTATCGACGGGTGCTGTTGAAGATTTCCGGCGAAGCCCTGATGGGTGACCGGGATTACGGCATCGACCCGAAGATGGTGGAGCGCATCGCCGATGACGTCGCCCAGGTCCACGCCCTCGGCGTCGAGATCTGCATGGTGGTCGGCGGCGGCAACATCTTCCGCGGCATCAGCGGCGCCGCCTCCGGCATCGAGCGGGCCACGGCCGACTACATGGGCATGCTGGCCACGGTGATGAACGGCCTGGCGCTGCAGAGCGCCTGCGAGCACAAGGGCCTGCACACGCGCGTGGTCTCGGCCATCCCGATGCAGACGGTGTGCGAGCCCTATATCCGGCGCCGGGCGATCCGGCACATGGAGAAGGGGCGCGTCGTCATCTTCGTCGGCGGCACCGGCAACCCGTTCTTCACCACCGACACCGGCGCCGCGCTGCGCGCCTCGGAGATGGGCTGCGACGCCCTGCTCATGGGCAAGCAGGTCGACGGCGTCTACGACGCCGACCCGCTCAAGGTCGAAGGGGCCAAGCGTTTCGACCGCTTGACCTACATGGATGTGCTGGCAAAAGATCTCCGCGTCATGGATCATGCGGCGATCTCGCTGGCCCGTGAGAACAAGATCCCGATCCTGGTCTTCTCCATCAACGAGCATGGCGCGTTTGCGGAGGTGGTCGCAGGGCAGGGACGCTACACCATCGTGACCGAGGAGGGCTGAGCGTGGCCAAAGCCGATCTCGACGACATCTCCCGCCGCATGGCGGGTGCTCTGGAGTCCCTGCGCAAGGATCTCGCCGGTCTCCGCACCGGCCGCGCCAGTATCAGCCTGCTCGAGCCGATCACGGTCGACGTCTACGGCGCCCAGATGCCGCTGAATCAGGTCGGCACCATCGGCGTGCCGGAGCCGCGCATGCTGACCGTCACGGTGTGGGACCGCAGCGCGGTCAAGTCGGTGGAGAAGGCCATCCGCGATTCCGGCCTGGGCCTGAACCCGCAGACCGAAGGCCAGACCGTCCGCGTGCCGCTGCCGGAGCTGAGCGAGGAGCGCCGGCGTGAGCTCAGCAAGGTCGCCGGCAAATACGCCGAGGCGGCCCGCGTCGCGGTCCGCAACGTCCGCCGCGACGGCATGGATGCGCTGAAGCGCGCCGAGAAGGACCACGAGATCTCCGAGGACGAGCACAAGCGTCTGGCCGACAAGATCCAGGGCCTGACCGACAGTCGTATCCGCGAGATCGACGACGTGGCGGCGCAGAAGGAAAAAGAGATCCTCCAGGTCTGAGCAGCGGAATGCACCGTTTCGCCCCCAAGGCCGAGGATCAGCCCGCGCTCCATGTCGCGATCATCATGGACGGCAATGGCCGCTGGGCGACCGCCCGGGGCCTGCCGCGCGCCATCGGGCATCGCCAGGGCGTCCATGCCGTCCAGCGGACGATCGATGCCGCGATCGCGCTGGATGTCGGGTACCTGACGCTGTTCGGCTTCTCGACCGAGAACTGGCGCCGGCCGATCCTCGAGGTCGGCGAGCTGATGAAGCTGCTGCGCTTCTTCCTTCGCGGCGAGCTCAAGGCCCTGCACCGCAAGGGCGTGCGACTGCGCTTCATCGGCGATCGCGAGCGCCTTGCGCCCGACATCGTCGACCTGCTGACCGAGAGCGAGGCGCTGACCCAGGGCAACACCCGGCTGAACCTCACCGTCGCGCTCAGCTACGGCGCCCGGCAGGAGATCACCGAGGCGGCGCGCCGGGTGGCGCGCGAGGTCGCCTCGGGAGCGCTGCTGCCCGAGGCGATCGACGAGGGGCTGTTCGCCGGCCGCCTGTTCACCGCCGACCTGCCCGACCCCGACCTGATCATCCGCACCAGCGGCGAGCAGCGGATCAGCAACTTCCTGCTGTGGCAGTCGGCCTATGCCGAGCTGGTCTTCGTCGACACGCTGTGGCCGGATTTCGGCCATGCCGAGCTCGAGGCCGCCCTCGCCGAATTCCGGCGGCGGGAACGTCGCTATGGCGCCGTCGGTGGCCAATAACCCGCAGGTCCAGCGCAGCAACCTGACGCTGCGGATCCTCTCCAGCCTCGTTCTCGGACCGCTGATCCTCGCCGCCGTCTATGTCGGCGGGTGGGAGTTCGCGGTCATCGTCGGGCTGCTCGCCGTGCTCGGGGTCGACGAATGGCTCCGGATGGTGCTGCGGCGGCGTCCGCCCGGCTGGGCCCGGGCCGCCGCTGTTGCCGCCATGGTCGCGGTGACCGTCGCCACGGGCTGCGCCGGCGCCGTCGCCGGGCTGGTGGTGCTGGCCGCGGCGACCGTGCTGTTCGATATCGCCGTCAACCTGCGCCTCGGGACGCCCGGCCGCATGCCGGGGCTGGGGCTGCCCTATCTCGGCCTGACCGTGGTGGCGCTGCTGCATCTGCGCCAGGACGGCTGGCAGCCGGTGCTGTGGCTGCTGCTGGTGGTCTGGGCCACGGATATCGGCGGCTACATCTTCGGCCGCTGGATCGGCGGGCCGAAGCTGGCGCCGCGGCTGAGCCCGAAGAAGACCTGGGCCGGCCTGATCGGCGGGGCCGGCCTGGCCGCGGTCGCCGGCGCCGCCGCGATCGCCGTGCTGCACCGTGCCGGGGCGGCGGTCCCGGCCGTGGCCGGCGCTGCCCTGCTGGCCGTGGTGGCCCAGGCCGGCGATCTTGCCGAATCCGCGGTCAAGCGCCATTACGGCGTCAAGGACAGCGGCACCCTGATCCCCGGTCATGGCGGCGTGCTCGACCGGATCGACGGGCTGCTGACCGCGGCGCCGGTCTTTGCCCTGTTCACAGCCCTTTTGGATGCATCGTTCAGATGATTTCGGCCCCGTCCGCGGACGCTCCGCGCTCCGTCACCATCCTCGGCGCCACCGGCTCGGTGGGCGCCAGCACCGTCGATCTGATCAGCCGATCGCCGGACCGCTTCACGGTCGAGGCGGTGACCGCCAACAGGGATGCGGAGCGGTTGGCCGCGATCGCCCGGCAGCTCGGTGCCCGTTATGCGGCGGTGGCGGATGACGCGGCCTATCCGGCGCTGAAGGCGGCGCTGTCCGGCAGCGGCATCGAGGCGGCGGGCGGCGCCGGGGCGGTGGTGGCCGCGGCGGCCCGGCCGGCCGAATGGGTGATGGGCGCCATCGTCGGCGCCGCCGGGCTGCTGCCGATCCTCACCGCGATCCGGCGCGGCGCCATGGTCGCCTTTGCCAACAAGGAGTGCCTGGTCTGCGCCGGCGAGCTGATGATGGCCGAGGTGCGGCAGCACGGCGCCACGCTGCTGCCGGTGGACAGCGAGCACAACGCCATCTTCCAGGTGTTCCAGCCCGGCGCGAAGGTGCGGCGGCTGATCCTGACCGCGTCGGGCGGGCCGTTCCGGGAGTGGAGCCGCGAGCGGATGGCGGCGGCGACGCCGGCCCAGGCGGTGGCGCATCCGAACTGGAGCATGGGCGCCAAGATCTCGGTCGACAGCGCCACCCTGATGAACAAGGGGCTGGAGCTGATCGAGGCGTCGCACCTGTTCGCCGTGCCGGAGGACAAGATCGAGATCGTGGTCCACCCGCAATCGGTGATCCACAGCCTGGTCGACTATGCCGACGGGTCGGTGCTGGCCCAGCTCGGCGTGCCCGACATGCGGGTGCCGATCGCCTACACCCTGGCCTGGCCGGAGCGGATGGAGACGCCCTGCGCCGCGCTGGACCTGGCCAAGATCGCCCGGCTCGACTTCCAGCCGCCGGACGCGGAACGGTTCCCGGCACTGCGGCTGACCCGCGACTGCCTGCGGCAAGGTGGCTCAGCCGCCACCGTGCTGAACGCCGCCAACGAGGTGGCCGTGGCGGCGTTCCTGGAGGGGCGGATCGGCTTTCTCGACATCGAGCGGATCGTCGAGGCCACCCTTGCCATGATTCCGGCACAAGCTATGACGACTCTGGACGAGGTGTTCGCCATCGACGCCGAGGCGCGACGGCACGCCGCTGCGCTTTGAATTCGCCGCCGAGCGGGCCCACATAGGCCCTCTGGCAAGAGGTACGTATGACGCTGTTCACCTATCTGATCCCGTTCCTGGTCGTGCTGACCGTTCTCGTCTTCGTGCACGAGTTCGGCCACTACTGGGTCGCCCGCCGCAACGGGGTCCGGGTCGAGACCTTCTCGATCGGCTTCGGGCCGGAGCTGTTCGGCTTCAACGACCGGCACGGCACGCGCTGGAAGTTCAGCATCGTGCCGCTCGGCGGCTATGTGAAGATGTTCGGCGATGCCGACGCCGCCTCCAGCCCGGCGAGCGCGACGCTGGACGGGATGACCGAGGACCAGCGGTCCGTGTCGTTCCACCACAAGCGGGTGGGGCAGCGCGCGGCCATCGCCGCGGCCGGTCCGGTCGCCAATTTCCTGTTCTCGATCGTCGCCCTGTTCTTCCTGTTCCTGATCGGCGGCCACCCGTTCCCGCCGGCGGTGGTGGGGGATGTATCGGCGGGCGGCGCCGCGGCCGAGGCCGGGATCCGGTCGGGGGACCGGATCACCAGCATCGACGGCACCGCGGTCGACCGCTTCGCCGAGCTCGGCGTCGCGGTTCGCGCCGGCGGTGGCAAGGCGGTTGCGCTCGGCATCGATCGCAACGGCGAGGCGCTGAGCTTCGACCTGACGCCGCGGCAGGAGACGGTGGAGACGACGGATGGCGGCAGCGCCACGATCTGGCGGCTCGGCATCGCCGCCGACACCGGCCCCTACGGCGTGGTCGAGGCGGCCCGGATGTCGGTCAGCGAGAGCTGGGCGATCGTGTCGATGACCGCCCAGGCCCTCGGCCAGATGGCGTCCGGCCAGCGCGGCACCGAGGATCTCGGCGGCCCGCTCCGCATCGCCCAGATGTCCGGCGAGGTCTACCAGGTCGGCATCGTGGCGCTGCTCTGGTTCATGGCGATCCTGTCGATCAATCTCGGCCTGATCAACCTGGTGCCGATCCCGATGCTCGACGGCGGCCACCTGCTGTTCTGCGCGATCGAGGCGGTCCGCGGCCGTCCGCTCGGCGCGCGCGCCCAAGAATACGGTTTCCGCCTTGGGCTCGCTTTGGTATTAACCCTGATGCTCTTCGCGACCTGGAACGACCTGGTCCAACTCAAGGTAGTGGCCTTTTTCAAAGGCTTGGTGTCCTGAGCCGGGACGTGTTACCGGATCACGGCGGAAGTGACTCGTCGCGATCCGCAGCCGCTGGTGTTGGGGGCGGCGGTCGTTCATCAAGCGTCTTGTGCCCGATCGATCGGGGGCAAGAGGCATGGGTATGAGTTTGAGGGGAAAGTAAAAACCGATGTCGACCGTGACCTCCCGACTCTGGCTCGCGGCCGTGGCGGCTGTTGCTCTTGGTACCGCGCCGATGAGCGCGCCGGCACAGACCCGCGGTGCAGGAACCATCGCCGACGTCAAGGTCGAGGGATCGCAGCGGATCGAGCCCGCGACGGTGATCTCGTACATGGCGCTCAAGCCGGGCGACGAGTACAGCGACCGCGCCGTGGACGAGTCGGTCAAGAGCCTGTTCGCCACCGGCCTGTTCGCCAACGTCCAGATCCGGCGGCAGGGCTCCAGCCTGGTGGTGACGGTCGAAGAGAACCCGATCATCAACGAGATCGCGTTCGAGGGGAATGACCGCTTCGACGACACCAAGCTGACGGCGGAGATCGAGGAGCGGCCCCGGCAGGTCTACACCCGGACCAAGGCGCAGAGCGACGCCGACCGCATCCAGCAGCTGTACCGCCGCAGCGGCCGCTTCGCCGTCGCGGTCGAGCCGAAGCTCATCAAGCTCGACCAGAACCGCGTCAACCTGGTGTTCGAGATCCGCGAGGGCGACCTCGCCAAGATCGAGCGGATCAACTTCGTCGGCAACCGCGCCTTCTCCAACGGCGATCTGCGCGACGAGATCCTGACCAAGGAGACCGAGTGGTGGAACATCCTCGCCTCCAACGACACCTATGACCCGGACCGCCTGGCGGTCGACCAGGAGATGCTGCGCCGTTTCTACCTGAATCGCGGCTATGCCGATTTCCGGGTGGTCTCGGCGGTGTCGGAGTTGGCGCCGGACGGCGAAGGCTTCTTCATCACCTTCACGGTCGACGAGGGCGAGCGCTACAAGTTCGGCAAGATCGACGTCAACAGCGCCCTGCCGGGCGTGACGCCGGAGGAGCTGAAGACCGTCATCGTCAGCAATGAGGGCGACTGGTACTCGAGCAAGTCCGTCGAGGACACGATCCAGGCCCTGACCACCTATCTCGGCGACCGGCAATATGCCTTCGTCGACATCCAGCCCTCGGTGCAGCGCAACCGCGACGAGAAGCTGATCGCGATCACCTACGAGATCTCCGAAGGCCCGCGCGTCTTCGTCGAGCGGATCGACATCAGCGGCAACGTCCGCACCGCCGACGAGGTGATCCGCCGTGAGTTCGAGCTGGCCGAAGGCGACCCGTTCAACGCCTCGCGGCTGAAGAAGTCCGAGACCAACATCCGCAACCTCGGCTTCTTCAGCAAGGTCGAGATCAAGCCGACCCCCGGCACGGCGCCGGACCAGACGGTGATCCAGACGGCGGTGACCGAGCAGTCGACCGGCGAATTGCAGCTCGGCGTCGGCTTCTCGACCAGCGACGGTCCGCTCGGCAACGTCACGGTCCGCGAGCGCAACCTGCTTGGCCGCGGCCAGGACCTGCGGCTGTCGACCTCGCTCAGCGGCGTGTCGTCGGAAATCGACCTGAGCTTCACCGAGCCGTACTTCATGAACCGCAACCTCGCGGCCGGCTTCGATCTGTTCCGCACCACCCGCGATAACCAGAGCTTCAGCTCCTACAACGAGACCAACACCGGTTTCGCGCTGCGCATGGGCTATCCGCTGAGCGACAACCTGCGGCAGACGCTGCGCTACCGCCTGAACTACCGGCAGGTCTCGGACGTCAGCGACGACGCCTCGCGATTCATCAAGGACCAGGAGGGCAACACCCTGTCCTCCGCGGTGCAGCAGTCCCTGACCTATGACCGGCTGGACAGCCGCATCAACCCGACCGACGGCTACCGGATCACGCTGTCGAACGAAGTCGCCGGCCTCGGCGGCGACGTCGCCTACTTCAAGACCCAGCTCAGCGCCGACTGGTACTACCCGGTCACCGATTCCATGGTGCTGAACATCGGCGGCCAGCTCGGTAACATCATCGGCCTCGGCCAGGACGTCCGCATCAACGACCGCTTCTTCCTCGGCGGCAACTCCTTCCGCGGCTTCCAGACCGGCGGCATCGGCCCCCGCGATCTCAAATCCGACGACAAGGACGCGCTGGGCGGCAACAACTTCGCCCTCGGCTCGGTCGAGCTCAGCTTCCCGCTGGGCCTGCCCAGCGAGTTCGCCCTGCAGGGCCATGCCTTCAGCGATTTCGGCACGCTGTGGGGGACGGACGACAACGGCACCGGCGTCGTCGACGACGCGGCACTGCGCGCCTCGGCCGGCGTCGGCGTGTCCTGGGCCTCGCCCTTCGGCCCGATCCGGCTCGACTACGCCTATCCCATCGCCAAAGAGAGCTACGACAAGCAGGAGCAGATCCACATCAGCTTCGGCACGAGATTCTGATTGATGCGGCGCCGATCCGCTTCTGCGGTCGCGCAGCCCTTCGCGGCGCCGGTTCCAACCGGCGCCGCTTTCGTTGATCAGCGCCTCGACGTCATGCCCGGGGCGCGACCCCGGCTGGACGGGCGGGTGGCCGTCCTTCGCCAGTCGTGAGCAGAGAGAACGCCCATGCCCGATCCGCGGTTCTTTCGCAGCGCCGGTCCGTTCCCGCTCGGCCGCCTCGCCGAGATCGCCGGCGCGACCCTCGCGCCCGGGGCTGACCCGCAGCGGCCGATCGCCAGCGTCGCGCCGCTCGACACGGCCGGCCCCGACGACATCAGCTTCCTCGACAACCGCAAATATGTCGACGCCTTCGCCGCCAGCAAGGCGGGCGCCTGCGTGGTCGCGCCGGCCCTGGCCGACCGGGCGCCGGCCGGCATGGCGCTGCTGCTGACGCCGAAGCCCTACAAGGGCTATGCCCTGATCGCCCAGGCCTTCTTCCCGGCGCCCTTGGCGCGCCCGGGCATCGCCGCCACCGCCGCGATCGATCCGGCGGCGGTGATCGGCGAGGGGGTGGAGATCGGGCCGGGCGCGGTGATCGAGGCCGGGGCCGAGATCGGCGCGGGCTGCCGGATCGGCCCGAACGCCGTGATCGGCGCCGGCGTGGTGCTGGGCGAGCGCAGTGTGGTCGGGCCCGGCGCGTCGCTGACCCATTGCCTGGTCGGCGCCCGGGTGACGATCTATCCCGGCGCCCGCATCGGCCAGGACGGCTTCGGCTTCGCCATGGACGCCGAGGGCCATGTCCGGCTGCCGCAGCTCGGCCGTGTCGTCATCGAGGACGACGTCGAGGTCGGCGCCAACTCGACCATCGACCGCGGGGCCGGGCCGGACACGGTGATCGGCCGGGGGGCGATGATTGATAATCTGGTGCAGATCGGGCACAACGTGCAGGTCGGACGAGGCGCCGTCATCGTCGCGCAGGCGGGCGTGGCGGGGAGCACCAAGTTGGGCGATTTCGCCGTTCTGGCTGCCAAGGCTGGTGTCGCGGGCCATCTCACCATCGGTGCGGGGGCGAGGATCGCCGCGAATGCGGGGGTCATGCGCGATGTCGACCCCGGCGCGGAGGTGGTGGGGTCGCCCGCGATTCCGAAACGGCAGTTTTTCCGGCAGCAGGTCATGCTAGCGCGTCTAGCCGAAGGGAAGGGCGACTGAGATGGACGGAGCCGCCAGCGACAAGAAGAACATGTCGCAGCTGGACATCCTCAAGATCATGGAGATGATCCCGCACCGTTATCCGATGATCCTGGTGGATCGCGTGATCGACGTGGTGCCGGACGTCAGTTGCACCGGGATCAAGAACGTCACCATCAACGAGGGCTTCTTCCAGGGGCACTTCCCGCGCTACCCGGTGATGCCGGGTGTGATGATCGTCGAATCCATGGCGCAGACCGCGGCTGTCCTGGTCGTCGCGACGCTGGGCGAGGGCGCCAACGGCAAGCTGGTCTACTTCATGACCGTCGACAACGCCCGCTTCCGCCGGCCGGTGACGCCGGGCGACAGCCTGCGCGTCCATGTCAAGAAGCTGCAGCAGCGCCGCAACGTCTGGAAGTTCTCCGGCGAGGTGAAGGTCGACGACGTGCTGGTGGCGCAGGCCGAGTTCGCCGCCATGATCATGGACGATCTATGAGCGCAGCCGCCACCATCCACCCGATGGCCCTGGTCGACCCCGCGGCGAAGCTGGGGGCCGGCGTCAAGATCGGCCCGTTCTGCACCATCGGCCCCGATGTCGAGCTGGGCGACGGGGTCGAGCTGATCTCGCATGTCGTGGTCGCCGGCCACACCAGCATCGGCCCGAACACGAAGGTGTTTCCCTTCGTCTCGCTCGGCCTGCCGCCGCAGGATCTGAAGTTCTCCGGCGAGAAGTCGCAGCTGATCATCGGCGCCAACAACGTGATCCGCGAGCACGTGACCATGAATCCGGGCACGCGCGGCGACAAGATGAAGACCGTGGTCGGCGACAGCTGCATGTTCATGGTGAACACCCATGTCGCCCATGACTGCATCCTCGGCAGCCACATCATCATGGCCAACAACGCCGTCCTGGCCGGCCATGTGACGATCGAGGACCACGTCATCATCGGCGGCAACAGCGCCATCCACCAGCATCTCCGCCTCGGCGCCCACAGCTTCGTCGGCGGCATGACGCCGGTGCGCAACGACATCATCCCCTTCGGCCTGGCGATCGGCGAGACCGCGACGCTGAACGGGCTGAACCTGGTCGGGCTGAAGCGCCGCGGCTTCACCAAGCCGCAGATCCAGTCGCTGCTGGCCGCCTACCGCACCCTGTTCGACGGCGAGGCGCAATTCGCCGAGCGCATCGAGGAGACGCGGCAGAAGTTCGGCGACAACGAGGTGGTGCAGCGCATCCTCGCCTTCATCGACGCCGATGCCGGCCGCAACGTGATGCAGCCGCCCCGCCGACGGCATGCCGGATAAGCTCGGCATCCTCGCCGCCGCGGGCCCGCTGCCCGGGCGGCTGGTCGAGGCGTGCCGCCAAGGCGGGCGGGATTTCGTCGTCGTCGCCTATCGCGGCATGACCGATCCGGCCCTGGTCGAGGGCGGCCAGGTGCCGCATTTCTGGACCCGGCTGGGTGCCGCCGGCCGCTGGATCGACGAGCTGAAGCGCCAGGGCGTCCGGACGCTGTGCCCGGTCGGCAATATCCGCCGGCCGAGCCTGTTCGAGCTGATGCCGGACTTCAAGGCGGTGCGGATCCTGGCCCGCATCGGCTTCTCCTCGCTCGGCGACGACGCGCTGCTGACGGCGCTGCGCCGGGTGCTGCAGGAGGAGGGGTTCCACCTCGTCGCCCTGCACGAGGTGATCGACGATTTCCTGGCCCGGCCCGGCCTGCTGACCCGGACGACCCCGGACGAACTGGCCCGGGCCGACATCGCCAAGGCGCGCGAGATCGCCCGCGAGATCGGCCGGCTCGACATCGGCCAGGGCGCGGTGGTGCAGCATGGCTATGTCCTGGCGGTCGAGGCGGCGGAGGGCACCGACGCGATGCTGCGCCGCTGCGGCCCGCTGGCCCGGCCCGGCCCGGGCGGCGTCCTGGTCAAGGCCAAGAAGCCGCAGCAGGACGTCCGGCTGGACCCGCCGACGATCGGCGTCACCACGGTCGAGCTGGCCGCCGCCGCCGGGCTGCGCGGCATCGTGGTCGAGGCCGGCGGCGCCATGATCATCGACGCCGAGGCGGTGCGGCAGACGGCCGACCGGCACGGCCTGTTCGTCCTTTGCCTGGCGGAGGGCGAGTGATGGCATCCGGCGACAAGACCGGACCCCACATCTTCCTGGTGGCGACCGAGCCCTCGGGCGACCTGATGGGCGCCAGCCTGATGGCGGCGCTGAAGCGGCGCTGCGGCGACGGCGTGCGCTTCAGCGGCGTCGGCGGCGCCCGGATGGCGGCCGAGGGGCTGGACAGCCTGTTTCCGCTGGCCGACATCGCGGTGATGGGAGCGGTCGAGCTGGTGCCGCAGCTGCCGCGCCTGTTCGACCGTATCCGCCGCACCGCCGAGGCGGCGCTGGCGGCGAAGCCCGACGCGCTGGTGTCGATCGACGGGCTGGCCTTCAACGCCCGGGTCGCGGCGAGGCTCGCGGATCGCAGCTTCCCGATCGTACATTTCGTCGCGCCCAAGGTCTGGGCCTGGCGGCCGGCCCGGGCACGCAAGCTGGCGCATCTCGTCGATCACCTGATGGTGCAGCTGCCCTTCGAACCGCCCTGGTTCGAGCGGCACGGCCTGGCCACCACCTATGTCGGCCACCCGATCATCGAGACCGCGGCGGGGCAGGGCGACGGCGCCCGCTTCCGCCAGGCCCACGGCATCGCGCCGGACGTGAAGGTGCTGACCGTGCTGCCCGGCAGCCGGCGCGGCGAGATCCAGCGGCTGCTGCCGGTATTCGGCGAGACGGTGCGGGCCCTGGCGTCCCGGCATCCCGGGCTGCGCGTGGCGGTGCCGACGGTGGAGACGGTGGCGGCGCCGGTGCGCGAGGCGGTGCGGTCCTGGCCCGGCGACCCGATCCTGATCGAGGGCGACGACGAGAAATACGACGCCTTCGCCGCCAGCGACGCGGCGCTCGCCGCCTCCGGCACGGTGGCGCTGGAGCTGGGCCTGGCCCGGGTGCCGAGCGTGATCGCCTATCGCGTCAACCCGATCTCAGCCTTCGTCGTGCGGCGCATGCTGACGACGAAATACGCCAACCTGGTCAACATCATGCTGGACCGCCCGGCGGTGCCCGAGCTGCTGCAGGAGAACTGCACGCCGGAGAAGCTGACCGCCGCGATCGACACGCTCCTGACCGACCCGGCGGCGGTGGCGGCGCAGCGCGCGGCCTATGACGAGGTGGCGGGGATGATGCTTCTGCCCGACGGCGCCGTGCCCGGTGACCGGGCGGCGCAGGTGGTGCTCGACGTGATCCGGCAGGGGCGGCGGCCCGAAAGTCGGTAGACGTAGGTTGGGTTCGCCGAAGGCGAACCCAACATCGATCCGCCAAGTCGACATTGATGTTGGGTTCGCGAGACGCGAACCCAACCTACGTCGCTGCGGTGCGTTGGGCGCTTGATCAGGAAAACAGCCAGGTCAGCAGCGCCGCGCCGGCGAGCACCGCGAGAATGGCGGCGGTGGTGCGGATGCGGGCGCGCAGGGGCGGGCGATTGACGTTCGCCGCCCGCGGCACCGGCCTGGGCCTGGTCGAAATGCCGACCGGCCGGCCCGGGCGCCCTGGGGCGCGCGGGCCGGTGCGGTCGATCTGGGTGCCTCGCCTAGCCACGCTCGCCCAGCGAGACGAAGTCGCGCTGCGTGTGCCCGGTGAAGAGCTGGCGCGGCCGCCCGATCTTCTGGTGCGGGTCGCCGATCATCTCGGTCCACTGCGCGATCCAGCCGACGGTGCGGGCCACGGCGAACAGCACGGTGAACATGCTGGTGGGGAAGCCCATCGCCTTCAGGATGATGCCCGAATAGAAGTCGACATTCGGGTACAGCTTGCGCTCGACGAAGTACTCGTCCTCGAGCGCGATCTTCTCCAGCGCCATGGCGAGGTCGAGCAACGGATCCTTGATCCCCAGCTCCTCGAGCACCTCGTAGCAGGTGGCGCGCATCACCTTGGCGCGCGGGTCGTAGTTCTTGTAGACGCGGTGGCCGAAGCCCATCAGGCGGAACGGATCGTCCTTGTCCTTGGCGCGCTTGACGAATTCGCCGACGCGATCCTTGCTGCCGATCTCGCCCAGCATCTTCAGCACCGCCTCGTTGGCGCCGCCATGGGCCGGGCCCCACAGCGAGGCGATGCCGGCGGCGATGCAGGCGAAGGGGTTGGCGCCGCTCGACCCGGCGAGGCGGACGGTCGAGGTCGACGCGTTCTGCTCGTGGTCGGCGTGCAGGATCAGGATGCGGTCCATGGCGCGGGCCAGGACCGGGTTCACCTTGTACGGCTCCGCCGGCACGGCGAAGGTCATGTACAGGAAGTTCTCCGCGAAGCTGAGGTCGTTCCGCGGATACATGAAGGGCTGGCCGACCGAGTATTTGTAGGCCATCGCCGCCAGGGTCGGCAGCTTGGCGATCAGCCGGTGCGACGCCACCTCGCGCTGGCGCGGGTCATGGATGTCGGTGGAGTCGTGATAGAAGGCCGACAGCGCGCCGGTGACGCCGCACAGCACCGCCATCGGGTGGGCGTCGCGGCGGAAGCCGCGGTAGAAATGGTGGATCTGCTCATGCACCATCGTGTGGCGGGTGATGGTGTGCTCGAACTCGGCCTCCTGGGCCGCGTTCGGCAGCTCGCCATGGAGCAGCAGGTAGCAGACCTCGAGGAAGTTGCTCTTCTCCGCCAGTTCGTCGATGGCGTAGCCGCGGTGCAGCAGGATGCCCTCATCGCCGTCGATGTAGGTGATCTCGCTGTCGCAGGAGCCGGTCGAGGTGAAGCCGGGGTCGTAGGTGAACATCCCGGTTTCCGCATACAGCTTGCGGATGTCGATGACGCTCGGGCCCATGGTCCCGTCGATCACGGGCAACTCGACCGACTTGCCGGTCGAGTTGTCGGTCAGCGTGACGGTCTTCTGCGCCACGGGGGTCTTCGTATCGGGCATGACGATGTCCTTGAGCGGGGGCTTCGTACTGGAAACGCAGGTCATCCGCTCCGTCGGCCGCGAGGATAGTCGCGCGACGGAGCAAGATCAACGCGACTTGGGCCCTCCCGACGACAGATTTCGATCGCCTGTTTTTTAGGCTTTGTCCGAATACCGAAACCGGATCAACGTGTTGCCGTAGTCCCTTAAGAGGCAGCGGCAGCTTCGCGGATCCGCCGCAGCGCCTCGTCCCGGCCGAGGATCGCGGCCACCTCGAAGATACCTGGTGACACGTTCGATCCGGTCAATGCCGCGCGCAGCGGCTGCGCCACCTTGCCCAGCTTCAGCCCCTCGGCCTCGGCCAGGCGGTTGACCTCGGCCTCCAGCGCCGCCTCGGTCCAGTCGTTCAGGCCGGACAGCGCCGCCAGCACCCGGCCCAGCAGGGCGCGGGCGTCGCCGGTCAGGATCTTCAGCGCCGCCTCGTTCATCGGCAGGGCGCCGGCGCGCAGGTAGAACAGCGCGCTGTCGGCCAGCTCGACCAGCGTCTTGGCCCGCTGCTTCAGCCCGGTCATGGCCAGCAGCAGGATGGCGCGGTCGGCGTCGACCAGCGACCGCTCCAGCGCCGTCTCCAGATTCGGCGTGATCCGCTCCAGCAGCTCAGCATCCGGCGTCTCGCGCATGTAGATGCCGTTCAGGTTCTCCAGCTTGGCGAAGTCGAGCCGCGAGGGCGACCGGCCGACGCCGTCGAGGTCGAACCACTCGATCGCCTTCTCGGTCGGGATCACCTCCTCGTCGCCATGGCCCCAGCCGAGCCGCAGCAGGTAGTTGCGCAGCGCCGCCGGCAGGTAGCCCATGTCGCGATAGGCCTCGATGCCCAGCGCGCCGTGCCGCTTCGACAGCTTGGCCCCGTCCGGCCCGTGGATCAGCGGGATATGGGCGAAGTCCGGCGGGGCCGCGCCGATGGCGTTGTACAGCTGCACCTGGCGGAAGGTGTTGGTCAGGTGGTCGTCGCCGCGGATGATCTGGGTGATGCCCATGTCGATATCATCGACCACCACCGACAGCATGTAGACCGGCGTGCCGTCGGCCCGCAGCAGCACCATGTCGTCGAGCTGGTCGTTCTGCACCGTGACCGGACCCTGGACCTTGTCCTCGACCGTGGTCTCGCCGGTCCGCGGCGCGCGCAGCCGGATCACCGGGTCGAGGCCCTTCGGCGCCTCGGCCGGGTCGCGGTCGCGCCAATAGCTGGTGTAGGACGCCCAGGGCTTGCCCTCGGCCTTGGCCTTCTCGCGCAGCGCCTCCAGCTCGGCCGGCTGCAGCCAGCAATGATAGGCCTTGCCCTCGGCCAGCAGCTTGCGCGCCACCTCGGCGTGCCGCTCGCGCCGCTCGAACTGCGACACGATCTCTTCGTCCCAATCCAGGCCGAACCAGGCCAGCCCGTCGATGATCTTGCGCACCGCATCGTCGCTGGAGCGGGCGCGGTCGGTGTCCTCGATGCGCAGGCGGAAGACGCCGCCGTGATGGCGGGCATAGAGCCAGTTGTACAGGGCCGTCCGGGCCCCGCCGATATGCAGGTAGCCGGTCGGGGAGGGAGCGAAGCGGGTCACGACCGTCATGGGCCAAATTCCACAGGGGCTGCTACGATGAAGGCGAGAGGTCCATAGCATAGGCCTTCGGCCCATGGCTAATGCGGGGGCAGCGGTCGGAGTTCCGAAATCCGTGCGGGGGTCGCTGCGGCGTCTCGGCATGGGCGGATGGCCGCTGGCCCGGCCGGGCTGGGGAGAGCTGGCGGACGCCCTGGCCGGCGGCGTCCGGCGCCGCCTGGTGCTGCTGGCGCCCTGCGGCCTCGGCCTCGGGATCGGCCTCTATTTCGCGCTGCCGTCGGAGCCGCCGCTCGCGGCCGGGCTGATCCTGGCGGGGCTGTCCGGCCTGCTCGCGGCCCTGCTGCACCGGCGGCCTCGCGCCGTCTGCTTCGCCGTCCTGCTGCTGGCCGTCGCGCTGGGCTTCCTGGCGGCGGAGCTGCGCACCCGGATGGTGGCGGCGCCGCTGCTGGACCGCGAACGGCGCGGCACCGTGACCGGAACGGTGCAGACCGTCGACCTGCTGCCGCATGGCGTGCGCGTGATCCTGGGCGACCTGACGATGGAGGGGCTGGCGCCGGAGGCGACGCCCGCCGCCGTCCGGCTGCGCCTGATCGGGTCCGACGCGGTGCCGGCGGCCGGGGACCGCATCCGGGTGCGGGCGACGCTGGCGCCGGTGGCGGGGCCGGCCTATCCCGGCGGCTTCGACTTCCGGCGGCAGCTGTTCTTCCAGGGCATCGGCGGCACCGGATTCGCCATGGGCAAAGCCGAGCGGCTGGAGGCGGCGGACACGACCCCGTCCCGCCTGACCCGGCTGCAGGACGGGATCGCGGCCCGGGTGCGGGCGCAGATCCCCGGCGACGAAGGCGCTATCGCCGTCGCCTTCCTGACCGGCGAGCGGGCCGGGATCAGCGACGCGGCCAACCAGGCGATGCGCGATTCCGGCCTGTCGCACCTGCTGTCGATCTCCGGCATCCACATCAGCCTGGTGGCGATCCTGCTGCTCGGCGGCGTCCGGCTGGGCCTGGCGCTGGTCGAGCCGGTAGCGCTGCGCCGGCCGATCAAGAAATGGGCCGCCGGCATCGCGCTGCTCGGCATCGTCGTCTACACCATCCTGGTCGGCGCCTCGGTGCCGACGGTGCGGTCCAGCGTCATGACCGGGGTGGTGCTGCTGGCGGTGATGGCCGACCGGGTGGCGATCTCGATGCGCCTGGTCGCCCTGGCCGCCACCGCGGTCCTGCTGGCGGCGCCGGAGGCGCTGCCGGGGCCGAGCTTCCAGATGTCGTTCGGCGCGGTGATCGCGCTGATCGCGGCCTATGAGGCGCTGCGGCCGCATCTGTCGCGCTGGCATTCCGGGGGCGGGCCGCCGCGGCGGGTGCTGCTGTATCTCGCCGGCATCGTGCTGACCACGGTGGTGGCCACGGCCGCGACCACGCCGTTCGCCGTCTACCATTTCCAGCGCTTCGCGCCGCTGGCGGTGGCCGCCAACCTGATGGCGATTCCGCTGACCTCGATCCTGATCATGCCGGCGGTGCTGCTGGCGTA
>JAEKLZ010000488.1 GCA_019508225.1 Inquilinus limosus | reverse complement strand
GCCGAGCTCAGGAACTTGCCGCTCTCGATCTCGTTGCCGGGCGCTGCCGCGTAGCAGGCCCGGATCGCTTCGACGGGCAATCCGGGCAGGAGGGCCGCGGCAATCGGATCAACCGGCACAAATGCCGGAGCGTCGTCCATGGGCGTCCCGTCACTCCCGTGGCATCGCGGCGATCATCTCGATCTCGACCCGGGCGCCGAGCGGCAGGGCGGCGACGCCGATGGTCGAGCGGGCCGGGTAAGGCGCCCGGAAGTGGCGCTCATAGACCGCGTTCATGGCGCCGAAATCGTCCATGTCGGTCAGGAACACATTGACCTTCACCACCGCGTCGAAATTCAGGTCCGCCGCCTCCAGCACATGGCGCAGATTGGCCAGGCACTGCTCGGTCTGGACGGTGGCGTCGCCCTCGACCAGGCGGCCGGTGGCGGGGTTGATCGGGGTCTGGCCGGAGAGGAAGAGCAGGTCGCTGCGACCCACCACGCCGTGCGAATAGGGGCCGATGGCCTGCGCCTGCGCGCTCGTCACAGCCTTGCGAGCCATCGTACCCCCATCTCGCCCCCTCAGGCGTATCGCGCGTGTCGGCGCGGGGCGATGATGCCGCGCTCGGGCGGCGGTTGGAAGACGTTTCGTGGAACAATATCCGGTCCGCGCTTTGTGAGGCGGGATTTCACCCCTCCTTGCCCGGTCTGCAATCTCCATCTATTGTTACATGTAACGATATAATCTGGAGGCCGCATGGCCACGCCGGTCAGCAAGAGGGTCCAGAAGCGCCGCGAGTCCTTGCGGGCGGCGGGGCTGCGTCCGCTGCAAATCTGGGTTCCCGACACACGGCAGCCCGGATTTGCGGAGGAATGCCGCCGCCAGTCCCTGCTGGTGGCGAAGGCCGACGCGGCAGATCGGGATCTGCAGGGCTTCACGGATGCGGCGCTGGCCGATCTGGGCGACCTTCCCGAATGAGGCGCGGCGACCTGGCGGCGGTCGCCATGCCGGGTGATTTCGGCAAACCCAGGCCGGCCCTCGTGATCCAGTCGGATCAGTTCCCTGCCATCGGCACGGTGACGGTGCTGCTGCTCTCCGGCACGCTGGTCGACGCGCCGCTCATCCGCCTGACCGTGCAGCCGACTCCCGGAAACGGGTTGCGCAAGCCGTCGCAGATCATGGTGGACAAGGCGATGTCGGTGAGGCGCGAGAGGCTCGGGGAGCCGTTCGGCCGGCTCGAGGACGATATGATGGTCGCCGTCAACCGCTCGCTCGCGCTGTTCCTCGGTTTCGCCTGAGGGAGCGATCCGGGCCCCTTCCTGCGAGGGAAGGGGCCCGGCTCCGGCGTCCTACTCCGCCGCCTGGGCCAGCGGGGCCTCGGGCGTCCAGCGCAGCACCGGCTTGCGGGCCGCGCCGGTCTCGTCCAGGCGTCGACGCGGGGCGTGGTAGGGCGCGCCCTTGAACCACTCCGCCTGGCCGGACTTCGCCTTCTCCACCAGCGACCGCATCATGCCGATGAACTGGTCGAGCGTCGCCTTGCTCTCGGTCTCGGTCGGCTCGATCAGCATGGCGCCGTGCACGACCAGCGGGAAGTACATGGTCATCGGATGGAAGCCCTCGTCGATCATCGCCTTGGCGATGTCGAGCGTGGTCACGCCGGTGTCCTTCAGCGCCCGGTCGTCGAACAGCGCCTCATGCATGCAGTAGCCGTTCTCGAAGGCCGGGGTCAGCACGTCCTTCAGCCGGGCCTGCACGTAGTTGGCGTTCAGCACCGCGTCGCTGGCCACCTGCCACAGCCCGTCGGCGCCATGGCTCATCATGTAGGCCAAAGCGCGGACGAACATGCCCATCTGGCCGTGGAACGCCTTCAGCCGGCCGAAGCTGTGCTCCGGCGCGCCGTCGCGGCCCTTGTGCTCGGCGACGCGGAAGCCGTTCGCGTCGTGCACCACGGCCGAGATCGGGGCGTAGGGCGCCAGCGCCGCCGACAGCACCACCGGGCCGGAGCCCGGGCCGCCGCCGCCATGCGGGGTGGAGAAGGTCTTGTGCAGGTTGATGTGCATGGCGTCGACGCCGAGGTCGCCCGGGCGCACCCGGCCGACGATGGCGTTGAAGTTGGCGCCGTCGCAGTAGAAGAAGGCGCCGGCCTCGTGCACCACCCGCGCGATCTCGACGATGTCGCGCTCGAACAGGCCGCAGGTGTTCGGGTTGGTCAGCATGATCGCCGCCACGTCCGGCCCCAGCTTGGCCTTCAGCGCGGCGAGATCGACATGGCCGTCCGCCGTCGCCGGGATGGCATCGACCGTGTAGCCGATCGCCGCCGCCGTCGCCGGGTTGGTGCCATGCGCCGATTCCGGCACCAGCACCCGCCGGCGATGGCCCTCGCCGCGGGCCTCCTGGGCGGCGTGGATCGCCATCATGCCGCACAGCTCGCCATGCGCGCCGGCGGCCGGGGACAGGGCCACGGCCGGCATGTTGGTCAGCGTCTTCAGCCAATGCGCCAGCGTGTCGATCAGCTCCAGCGCGCCCTGCACGGTCGCGACCGGCTGCAGCGGGTGGATGTCGGCGAAGCCGGGCAGCCGGGCCATCCGCTCGTTCAGCCGCGGATTGTGCTTCATGGTGCAGGAGCCGAGCGGGTACAGCGCGGTGTCGATCGCCATGTTCATCCGCGACAGGCGGGTGTAGTGGCGCATCACCGTCGGCTCGGCCAGGCCGGGCAGGCCGACCCCGGCGCGCGGCTTGACGCCGCCCAGCCGCAGCTCGGCGGTCGCCGGCTCCGGCAGGTCGACGCCGCAATGGCCGGGGCTGTCCTGCTCGAAGATCAGCTTCTCGTCGATGTCCAGGCCGCGGTTGCCGGTGAAGGTCTCAACCCCAGTCTTCTCAAAGCCACTCATCACAGCACCTCCGACAGGCCGGCGCACAGCGCGTCGATATCGGCCTCGGTGTTGGTCTCGGTCGCCGCCACCAGCAGCAGGTCGGCCAGCGCCGGGCGGTTGGCGTAGATCCGGCTGACCGGCACGCCGCCCAGGATGCGCCGCTTGGCCAGCGCGTCGATCACCGGCTCCGCCGGCTTCGGCAGGCGGATGGTGATCTCGTTGAAGAAGCTGTCGTTCAGCACCGCCACGCCCGGCACCTTGGCCAGCTTGGCCGCCAGGGTCACGGCCTTGGCGTGGTTGATCCGCGCCAGCCTGGTGAACCCGGCCTCGCCCAGCAGCGACAGGTGGATGGTGAAGGCCAGCGCGCACAGGCCGCTGTTGGTGCAGATGTTGCTGGTCGCCTTCTCGCGGCGGATGTGCTGCTCGCGCGTCGACAGGGTCAGCACGTAGCCGCGCTTGCCCTCGGCATCGACGGTCTGACCGCACAGCCGGCCCGGCATCTGGCGCAGGAACTTCTCGCGCGTCGCGAACAGGCCGACATAGGGGCCGCCGAAGTTCAGCGCGTTGCCGATCGACTGGCCCTCGCAGACCACGATGTCGGCGCCCATCTCGCCCGGCGGGGTCATCAGGCCCAGGGACACGACCTCGGTGACCGCCACGACCAGCAGCGCGCCCTTGGCGTGGCAGGCCTCGGCCAGGGCCGACAGATCGTGGACATGGCCGAACACCGACGGGTTCTGGACCACGACGCAGGAGGTCGTGTCGTCGATCCGGCCGGCCAGGTCCTCGACCCCGTCGGGGCAGGGCGCCGCCTCGTCCAGGGTGAAGCCGGTGAAGTCGGCATGGGTGCGGCAGACATCGCGGTACTGCGGGTGCAGCCCGCCGGAGATCACCGCGCGCGACCGGCGGGTCACGCGGTTCGCCATCATGATCGCCTCGGCGCAGCCGGTGGAGCCGTCATACATCGAGGCGTTGGCGACCTCCATCCCGGTCAGCAGGGCGACCTGGGTCTGGAATTCGAACAGGTATTGCAGCGTGCCCTGGGTGACCTCGGGCTGGTACGGCGTGTAGCTGGTCAGGAACTCGCCGCGCTGGATCAGGTAGTCGACCGTGGCCGGGACGTGGTGGCGATAGGCGCCGGCGCCGCAGAAGAACGGCACCGTTCCGGCCGGCACGTTCTTCGCCGCCATCGCGCCCAGCGCGCGCTCGACCTCCAGTTCGCCCTGGTGCGGCGGCAACTCCTTCAGCGGGCCGGGCAGCCGCGCGCTCTGCGGCACGTCGCGGAACAGATCGTCGACCGAGCCGGCGCCGATCGCCGCGATCATCTCGCGGCGGTCGACCTCGGTCAGGGGCAGGTAACGCATCAGTGCTCGTCCTTGATGAAGGCGTCATAGGCGGCCTGGTCCATCAGGCCCTTGAGCTGGCCGGCGTCGGACAGCTTCAGCTTGATGAACCAGGCCTCGCCGGTCGGATCCTCGTTCACCAGCTCCGGCGTGTTGGTCAGCTCTTCATTGGCCTCGGTGATCGTGCCGGACACCGGGGCGAACACCTCGCTCGCCGCCTTGACCGATTCGACGACGCCGAAGGGGTCCCCGGCGTCCAGCGTCCGGCCAGCCTCGGGCAGCTCGACGAAGACGACGTCGCCCAGCTGCTTCTGGGCGAAATCGGTGATGCCGACGGTGGCGATGTCGCCATCGACGCGGATCCACTCATGGTCCTGGGTGAAGTAAACCGTGCTCATGATGCTGGCTCCCTGTTCGCTCAGCGGTGGAAGTTCGGGGCAACGAAGGGCAGCGCGGCCACCGTCGCCGGATGCGCCTTGTCGCGGATCAGAAGGCTGACGGCCGTGCCGGCGGCGGCAAAGCCGGCCTCGACATACCCCATGGCGACCGGGCCGCCGACCGAGGGGCCGAAGCCGCCGGAGGTGACGCGGCCGATCTCGCGTCCGTCGGCGGCCAGGACCGGCGTGCCCTCGCGGGCCGGGGCGCGGCCCTCGGGCTTGATGCCGACCCGCTTGCGCGCCGGCTTGTCGGCCAGCTGCTGCAGGATGCGGGCGGCGCCGGGGAAGCCGCCCTCGGCCCGGCGGCGCTTGCCGATGGTCCAGGACAGGCCGGCCTCGACTGGGGTGGTGGTGGTGTCGATGTCGTGGCCGTAGAGGCACAGGCCCGCCTCCAGCCGCAGCGAATCGCGGGCGCCCAGGCCGATCGGCGCCACCTCGGACTCCGCCAGCAGCGCGCGAGCGACGCGCTCGGCCTCCTCGGCCGGGACCGAGATCTCGAACCCGTCCTCGCCGGTGTAGCCGGACCGGCTGATCATGCATTCCACCCGGTCGAGGGCGAAGGTGCCGGATTCCATGAAGGCCAGGGCGTCGGCGCCGAAGGCGTGGCGGGCCAGGACGGCGGCGGCCTTCGGCCCTTGCAGCGCGATCAGGCCGCGGTCGTCCAGCCGGACCAGCCGGGCGCGGCCGGCCAGCCGGGCCGCGATATGGGCGAAGTCGGCATCCTTGCAGGCGGCGTTGACCACCAGGAACAGCCGCGCCGGGTCGGCGGTGCGGGTGACCATCAGGTCGTCGAGGATGCCGCCCTCGTCGTCCAGCAGCAGGGAATAGCGGATGCGGCCCGGCGCCAGGCCGGCGATGTCGCCCGGCAGCAGGGTCTCGATCAGCGCGGCCGCGTCCTCGCCCGGCGCGGCCTCGAGCCAGGCCTGGCCCATATGGCTGACGTCGAACAGCCCGGCCTCGGCCCGGGTGTGCAGGTGTTCCTTGAGGATGCCCAGCGGATACTGCACCGGCATCTCGTAGCCGGCGAAGGGGACCAGCTTGCCGCCAAGCTCGACATGCAGGTCGTAAAGCGGGGTGCGCAGCAGGGGGGTATCGGTCACGTGTCCCGGTCCTCACAGACAAAAGGTGGGCGTGCGGGACCATTCCCGCGCGCCACCCCCTCTGTCTGGGACCTGAGAGAATCGCCGGGAACCCTGTCCGGCTTACCCCATCGGTGAGGCAGCGGCTGGCGCCGCTGCCTGCTCTCCAGAGTGCCTTACCCTGACGGTCCTTTGGCCTGAGAGTTTCCGGGGCGTTTGCTCCTTCGGCGCCGGTTCCGCGGTGACGCGGTTCCAGTCTCTCCCGCCAGGGTCGTAGGCCGTATCTATGCGCTGGCCGGACACTCGTCCGGCGCGCCGGAAAAGTCAATCCGCGACGGTTACGGGCCTGCTTCCGTCATGTCTCATTGCGGCGGGGCGCTGGTGTCCGGGTCGCGCGGATCGGGCACCACCGGGGCGATGGTCCTGCGGCCGGCGGCCTGGGCGGCGGCGCCGGGCGTGCGCGGATCGTTGCGGTGCCGGTTGAACTCGAGCTGCTGCGGCGACAGCTGGAAGCCGATCATGATCTTGTAGGAGCCGCCCTCCTGCGGGCTGGACACCGGGATCACCTGCTCCAGCGGCTCCTGGACGGTGTCCTTCGGGGTGACCTGCAGCCGGGGCACCGGGATCTTCACGTCGAAGGTGGCCTTGTTCAGGATCCGGTCCTGCGCGTCCGTGACGGCGACGAAATACTGCGCCGGGACATCCTTCTCCAGCCACGCCGCCGGGCCGCGCCAGGCGGTGAACTCGACATTGACGTTCATCGTCACCGACTTGTCGGCATAGGTGCAGCCGCCCCGGGTGTTGGTGATCCGGGCTTCGACCAGCACGTCCTTCGGGCTGGTGCTGTTGTTTCGCACCACGTCGTAGATCGCCGCGTCCTGCGGGATGACGATCTGCGGGCAGCGCAGCCCGGCCTGCTGCGCCGCATTCTCGCCACCACAGGCTGATAGTCCTGCCAGCAGCAAGAGAGAGGCGCCGGCCCAGATTCGGCTCCGAACGAGACGACCTGAGACGCCGTACCGCGCTTTTCTTGGAAGACCACCTATATTAGGGTCGCGGCGCGAAACTTCGGCGGGCATCGCCCTCTCCTTCAACAACGGGTTCAGGACCATAGGAAATGGCACAGGCTGGCACAAGCGCAGGCGCGGATGCGCGGGACGCGCGGCCGTCCTTGACGGTGATGCTGGCCTCGCCGCGGGGGTTCTGCGCCGGCGTCGACCGCGCCATCCAGATCGTCGAGAAGGCGATCGAGAAATACGGTGCCCCGGTCTATGTCCGGCACGAGATCGTGCACAACCGCTTCGTGGTCGAGACGCTGGAGGCCAAGGGCGCGATCT